>JAYVIQ010000026.1:0-44270 GCA_043770215.1 Cytophagales bacterium | reverse complement strand
TGATTTTCTAATAATGGGGTGGAATATTCGTTAAATCTATCCAATACCCATGCTCCTTGTGATTCTATAGATGCCACAGACTCTGGCCTTAGGTATGGTTTTACGGTTTCGTATATTTCATCTAAAATTTCTATTTCATCATCTTCTAAAGGAGCGCCCAAATCTCCTTCTACACAGCAGGCACCCTTGCATTTAGACAAATTGCACACAAATTGTTTTTGTACCACATCATCACTTATAAGGGTATTGCCTATTTCTATCATAGAAGCAAAGGTAATCATAAAAATAGTTTTGTTTACTTTTTGGTTTGCTCAAAGCTAAAAAAGGGTTTTGAGAATAAATAAAAAATTTCTTGAGAGAATAAAACGCAGTTGCTAAGGGTGTAAATTTTAAACATGCTTTGAAAAAGACACTTAAAATTTCGTGGCATTTAAACAGGTTAGAAAAGATTCTTTTTATGTGCTTTAACAGCATAAAAAGAATTACACAATATTTACTTCTGGTGTAAGCAAAATACCGTAGGCTGTATGCACAGATTCTATAATTTTGTAAGCCAAGTTTTTTATTTCTTCGCCAGAACCTCCGCCATAATTTACCAAAACCAATGCTTGATTTTTGTGCACACCAATTTTACCAATCGTTTTTCCTTTCCAACCAAGTTGGTCTATAAGCCATGCAGCAGGTATTTTTACATGGTTTTCATCTACATAAAAAGAAGGAATCAAAGGGTATTTTATTTTTAACTGATTAAATAATGATACACTTACCAAAGGATTTTTAAAAAAAGAACCGCAATTTCCTATTTCTTTGGGGTTTGGCAATTTGGTGCTTCTTATATATATCACCGCATCACTTACATCTTTTGGCGTGGGATTAGATATTTCCCTTTCTTTTAAGGTTTCTTTTATTGCTCCATACTCTAATTTTAAATTAGGCAAAGTTTCTAATTTAAACCTTACTTTGGTAATAATAAAAGTACCTTTTAATTCATTTTTAAAAATACTTTCTCTATAACCAAACATGCATTCCTTGTTGCTTAAGGTATGCAATTTACCTGTTTCTATGTCTATAAAATCTACAGAGTCTAAGACATCTACAATTTCTACACCATATGCGCCTATGTTTTGTATAGGCGTAGCCCCTACAGTACCAGGAATAAGAGAGAGATTCTCTAGGCCAAACCAATTATTTTTTAAAGAAAAAAGCACAAAATCATGCCAAAGCTCGCCAGCGCCTACTTCTACTATAAATTCATTTTCTAGTTTTTTTAACAGTTTAATCCCTTTTATTCTATTCAATACTATTAATCCATCAAAATTTTTGGTAAACAAAAGATTACTTCCACCTCCCAAAATAAGAAATTTTTGGCTTCTTATATATGCCAAGTTTTCTAAAAGGGTTTTTTCAGAATTTATTTCTATAAGTTCAGAGGCAGATATTTCTAACCCAAAAGTATTTAAATCAGTAAGAGATATAGAATTAGTATGCATGCAATGTCATTAAATCAAGTAGCAAGATACTATTCTTTTATTGGTTAGACAAAAAACTTAAAGGCTATAAAAAGTATTGAGGCTACAATTACACAAGCTATAAATGCTAAGTCAACAAATGAGTTTTCAAATAAATTTTTCATAATTCTATTATTTAAATATTTCAAGCCTGCTGCTAGCTAAACGTTAAAATAAATAATTGGTTGCAATAGATGTTTTTTAAATTATAAACCGTAATTTATTCTTTGATTTTATTTAAAAGAAAAGGTTCATTTGATAAGCTTATTTAGTTGTAAATATTTCTTTTTCCCCAAAGGGTTTTATGTTCAAAACCATACTCTTTTAGTGTGGAGATATCATCTAATACCTCATTTTTTTATAGGAAAAAATAATATTTATACCCTTACATAATAAAATTGCGTTGAAAGTAATAAAAAGCCTAAAAGCCTCTTACTTTTACTAAAACAAGAATTGTAAAGTTTATTGCCTTTAAGATTAGCTTTAAAAATAATATGTAATGCCTAATAGATCCATAGAATTAAAACAAGGAGACACCATCCTGCTTTCAGATTTAGCGCCTAAGATAAATAAAATAATGATTGGATTAGGGTGGGACTTATTAGAACCTGAATTAGATTTAGACGCATCAGTTTTTATGCTTGGCGAAAACAGGAAAATACCAAGTGATGACTTTTTCATTTATTACAACAACCTTAAATCTCCCTTAGGATCCTTAGAGCATACTGGAGACAATAGATCTACTGCAGGCGAAGGCGATGATGAAATGATTGTTTTAAACCTTAGCCAAGTAGAAAGCCAAGTGACAGAAATAGTAGTCATAACCACAATACACCAAGGACTGCTAAAAAAACAAAATTTTGGAATGGTTTGTAATATTTATTTACGAATTATTGATTTACAGTCTGGCATTGAAATACTAAGGTTTGATTTAGAAAATAGCTTTGAGCAGGCCACAGATTTAGAGTTTTGTTGTTTAAAAAGAGAAGGCAACCAATGGACGTTTAAAGCAGTTGGTAAAGGAACAGAAATAGGATTAGAAGGGTATATAGAAAATTATGCTTGAGTACGTTTCTGATACAAATAAAAATCAGTCAGCAATAAAGAGTATAAATTTAGTTTTAGATTCAATTGTTTTTAAATTTGTTATAAAATAATTAGTGTATGTGTGGAATAGTGGCGTACGTAGGCGAAAAAGAAGCCTATCCAATTTTGCTTAAAGGACTTAAGAGGCTAGAATACAGAGGGTATGACAGTGCTGGGGTAGCCTTGATAGATAAAACCCTTAATGTTCAAAAAAAACAAGGGAAAGTTGCTGACTTAGAAGAGTTTTGTCAAACCAAATCTATGGCCGGCTCTATAGGTATCGGTCACACACGTTGGGCTACCCATGGTGTGCCTTCTGACAGAAATGCTCACCCACATGTATCTACAGATGGTAAGATGGCAATGATTCATAATGGAATTATTGAAAACTATGACTCTCTAAAAAAAGAATTGTTAGAGCAAGGCTACACTTTTCAAAGCGAAACAGATAGTGAGGTATTGCTTAAATTTATAGAAGAGATATTAAAAAAGAACAACTGTACATTGCAAAAAGCAATTAAAATTGCTCTTAAAAGAGTAATTGGAGCCTATGTAATAGTTATTGTATCTGAAGAATACCCAGACACACTCTTTGCAGCACGCAAAGGAAGTCCACTAGTTATAGGTGTAGGTAAAAATGCACATTATTTGGCTTCAGATGCTACACCTATTATAGAATACACTAATGAAGTAGTGTATGTAAATGACTATGAAATTGCCATCATCAAAAAAGATGAGCTTATTTTAACAAACCTGAAAGACGAAGAAATTACTCCATACATACAAACCTTAGATCTAAAATTAGAGGCAATAGAAAAGGGAGGATATGAACACTTCATGTTAAAAGAAATTTATGACCAACCAAACTCTGTTTTTGATTGTTTAAGAGGAAGGGTAAATAAAGAGACCTACGAGCTTACCCTAGGAGGCATTCATAAATATGAAGAAGAATTAAAAAATGCCAAAAGAATCATCATTGTTGCCTGCGGAACTTCGTGGCATGCTGGTTTAGTGGCAGAATACCTTATAGAAGATCTTTGTAGAATACCTGTAGAAGTAGAGTATGCTTCTGAATTTAGATATAGAAACCCTGTTATTGAAAAAGGAGATGTAGTAATAGCTATTTCTCAATCTGGCGAAACAGCAGATACCCTGGTGGCCATAGAAATGGCAAAAGAAAAGGGCGCTTTGATTTTAGGTGTGTGCAATGCAGTAGGAGCTTCAATTCCAAGAACCTCACACGCAGGTGTTTATACACATGCAGGCCCAGAAATAGGCGTTGCAAGCACAAAGGCGTTTACTGCGCAGCTTACTGTGCTTACAATGATAGCACTTAAAATAGGACAAGGAAAAGGTACGCTAACTTCTCAAAGGTTTAACCAGCTAATAGAAGAATTGGTGCTCATACCAGAAAAAATCAAAAAAACGCTTTTACTCAACGATACCATTCTTGAAATTGCCAAAAAATACAAAGATGCAACAAGTTGTTTATTTTTAGGTAGAGGTTTTAATTTTCCAGTAGCCTTAGAAGGGGCATTGAAATTGAAAGAGGTTTCTTACATACATGCAGAAGGATACCCTGCAGCTGAAATGAAACATGGGCCTATTGCTTTGATAGAGCCAAGTTTGCCATCTATATTTATTGCTACTAAAGACAAACATTATGAAAAAGTAGTATCCAATATACAGGAGGTAAAAGCACGAAGCGGTAAAGTTATAGCCATTGTTACAGAAGGAGACTTTTCTGTAGCTAATATGTGCGATGAAGTTATCTTTGTACCAGAAACAGATGAAGTGTTGGCTCCATTGATAAATGTAATTCCTTTGCAAATTCTTTCTTATCATGTAGGTGTGCTTAAAGGCTATAACGTAGATCAGCCAAGAAATTTAGCTAAATCTGTAACTGTAGAATAAATTTTGTTTTGTTATAATTCTTATAAAAAATAGAAAACATTTATATTTAATTCCTGACTTGAGCAACTATGATACCATAAAGATGGTCTGATAGTTGCTTAGTTTTTTTATAAAAAATTACTTTATTCCATGATTAAATTCATCAAAAGACCCATAGAAGAAATGGGCTTTAATTTTGTTTCGCCAGAGTTTATACCGCCTGGAAAAGATGAATACTACCTCAGAGAGGTAAATACCAAACAAAAATACCGAAATCTAGAAATATCAGAAATAGAAGAGCTAGTAAATAATGCCAACCATTCAGATAATTGGGATAATATACTAGTCACTGATGGTTTTAATCCAAAGCAAGTAAAAAGAGTTCGTTTTATAGGATTGGTAAGAATAGGAAAACTAGAAAATTTTTACCTAGAGTATCATGATTTAAAAGTGCCAGTTGGTATTTATGATGCCACTCTAGTTTCTTGTGACATAGGAGACAATGTATCTATAAATAATGTGAGTTACATAGCTCATTATCAAATAGAAGAAGAGTGTATAATTTTTAATGTCAAAGAGTTAATAACTACATCTGTTGCTAAATTTGGCAACGGAATAATTAAAAAAGGAGAGTTAGAAAGTTCAAGAATAAAGTTAGAATTAGGAAATGAAAATGGCGGCAGATCAGTATTTCCTTTTAATGGAATATTGGCATCAGATATTTTTTTGTGGTCTAAATTCAGAGGAGATAAGCAGTTAATGTCTTGTTTTGAACTGTTTACAGCCAATAAATTTGATGACAATAGAGGACATTATGGCAAAATTGGTAGTCAAACGATTATAAAAAATACCATTTTAGTAAAGGATGTAAACATAGGTGAAGCAGCATATATAAATGGTGCCAACAAACTAAAAAACCTTACTGTAAACAGTAGTTCTGATGCTAGAACCCAAATAGGAGAAGGTGTAGAACTTGTAAATGGAATAATAGGGTTGGGTTGCAGAATATTTTATGGTGTAAAAGCTGTACGTTTTGTGATGGGGCAAAGTAGCCAGTTAAAATATGGAGCTAGATTAATCAATTCTTACTTAGGAGACAATTCTACCATTTCTTGTTGTGAGGTTTTAAATTCTTTTATTTATCCATTCCACGAGCAACACCATAACAATTCATTTTTATGTGCATCCACTCTTTTGGGACAAACAAACCTTGCTGCCGGTGCAACTATTGGTTCTAATCATAATTCTAGAGCAGCAGACGGAGAACTTTTGGCTGGAAGAGGATTTTGGCCAGGTTTATGTGTAAGTTTGAAACATAATTCTAAATTTGCCTCGTTTATTTTGCTTTCTAAAGGAGATTTTCCTGCAGAGTTAAACATACAATTCCCTTTTTCACTAGTAAGTAATAATGATGCCAAAGAAGCATTAGAAATTATGCCAGGCTATTGGTTTATGTACAATATGTACGCTCTAGCAAGAAATAGTTGGAAATACACCCAAAGAGACAAAAGGTTTGATAAATCTATAAAAATAGAACAAGACTTTCTTGCCCCAGATACTGTAAATGAAATTTTTGAAGCCTTAGAACTTATAGAAATTGCCATAGGAAAAGCATATACAAAATCAAAAGGGCTTGACGCGGATAATTTTAGAGAAATTGGCAAACAACAGCTACAAACCAATTCCAAAGAAGTAGAAATGCTAGAAATATTAGCCTCTGGTGTAGAAAACTCTAAAAGAAAAGTAATAATTTTAAAAGCGGTGAAAGCATACCAAATCTACAAAGATATGGTAGTACTTTATGGAATTAAAAATTTATTAGATCACTGCAAAGCTGAAAATTTAAATGGATTAGACACCATAAAAACTAAATTTTATAACCCAGAACGTAAGAAATTTATAAATATAGGTGGGCAGTTAATGGATAAAAATGCCTTAGAGAGCATTAAAAAAGACATTAAAACTGGAAAGATAGATTCTTGGGAAACTCTTCATTTGGCTTATAATACTGTACAAGATAAGTATTCGACACAAAAAACAGCACATGCAGTTGCCTCTATGTTAGAAATTGCAGATATAGATGCAAGTAAAGTAACTGAGGTAGATTTTAGGTTGCTTTTAGATATTGCAATAGCTACTCAAAAACACATTGCTAAAAATACCTTCGAAACAAGAGCCAAAGATTATCAAAATAGCTTTAGAGCCATGATGTATGATTCTAAAGAAGAAATGAATGAAGTACTAGGTGCTTTAGAAGACAATGAATTTATAAAATTAATACAGGCAGAATCAGATCAATTTGAAAGTGAATGTAAAAAACTGTAAAAGAAAAATAGTTTTTGAATGATAGGATAGAAAAAATTTAAAAAAAAGGATTGTAATAAAATAAGTTACAATCCTTTTTTTAAATGATTCTTGGTATTAACCAATCATAGGAGTATATTTTTCTTTGCTATCTACAATTGCCCAAAGATTTACCGACAAAAAGAATCCAGCCAAGCCAAGACCTTCTGGCTCAAAAACAGCATTGTGCACAAAAATTCCAACTACTACAGGAAAAATAATTAGAGCACCTAATGCACGTGTTTTTGGAATTGCTATAAGTAACCCCCCAACTATTTCTGCTATTCCTACTAAGGGCATAAGCCATTTTATGGTGCCGAAAGCACCAAAGACGGCAACTTGTTCAGCCGAAAGCTCAGGCATTGGAATAAACGGAACTAATTTATTTATTCCAAAAGCAATCATTGCAACACCAAATAAGGCACATGCGCCTATCAAAACTTTGTTTTTCATTTATTTTACTGTTTAAATTGTATAAGAAACTAAATTATGGTTTTTTTAAAGTAATAAACACATATTTTTTATTTTTTTACACGTTTTAGAAAACAACTTAATTTTTTGGTTATATATACCTGTTTAGTTGGGGTCATTAATAAGTTACTTTTGTTTGTAAATCAAAAAAAAATCTTAAAAATCAGGAATGTACAACCAACCAAATCTAACTAAAACTTATTGCAGCACCTCATTGTTAATACAGCTATACTTGGCTATATTTACAAATTAGCATATTTTATACACATTGGATAAGCAAGAATTTATAGAAGTTTACGGAGCAAGGGAAAACAATCTGAAAAATATTTCAGTAAATATACCTCGCAACCAGTTGGTGGTTATTACAGGAGTAAGTGGTTCTGGAAAATCTAGTTTGGCCTTTGATACCATCTATGCCGAAGGACAAAGAAGGTACATGGAAAGTTTTTCTGCCTATGCTAGGTCTTTTATAGGCGATATGGAAAGGCCAGAGGTAGATAAAATAGAGGGCTTAAGTCCGGTAATAGCTATAGAACAAAAAACCACAGGCAGAAATCCAAGATCTACAGTTGGTACATCTACAGAAATATATGATTTTATGCGTTTGCTCTATGCTAGAGCAGGCGTGGCACACTCTTACATAAGTGGCAAACCAATGATAAAACAATCTGAAGAGCAGATTGTTAGCTCCATCTTAGATCAGTTTGAGAACCAAAAGATTATATTGTTGGCACCCGTTGTAAGAGCCAGAAAAGGACATTACAAAGAGCTATTTGTGCAAATAAGAAAATCTGGCTTTACCAAAGCCAGAATTGATGGTGTGGTTATAGAGCTCGTACCAGGGATGCAACTAGATAGGTACAAAATACATGATATAGAAATTGTTATAGATAGAATTGTACCAGAAAAAGAGGATAGGCTTCGTGTAAGTCAATCTGTACAACTTGCTTTGAAACAAGGGAAAGAGGTCATTTGTGTAATGGATGAAGCCAAAAAACTGCATTATTTTTCTAAAAATTTAATGGATGCAGAAAATGGAATTTCGTATGACGAGCCATCTCCAAATAATTTTTCTTTCAATTCTCCTTATGGAGCTTGCCCTACATGCAACGGCTTAGGAATAATAGAAGAGTTTACCCCAGAAACCATTATTCCAGATTCTAGTCTTACCATTTTAAGAGGCGCGTTTGCTCCACTTGGCGAATATAGAAAGGCTTGGGTTTTTACAGAGATAGAAAAAATTTGTTCCGTATATGATGTAAATACCATAACGGCAATTGATAATTTCCCAAAAGAGTGCTTAGATCTTATACTCTTTGGTGGAGAATACATCCAAATGGTAAAAAGTTCTGGTGGCAAAACAGTACCCTATGAATACAATTTTGAAGGCATTATTTCTTATCTAAAAAGACACTATTCAGAAGGTACAGATGCCCAAAAAAGACAATATTCAGATTATATTTGCGAAAAACCCTGTAGAGATTGCAATGGCGAGCGTTTGAGAATAGAGTCTAGACATTTTTTTATTTTAGATAAAAACATTTCTCAGCTGGCAAAACTAAATTTAGATGATTTAGCTATTTGGTTAGACGGTGTAGAAGATAAGCTTACCTCTGTTCAAAAAATAATTGCAACTCAAGTATTAAAAGAAATCAAGAAGAGAATTACATTTTTGTTAGATGTAGGCTTGAGTTATCTAAACCTAGATAGACCTTTGCGTACACTTTCGGGTGGAGAATCTCAGCGTATAAGGTTGGCTACTCAAATTGGAACACAGCTAGTAGGAGTAACCTATATTTTAGATGAGCCTAGCATTGGTTTGCACCAAAGAGACAATGCAAAACTTATCAAAGCCTTAAAGGATTTAAGAGATTTAGGAAATACTGTTTTGGTTGTAGAGCATGATAAGGATATGATGTTGCAAGCAGATTATCTTATAGACATCGGTCCTGGTGCTGGCAGACTAGGAGGGAATGTAGTAACACAAGGCCATCCATCAAGTTTGGTTAATGAAGATACTACTACAGCCAAATATTTAAATAACAGAATAAAAGTAAAAATTCCTGAAAACAGAAGAGAGGGCAACGGATTAGAAATTAAACTATTGGGGGCAACTGGGCATAATTTAAAAAATGTAGATCTTGCTCTTCCGTTAGGGAAATTTATTTGTGTCACAGGGGTGTCAGGAAGCGGAAAAAGCTCATTAATACACGAGACTCTACACCCTATTTTATCTAAATATTTTTATAGATCTGTAAAAACGCCTTTGCCTTATAAGAGCATAGAAGGCATAAAAAACATAGATAAAGTCATAGAAGTAGACCAAGGGCCTATTGGCAGAACACCAAGAAGTAATCCTGCTACCTACACAGGTGTATTTTCTGACATTAGAGATCTTTTTGCACAAATGCCAGAATCTAAAATTAGAGGCTACAAAGTAGGTAGGTTTTCTTTTAATGTAAAAGGAGGGCGGTGCGAAGATTGCGAGGGTGGAGGTGTAAAAGTAATAGAAATGGACTTTTTGCCAAGCGTACACGTTTCTTGTGAAACTTGTAAAGGAAAAAGGTACAATAGAGAAACCTTAGAGGTACGTTTCAAAAGCAAAAGTATTTCTGATGTTTTGGATTTAACTGTAGACCAAGCGGTAGATTTTTTTGAATCCCAACCCAAGATATCCAGGAAGATAAAAACATTACAAGATGTAGGTTTAGGCTATATCACTTTAGGTCAGCATGCAACTACATTGTCTGGAGGAGAAGCCCAACGTGTAAAATTGGCGACAGAGTTGTCTAAAAGAGATACTGGAAAAACCATGTATATTTTAGATGAACCCTCTACAGGATTGCATTTTCAAGACATTCTACATTTGTTGGTAGTACTAGACAGATTGGTAGACAAAGGCAATACAGTTTTGGTAATAGAGCATAATTTAGATATCATAAAAGCTGCAGACCATGTCATAGACGTAGGGCCAGAAGGCGGAAATGCAGGAGGCAACATAGTTGCTACAGGCACACCAGAAGAAGTAGCTTTAATTACTGAAGGGTTTACAAGTAAATTTATTAAAGAAGAATTAATGAGCGTTTAGCTATTAGGTATTAGCTTTTAGCTCTTTAAAGCCACTAAACTATGTATAACTAAAAGCTAGTGCTAGATTCTAAGTGCTAAAAACGAACTGCTAATAGCTAAATCCTATAAGCTCTTAAAGCGAAAAAAAGAAACATGAATATCGACGACTTAAGTCCAAAAGAATATATAATTGTTAAAAATGCTAGGGTAAATAACCTTGACAATTTAAGCGTAGCCATAAAAAGAAATAAACTTACTGTAATCACTGGAGTAAGTGGCTCTGGAAAATCTAGTTTGGCTTTTGATACCTTATACGCCGAAGGACAAAGAATGTATGTAGAAAGCTTAAGCTCATATGCCAGACAATTTTTGGGTAGAATGGAAAAACCAGATGTAGATTACATTAGAGGTGTTTCGCCAGCCATAGCCATAGAGCAAAAAGTAAGCACCAAAAATGCACGAAGCACAGTAGGTACCAGCACAGAAATTTATGATTATCTAAAATTATTGTTTTCTAGAATAGGACGTACCATATCGCCTATTTCTGGCAAAGAAGTAAAGAAAAATTCTGTATCAGATGCCGTAGACTTTATTTTAAAACAAGAGCTAGGCAGCAAATTTATGATCATAACGCCTTTGGTAGTAGCCCAAGGCAGAGAATTAATTACAGAATTAGAGCTTTTGATGCAAAAAGGCTACTCTAGAGTAATAGTAGACGGGCAACCAGCATTTTTAGAAGATGTAATAAAAAGTCCAAGTACCACTACAGATTCTAAAATAGAAATCTTAATAGACAGAGCAACTGTACAAAACGACGAAGAATTTCAATTCAGAATGGGAGATTCTGTTCAAACAGCGTTTTTTGAAGGACATGGAACATGTATTATAGATTTCCCAGGTGTATTGAGGAAAGAATACAACGATAGGTTTGAATTGGATGGCATTACCTTTGAAGAACCCACTACCAATTTCTTTACCTTTAATAACCCTTACGGTGCATGTAGAACCTGCGAAGGATTTGGTCATGTTTTGGGTATAGATACAGATTTGGTCATTCCAGACAAAACAATGAGTGTTTTTGAAGGGGCTATTGCTCCTTGGAGAAGCGAGAAAATGAGTGAATGGAAAGATAAACTCGTAAAAGTGTCTATGGATTTTGATTTCCCCATCCACAGATCTTTTGAAGATTTAGACCAAGCGCAAATAGATTTGTTATGGACAGGCAATAAGCAGTTTAAAGGATTGAATAAGTTTTTTGCCATGTTAGAAGCAGAATCTCACAAGATCCAATACAGAGTTATGCTTTCTAGATATAGAGGTAGAACTGTGTGCCCTGATTGTAGAGGCACAAGACTAAGAAAAGATGCCGGTTATGTAAAAGTTGGCGGTAAAAACATTCAAGATTTGGTGTTGATGTCCATGGATCAACTAGAACATTTTTTTGAAAATCTAGTTTTTACTGAATACGAAGAGCAAGTAGTAAACAAAATTGTAAAAGAAATTAAGTCTAGAGTAGAGTTCATAAAAAAAGTAGGACTAGGATACCTAACCTTAAATAGACTAACAAGTACTTTGTCTGGCGGAGAATTTCAACGTATAAAGTTGGCTACCTCATTAGGTTCAGCTTTAGTAGGGTCTATGTATATATTAGATGAGCCAAGCATTGGATTGCACCCAAGAGATACCAGTAAACTGATAGAAGTGCTACACAGATTAAGAGATTTGGGCAATACAGTAATAGTAGTAGAGCATGAAGAAGATGTGATGCGTGCTTCGGACGAAATTATAGACATTGGACCAGAAGCAGGAACTAAAGGAGGGCATTTAATTTTTCAGGGTAGTGTAGAAGATTCTGCTAAGGATACTAAAAGTTATACGGGCAAATTTTTAAATGGCATAGAAACCATAGAAATCCCAAAATACAGACGAAAATGGAACCAAAGTATCACCATAAAAGGAGCCTTTGAAAATAATTTACAGAATCTAACGGTAGAATTCCCTTTAAATATATTTACAACCATCACAGGAGTAAGTGGTTCCGGAAAATCGACTTTAGTAAACAAAATATTTTATCCAGCTGTTAAAAAACATATTGGAGAATATTCTGAAACCAAAGCCAAATATAAAGGTATAGAAGGAGCATTAAAATCCGTAGAAAGCATAGAGTTTGTAGACCAAAATCCAATAGGCAAAAGCTCAAGATCTAACCCTGTAACGTATTTAAAAGCGTATGATGCAATAAGAAATTTATATACAGAGCAAGATTTATCTAAACACAGAGGTTTTAAACCAGCACATTTCTCGTTTAATGTAGATGGGGGCAGATGCGATACTTGCCAAGGAGAAGGGTTAATAACTGTAGAAATGCAGTTTATGGCAGACATTCATCTTACTTGCGAAGAATGCAAAGGCAAACGTTTCAAAGACGAAGTGCTAGAGGTAGAATACAAGCCAAAGCATATAGAAAAAGGGCTAAACATTTATGAAGTATTGAACCTTACAGTAGATGAGGCAATTGATTTTTTTGCAGAGGAGAAAAAAATCATAGACCGTATATTGCCTTTGCAAAAAGTAGGTTTAGGTTACATAGGTTTGGGGCAATCTAGCAATACTTTAAGTGGAGGAGAAGCCCAGCGTGTAAAACTTGCTTTCTTTTTATCTAAAGAACACAAAGCAAAAAATTGCATATTTATATTTGATGAGCCTACCACAGGTTTGCATTTCCATGACATTAGAAAACTATTGGCTTCTATGCAAGCATTAGTAGATGCTGGCCATACAGTTATGGTTATAGAACATAATTTAGAAGTGATTAAGTGCGCAGATTGGGTCATAGATTTAGGTCCAGATGGCGGAGATAAAGGGGGGAACTTATGTTTTGTGGGCACACCAGAAGATTTGGCTAACTCAGATTCTGGATTTACAGCCAAGTATTTAAAATTGAAAATGTAGATGCTTGAATTTTCTTTCATAAACGATTAGAAAGAAGACCTCCAATCTTTACATCATTATTGTGTAAATGAATGGAGAAGTGTTCTTTTATTTAGGGTGCTATTTTGTGATTTGGCTTTTTTAGCCAAAATACTAAGGCAAAAAAAACAGAAGAATAAGAAACTTGCAACCGCAGGTCTAAAAGACACAATCTAATTTTGCAAAAACGATATCTTAAAATAAACAATTGTAAAACCTCATATTTAAAAAGAGTATTGTTTTCTTAAGTTCTAACTAATATATATAAAGTGGCTATAGCTTTACTATCACATCCAGTATTATGCAATTACTATGTTACCTATAGGTGTAATGCTTCATGTGCTTTTTGTGATATATGGGAGAAGCCCTCACCTTATGTTACCCTTTCTCAAGTTGAAAAAAATTTAATAGATCTAAAAAAATTAGGTGTGAAAGTTATAGATTTTACTGGAGGAGAACCGCTTTTGCACAGAGAAATAGGCCATTTTTTGACCTTAGCTAAAAAAATGAAGTTTATTACTACTCTAACAACCAATGCGCTTTTATACTCAAAAAGAGCCTTAGAACTAAAAGGGAAAATAGATATGCTTCATTTTTCATTGGATTCATTGGACAAAGCTAAGCATGATTTATCCAGAAATGTTGCCTGCTATGACCAGCTAATGGAAAGTATAGATTTAGCCATAAGCCTAGGAGAAAGACCAGATATTTTGTTTACAATATCTCCTCAAAATTTAGATGAGGTTCCTGAAATACATGAATTTTGTGTCTCTAAAAAACTCATACTTATTCTAAATCCACTATTTGATTATAAAGGTGTAAAAACAGAAGCATATTTTTCTGATGACCAATTAAAAAAATTGAGCGGATATGGAAAGCTCAAAAACGTTTTCCTAAACCAAGGATTTATAAAATTAAGAAAAAATGGAGGCAATGACATTAAAAATCCCGCTTGTTTTGCTGGTGAAAACACAATAGTAATTAGTCCAGAAAATGAATTAATTACTCCATGCTACCACCTAGGACTTAAAAAGTTTAAAATAGAAGATAATCTATACACTTTGTATTCTGATTTTGAAGTAAAAAAGGAAAGAGACAAAGCAGGTAAATCAAAAGCATGCGCCTCTTGTACTATTAATTGTTATATGCAACCAAGTTTTCTAACACATATAAATAAATATTTTTGGTCATCGCTACCAAGTACACTTAAATACAATCTAAAAAAAGGCACATGGAGACAGTTGTTGTAAAAGAAACATATCAGTTTTTAGTATGCTTCTAAAAAAGATAGACAAATAAATATAAAATTGAACAGTTGAAAATAAATCTATCTATTACATAAACTTTTGAACAAGTATGAATTAGCCATAAATCTAATTTACTAAAACCGAAATCACTAACTATTATTTTTTAAACAATAATTATACGGTATATTTGTAAATTATATTACTTCACACATCCTAGCATACAAAAAATTAATGAGCAAGCAAACTCAAATAATAGCTGCCCTTAGATACCATAGTCAAGGACAACCAGGTAAAATAGAAGTTGTTCCTACAAAACCAGTAAGTACACAAAGGGATTTAGCTCTAGCGTATTCTCCTGGAGTTGCTGAGCCATGTTTACGTATTGCCGAAAACCCAGATGACGTATATAAGTATACCGCCAAGGGCAATTTAGTTGGTGTAATTACTAATGGAACAGCCGTTTTGGGTTTGGGAAACATAGGTCCTTTAGCATCTAAACCAGTGATGGAAGGCAAAGCTGTTTTGTTTAAAAAATTTGCAGGCATAGATGTTTTTGATATTGAAATTGATTGCGAAGATGCAGATGAATTTATAAAAACAGTAAAGAATTTAGAACCCACTTTTGGAGGGATAAATTTAGAAGATATAAAAGCACCAGAAAGCTTTAAAATCGAGCGAGAATTACGAGAAAAAATGAATATTCCTGTAATGCACGATGACCAACATGGGACAGCCATAATCTCTTCTGCCGCATTGTTAAATGCATTAGAGCTTACCAATAGAAAAATAGAGCAAACCAAAATAGTTGTAAATGGTGCCGGTGCAGCAGCAATATCATGTACCAAATTATATGTAGACCTTGGTGTAAAAAAGGAAAACATTATAATGATAGATAGCAAAGGCGTTATAAGAAAAGACAGAGAAAACTTAGACCCTAGCAAAGCAGAATTTGCCACCACACAAGATATTTATACTCTAGAAGAAGCGCTAAAAGGTGCAGAAGTTTTTTTAGGTTTAAGCACAGGCAATATTCTAACCCCCGCAATGCTACTGACAATGGCAGACAGGCCAATTGTTTTTGCACTTGCAAATCCAGAACCAGAAATAGAATACACCCTTGCATTAGAAACAAGAAAAGACATCATTATGGCCACAGGTAGGTCTGACCATCCTAACCAAGTAAATAATGTATTGGGTTTTCCTTTTATTTTTAGAGGTGCCATAGATGTACGCGCTACAGAAATAAACGAGGCCATGAAATTGGCTACCGTAAAAGCATTAGCAGACCTTACCAAAGAGCCTGTTCCAGACATTGTAAGCCAAGCGTATGGAAACAACAACATAAAATTTGGAGAGCATTATTTAATACCTAAACCTTTAGATCCAAGGTTGATTATTCGTATAGCACCAGCCGTAGCAAAAGCTGCCATGGAAAGCGGTGTGGCTAGAGTACACATCAAAGATTGGGAAGGCTATAAAGAAGATCTCCTTAGGCGTATAGGCATAGACCAAAGATTAATTTCTCTATTATCTACACGAGCTAAAAAAGATCCAAAAAAAGTTGTTTTTACAGAAGCAAACAATGCTTCAATACTGAAAGCAGCAGCCATTGCAAAAGAAGATGGTGTCTGCGAACCTATTCTTTTGGCAGATAGAGCTCAAATAGAAGAGCTTGTAAAAGAACATGATTTAGATGAGAGTTTGCTTACATGCCAAATTATTAATCCATTAGCAGAGCGCAAAAAAAGAGAAGACTACGGAGAAATTTTATACGCCAAGAGAAAAAGAAAAGGCATGAAATGGGAAGACGCTCCAAAGTTAATGTCTAATAGGATGTATTTTGGTTGTGCTATGCTAGAAACAGGAGAAGCAGATGCGTTAATTTCTGGCCTAACAAAAGATTATCCAACCACCGTAAAACCAGCATTGCAGATGGTAGGTAGAGAAGACGGCATAAATAGAATTGCTGGTATGTACATTATGATGACCAAGAAAGGCAATTATTTCTTTTCTGATACTACCTTAAACATAAACCCAAATGCAGAAGAATTAGCAGAAATAGCCATAATGACGGCAGATGCAGTAAAATTGTTTGATGTAGATCCAAAATTGGCTTTCTTATCCTATTCTAATTTTGGTTCTGCAAAGGGAGAAATACCAGAGAAAACAGCAGCAGCCCTACAATTGGTAAATGCACGTAGACCAGACATAAAAGTAGAGGGAGAAATGCAAGCTAACGTAGCATTAAACCCGGAACTACAAAAAGAATTGTATCCATTTAGTTCATTGGCAGAAGATAATGTAAATACGCTTATTTTCCCTGATTTGGCTTCAGGAAATATTTCATATAAATTACTTATGGAATTGGGGGGTGCAGATGCCATAGGACCAGTATTGGTAGGAATGAAAAAAGCCGTACATATATTGCAACAAGGAAGTAGTGTAAGAGATATTGTAAATATGATTACTATAGCTGTTGTAGATGCACAGCGAAAATCTATAAAATAATGTTTGCATACATAAAAGGTAAACTAGCACATAAAGAAGCTTCTATGGCAATCATAGAAGCCAATGGTGTTGGATACCAAATAAATATCCCTATAAGTACGTATACCCAATTAGGTGATCAAGATTTATGTCAGTTGTTTACCTATCTGCAAGTTAGAGAAGATGCTCACGTGCTTTTTGGTTTTGTAACAATGCTAGAAAAAAAAGTATTCTTAGATTTGATAAGCATTAGCGGTGTTGGGCCAAGTACAGCTTTAGCTGCACTTTCTTCTATGAGTAGTGCAGAAATAAAACAAGCCATAGCCGCAGAAGACTTAAAAAAAGTGCAACTTATAAAAGGGGTTGGAGGTAAAACTGCACAACGCATTATTTTAGAACTCAAAGATAAATACCAAAAAGAAGGTCCTGTAGAAGGTAGTGAAAAATATAGCAGCCAGAACAATAGAGTTAAAGAAGAAGCGTTAACAGCATTAGTGACTTTAGGAATGGCAAAAGCAAGTGCAGAAAAAACTTTGGATTCAATTATTAAACTCAAAGGACAAGACATAGAATTAGAAACACTCATTAAATTAGCATTGAAAACAGCATAAGTGCAAAAAAGAATTCGTCAAATAGTATTGTTAGCGGCGCTTGGAACTTGTTCCGCATCTTATTTTTCTATAGCAAAAAGTAATTTGGCTTCTTTTGCATTAGACCCACCTCCAGACAGTACCATCATTGGTATAGAAAATGCTGGTAAGGATACTTCTGTCCTATACAAAGACAGAAGAGGAGACCTAATTAACAATCCCGAATCTAAATCACCTTTTTTAATAAAGCCTAGCAATATAGAGCCAAAAATAAATTTGTCTCAAGATTTAACTGGGTATGAAATAAAAGAAACTGTAGGAGATTCCATTCAGTACAGACCACCCTCAAGCATGTCTCCAGAAGATTATGCAGAATACCGTAGACAACAATTAATGTCTCAACACTGGAAAAAAATATCTAAAACTCCAGAAGAAGAAAAAAGAGAGGTAGAACAAAATTTTAGCGGCTGGAAAGTAGGCTCTAAAAAAGACCCATTGGTAGAGATTATACCAGCAGGAAACGTGACCATAACCTTTGGTGGACGCTGGCAAAAAACAGAAAACCCAGTGGTGCCTGTTAACTTACAAAGAACTGGGGGTTTTGACTTCGATCAGCAAATACAATTAAACTTGCTGGGTACCATAGGAGATAGATTAAAAGTAAATGCAAATTGGAATACAAAAGCAACATTTGACTTTGATAATAACCTTAAAATTGCCTATCAGGCAAAACCAGAAGATTGGTTAAGAGACATACAAGCAGGTAATATTTCTGTACCACTAAACACTCAGTTGATTAGAGGTGCACAAAAATTATTTGGAGTAAAAACAGTGATGCAATTTGGAAAAGTGGGCGTAACTTCTTTTTTCTCTAGCCAACAAGGGGCGTCTGAAACGTTACTTATAAGAGGCGGTGGGCAAGGAAGAGAATTTGAGTTTGCCGTATCTGAATATGATACGTATAGACACTTTTTCTTAGGTCATTATTTTAGAGATATTTTTGAACAAGCCTATAAAAACAACCCTACAAACCCAAATAACGGATTTAAAATAAACAGAGTTGAAGTCTATATAACCAACTCAAATGCCAATACTCAAAATTTACGTAATGTATTAGCCCTTACAGATTTAGGAGAAGCTAGGGATATAAACATGCAAAGTCCACAAATTATAAACCCAGCTGTAGGTATAGATACAAATGCCATAAAGTATATGAACAATGGTGTAAATAGCCTTGATAAAATTATAAAAAGTGATAAAACCTTTAGAAATTCAGACAATACAAACACTTTCTTTAGTACTCAAGGATTAGTTTTAGGTTCTGATTTTGAGAAAATCAATAACGCTAGAGCATTAGAAGAGGGCCGAGATTTTACTTTTCATCCAGAACTAGGATTTATTTCTCTAAATACCAAACTGCAAGATGATGAGGCTTTAGCCGTATCTTTTGAGTACACGCTAAATGGTATAAATTATAAAGTAGGGGAGTTAAAGGAAGATTACCAGTCCTTAGAACAAAAAGATGTAATTGTTTTAAAACTTCTAAAACCCGCACGTGTAGATTTAAATTTGCAAACATGGGATTTGATGATGAAAAACATCTACTCATTAAATACAAACCAAATAGAACCAGATGATTTTCAGTTGCGTGTAATTTATAGAGATGATTTTACAGGTATAGACAACCCTAGTTTGCAAGACGGAACTAAATCTAAGTCTGTTCCTTTGCTGCAATTGTTAGGTTTAGATAAATTAAATCCAAACGGAGATTTGAGTTCTGACGGTAATTTTGACTTTATAGATAATGCTACTGTTTTAACTAAAAAAGGACTAATCATCTTTCCTACACCAGAGCCATTTGGAGAGTTTATGTCAAGAAATGAAAATCCAGCTTTGGGTGTAGAAAATAAATTTTTTAGCAATTCAGAAGGTGGACTAAAAGCTAAATATGTTTTTAAAAACCTATATGACAACACACAAGCCCAAGCAAGAAGAGAAACAGAATTTAATAAATTTTATGTTAAGGGTAGATTTCAGAGCGCATCTACATCTGTAATAGCACTTCCTGGACTAAACATTACAGAGGGTTCTGTAAGTATTAGAGCAGGTTCTATACCCCTAAGAGAAGGTTCTGATTATACAGTAGATTATTCTACAGGGCGTGTAAATATAATAAATACAGGTGTTATGGCATCTGGAAAAGACATAGAAATTAAGTATGAAAAAGCAGATTTATTTAGATTTAGAACAAAATCTTTGATAGGTACACGTGTAGAATACAACCACAGTAAAATTTTTAATTTTGGTACAACATTTATGAGAATGGCAGAGGCGCCACTTGTTACCAGAATAAGTGTAGGAGATGAGCCTCTAAACAATACCCAAATAGGAGCAGATTTTAGTTTCTCTAAAGATTCTAGATTTATAACCAAAATGGTAGACAAACTTCCTATTATCCAAACAAAAGCCAGCTCTAGTATAAGTTCAAATTTTGAGGCAGCCGTATTGTTACCAGGCAATTCTAAAGTATTAGGCGAAAATGGTACAAGTTATATAGATGATTTTGAGGGGGCTGAGACACCATTTGATTTTTCTAGAAGTATTTCTCAGTGGATCATAAGTACACCACCTGTGTACCTAGGAGACAATTTTAATATTTTTGATGATTATAGAAAAACAGATCCAAGTATTGGAGACCATAGAGGTAAGTTAGTTTGGTTTAATCCAGATTTGTCTTTTTATAGAACGGGATCCGGTTCTGCAAAAGGAATAGGCGATCCTGAATTTCATGCTAAAAATCAGTTTACAAAAGGAATAGCACAGCAAGAAGTTTTTCCTAGAAAGCAGCAAGCAAATAATATTAACAATGCTTTGGTCACCTTTGATATAAACTATTATCCAAAAGAAAGAGGTCCCTATAATTACAATTCAAATCCACTAGAGATAGACCCGGTTACAGGATATTTTTCTAAACCAGAAAACAACTGGGCAGGTATAACAAGAAATATATCTTTTGATACAGATTTTGAAAATTCTAATGTAGAGTTTATAGAGTTTTGGATAATGGATCCTTTTAACGCTGATTTAGAAAAAATATTTCCTGAAGTAAAAGATATAGACAATAAAGATTTAGGTGGTGATTTGTATTTTAACTTAGGAGATATATCTGAAGATATTATAAAAGACAATAAGCATGGTTTCGAAAACGGACTGCCACTAGATATAGATTCTACAAAATTTGGAATAGTAACAAATAAAACATTTCTAACCAATGCTTTTGATAATGGTTCTGATAGAAACCAACAAGACATTGGTTTTGACGGTATAAATAACGAATCTGAGAGAAAAATAGATTTTTTTGGATCATATATAAACGCTCTCAAAACCTTTGTAGATCCAAATGCTCCTGGATTACAATCATTTATAAATGACCCATCTTCAGATGATTTTAAATATTACATAACTAGTGAAGATGAGGCTGCTTCTGGCGATGGAAGAAGTATCATTGAGCGGTATAAAAACTTCAACGGTTACGAAAACAATTCGCCTCAGAACTCTATAGAATCTTCTTCTACAACACCTGACAATGAAGATTTAAATAATAACAAAACCTTAGATCAAGTAGATAGGTACTACCAATATCATTTACCGTTTAATAAAGATGTATTTAACGGCACCACCAATCATCCTTTTGTAGTAGATAAAGTAGACGGAGACGGTGTCTCTTACTATCAGATTAGAATACCAATAAGGTCTCCACAGACTTCTGTGGGAGGTATAAATAACTTTAATACCATTAAATATTTTAGAATGTATATGACAGGTTTTAAACATCCTGTAGCTATACGTATGTTAAATTTTCAATTAGTAGCTTCTCAATGGAGAAAATATACAGGCAACAATTTACAAGACGAAGCACTTACAAGCGATAGTAGAAGTGAGGTAGATCCCTATCCAAATGTATATGTATCCACTGTAAACATAGAAGAAAATGCAAATTATGAGATTCCTCCAGGTGTAGTTAGAGACAGAAATCAAACATCTATAAACAATGCACAACAAAACGAACAATCTTTGCAGATATGTGCAGAAGACATAAAAGCAGGAGATGGTGCTGCAGCATTTAAAAACATAACTACTGATTTAATTAATTACAAAAGAATAAAAATGTTTATTCATGGAGAAACTGAAGTTACCAGCGGAACCAAGGACGGAGAGTTGTTTGCATTTTTAAGGTTGGGTACAGACATTACTCAAAACTATTACGAAATAGCAGTGCCATTAGAGTTTAGTTCCTTAAACCCTAATTCTCAAGAAGATATTTGGCGTGCAGCAAATGAAATAGATATTGCCATACAAGACCTTACAGATACCAAGTTAGAAAGAAATTCTAAAGGGGTGGATTTTAGGAAAAAGTACAGTAGACAAGTAGGAAAATATATAGTCAGTGTGGTTGGTTCGCCAGACAGAAGTACAATTCGTACGTCTATGGTGGGAGTTACAAATCCTAAAGCAAACAAAGACTATAAAAGTGCTTGTGTTTGGTTTAATGAATTGCGTGTTACAGATTTTGACAAAAGAGCAGGCTGGGCAAGTTTAGGGAATACAAATGTTCAGTTGGCAGATTTGGGTAGTGTTTCAGGTTCTATGCGTTATACATCTGCAAACTATGGAGACATAGAATCTAAATTTGCAAACAGAACCCGAGACCAAAATTTAGGATATGGAGCACAAACAAACTTATCGTTACATAAATTTGGGCCCGAAAAAATAGGACTTCAGCTCCCATTTTTTGCAAGTGTAGATGGAGAATTAATAAAACCAAAGTATGACCCATTTGACCCTGACGTAAAACTTTCTGAAACAGACCGCACAGATGAGTACTTAGAAGCCGTATCTTATAACAGAACAATAAAAAGTATAAATCTTACAAATGTTAAAAAAGTCAAAATGAAAACCGACTCGAAAAAACATTTTTTTGATGTAGAAAATCTGACATTAAGTGCTGGATATAAAGAAGAAAAAAGACAAGGGTCGCAAAAGAACTCATCTTTTGGAAATGCCATAGCTTCTTATCTAGACCAAAATTATGATGGCTCAGCCAATTATTCTTACAGTTTCAAACCAGTAGTTTTTGAGCCATTTAAAAAATCTAAAATAAAAAGTAAATATTTTGACTTATTCAAAGAATTTAATTTATCTCCTATTCCAAGTTCTTTAAGCGTACAAGGGACACTTAACAGAAGATATTTTAGAAGTCAGTTGTACAATGGTGATTTTAGATCAGCAGATAATACAAACCCAAATACTAATGGTGTAACACCAAATTACGAAAAAAGCTTTACCTTTAATAGAAACTATAATTTACGCTGGAATCTTACAAAAGCCTTAAATCTTTCTTATGCTGCTAATGCCAATGCATTGATAGATGAACCTATTGGCAATAAAGAGGGAGAATTAGGACTTTCTAAATCTCAGTACAATGAGATAATTTGGGATAACCTTAGCAAAATGGGCAGATTAAAAAACTTTGACCAAAAAGTAAACCTAGCCTACAAAATACCAATAGATAAAATACCTGTTTTTAATTGGATTACCGCAGATGCCAAATATGATTTTAGCAATAAATGGAATGCCTCTGCTTTTGAAACTGGGTTTGGTCTGCCTGGCACTTATACAGTACCCACAATACTAGAAGATTTAAACGGAGATGTTGTAGGAAATTTTGTAGGTAATTCTAGAGATTTTAATGTAAATACAAAACTGAACTTAACAAGGTGGTATACCAAAAGCAATTATTTGAAAGAGGTGTTGTCTTACAAGAAAAACCCTGCCCGTTTGCAGGCACCTCCTAAAGAGTCTGATACAAGCAAAGTAGAGAAAGTTAAAAAGCCTATAAATTTTCATGCGCATGAACATCTTATACGTACCTTACTAATGGTTCAAAACGTTACTTTAAGATATAGCAGCAATGAATCAACAGATTTACCAGGCTTCTTGGCTACTCCAAAATTCTTTGGTTCAGACTTTGAAAACTTATCTAGTTCTAGCTTTGCTTTTCTAACAGGAAGTCAGAATTTAAATGTTATAAAAAACGAAGCTATAGGAAATGATAGATATACCAAAAGTAGTTTGATAAATACCCCCATACAACAAACTAGAAAAGAAACCATAAGTGCAAAAGCGTCCTTAGAGCCATTCAAAGACTTTAGAGTACAATTAGATGCAGATTATACACAAACAGAAGGATATCAAGAAATTATACGTTACAATGGATTGGATGGAAGGTATGAGACACTTAATCCAACTTACGGAGGTAGCGTAAAGTATTCTTACATAGTTTTCCCAACTGCTTTTGTAAAAGATGGCGATCAAAATAGCAATAGAAGTTTTTTAAATTTACAAAAGTCAAGAGAATTTTATCAGCAGAAGCTAAATGCACAGGATAATGGGATTGGTAGCTTTAGTAAAAACAGCCCAGAAGTACTAATACCTGCTTTCTTAGCAGCATATTCTGGCAAAGAAATCACTTCTTCTGACCAATTAAGCAACCAAGAACTGAAAAAGACACCTAAAATACCCTTGCCAAACTGGAAAATAGATTATGCTGGGTTAGGAAGAATAAAAAGTTTACGCAAACGATTTAGTTCTATAAGTGTAAGTCATGGCTACCAGAGTAGTTATGAAATTAGAAGTTTTAAATCATCATTAGAATATAACGATATAGATTTCAGAACAAATCTATCGTCTAATACTGAATTTTTAGATACAAATGGTTTAGGAAATTATACGCCATTACTTATTGTAAATGAAGTAGTTATAAGTGAAAGATTCACTCCGCTTTTGGGTATAAATTTAAGAACTAAGGAAGGAATGAGTTTTAAATTTAATTTTAATAAAAGTAGGAATTTAGCATTGGATATGACCAACTCCCAAATTACTGAAGTTAGAAATAATGATTTTGATTTTGGTTTTGGTTTCGTAACCAAAAAACCACCCATTAGGAAATGGAAGGGAGAGCCAGTAAAGCTATTGCCAAATGACCTTACTTACAAGATGGATCTTACAATTAGAGATCAGAAAACAATACAGCGTTTGTTAGATGGTAACCAAGAAGTTACAGCTGGAAATCTTAGTTTTCAATTAAGGCCTAATTTAAGTTATCAATACAACAGAAAACTAAATTTGCAACTTTACTTTGAGCGTACAGTCAATATTCCATCTATCTCATCTTCTTTTCGTAGAAATACTACCGCTTTTGGGGTTAGGGTCAGATTTAGTCTAACTTAGAAAACGTGGTTATTTTTTATGCAAAGCAAGCCCATGACCTCGTCTGTTTTAGTTGATGTATGAAATGATTATTTATTCGGAATTTAAACTAAGACACAAGATTTTTTTAATACTTTGTATTAATCTTTGATCCTTATTTCTTTAGAGTACAAAAATATGGCAATCATAAAAAAAATTAGGGGTAATACTCCTAAAATTGGAAAAAATACTTGGATGGCAGAAAATGCAGTAATCATAGGTGATGTGGTTTGTGGAGAAGACTGTACTTTCTGGTTTCATTCAGTAACTAGAGGAGACGTAAATTCTATTACTTTAGGCAACAAAGTAAATGTACAAGATGGGGCTATTTTACATGTTTCTTATCTAACAGCTAAGCTACTTATAGGTGATAATGTAAGCATTGGGCATAGAGCTATGGTACATGGTTGCACCATAGAAAACAATGTTTTGATAGGTATGGGCGCTATAGTTATGGATCATGCCATTATAGGTAGTAACAGCATTATTGCAGCAGGGTCTGTGGTTTTAGAAAATACGGTTGTAGAGCCAAATAGTTTGTATGCAGGTATTCCAGCAAAAAAAATTAAGTCTATAGAATCTGGTAAAAATCTAGAGATGATCCAACGCATAGCCAACAATTATAGGATGTATGCCGCTTGGTACGAAGAAGACCAATAACGCTTAAATTTTTAATGAAATAGGATCATGTTACCTAGTACTCCTTCTAACTCAATTCTATAGTTGGGTCCCAAAAAATGGTAGTGAAATCTTGAATTTGGTTGTTAAAAACTAATATGCCCTCAATTTTTAATAACTCTTCCATTTGATCTGGATAATCAAAATGGTTTTTGCCAGTCAATAATCCAATTCTATTTACCACCCTGTGTGCAGGAATTTCTTTATTGCCATGTGCTGCATTCATGGCATAACCAACAGTTCTAGATGCTTTTTTAGTACCCAAATAAGTTGCAATTGCTCCATAACTAGTTACCCTACCTTTAGGGATAAGCTTGGCCACTTCATGCACTTGAATAAAAAAATCGCTATGCATTATACTATTTATTTGCGTTTCGCTCCAATTGGCTCAATAAAACAGAAAAATCTTTAGGGTACTCTGCTACATAGCTTACTGGATCTCCTTTTACATTTGTAAAAGTGATAGAGAAAGCGTGTAAGGCAAAACGTTTGATCATGGGTTGCTCTTCTGTATCCTTTTTTAAATTGTATTTCTTTTTTATTTGAGAAAGCAATGCAGGTTTTCCGCCATACATTTCATCACAAGATATAGGTGCACCTATGTGTGTTAAATGGGCCCTAATTTGGTGTGTCCTTCCTGTTATAGGTTTGCACTCAAATAAGGTATGTTGTTTAAAAATCTTGCTTGTTCTTACTTTTGTAGAAGAAGGTTTTCCGTCTTGAAAATCTACTTTTACCCTGCCTCTAATTAAATTTCCTAATGGAGCTTCTATCAATGCAGCTTCTACTTCATGCCTACCATCTGAAATGGCATGATATACTTTATCTACTTTTCTTTTCTCAAATTGAATCGCTAAGTTTCTATAGGCATTTTCGTTTTTAGATAATACCAAAGCACCAGAGGTATCTTTGTCTAATCTATGGCAAGGAGTTGCATTTGGATAATATTCTTTTGCTAATGAAGACACATTAAAGTTATCTACTCTGTCTTCTAGTGTAGATAAAAAAGGAGGCTTGTTTATGATTATATAATCAAAGTCTTCGAAAATAATCAGGTCTTTAAATTTTGGTGGCTTCATTTATTTTTTTTATTGAGCAAATACAGATGCCAGTGTTTGAGATAATCCTTCGCCTCTTAAGTTATTTCCAGTACTTATCAGTTTCCCTTCTTTGTCTATTAAAAACATAGTTGGATACCCTTGTACTTGAAAATCTCTTTGCGCTTTGTATCCATTTTCTGCAGAAAGCAAATGGTTTTTCCATAAATAATTGTCTTGTTCTATTGCTTTGAGCCAACTGTTTTTGTCTTTATCTGCGGAAATACTTAGTATAGTAAATCCCTTGTCTTTGTATTTCATATAATTGGCTACTACATTTGGGCTTTCTCTTCTGCAAGGACCGCACCAAGAGGCCCAAAAATCTATTAGTACTACTTGTCCTCTTAAATCTGATAGCTTAAATACTTTACCATCTTTATCTACAGCTTCTATATCTGGTACAAAGGCACCAATGGTAGGCGCAGGGGGTGGTATTAAAGCGTTTATTCTATCGCCCACACTGGTTGGAGTTTTAAACTCAGATTTGTATTGTATAAGTAAAGCCCTTGCCTGGTTTTCATTTACCATTAGAGCATTAGCAATTATAGCTTCGTACAAAAGTTCTCTTGATGTGTTTTTTACGGGTGCATTATTAAGCAAAGTTTGGCTTTCTAGGGCAATGTTACTTTCTTCTAATCTGCCAAACTTCATAAAATAATAATTTAGCTTTCTGTTTATGAAATCACCTGAAGCCAAAATAGTAGTTTCTAAATCTGAGGCATTAAAATAATTAGTTTTGTTTTTTCCTGTACAATCAATAAACATTGAAACAGACCTTGCATAGGCACTAGTAGCTGTTTTGCTCATGTTAGAAAAGAATATGTCTTGGCTTTTGTTTAGAGAATCTAAGGTTTTGCGCAAAACATTTATTTTTAGATTAAATGCATTTTGATCTGTCTGAGCTAAATATTCAAAATCTCTGTAGTCCGCATCTAGGGCTTGGAGTTTTTGGTCATATTGCCTAATTATTTTACGAATTTCGAAATACTCTGCGTTGGCTTTAGATTGTTTTTTCCAAGGCATGTCTTCCTGGGTATTTGGTACAAATATTTGCACTTTTTCTTCTGCTAAAACAATATCTTCTCTTTGTTCTCCTATACCCAGTAGGTAAAGTCCTTTTTCTAAGGCTGGATAATTAGCGCTAAACAAAAAGTTTTTAACTGGTAAGGTATCAAAAGGATATGCTTTTGCACCTATGTACTTGTATAAATATACTTCTTTTGCTGTATAGCCTTTGTCTAGTTCTCCTTTAAATTGAACTTGAGCAAAAGTACTACAACATAAAATAGAGAGTATAATTGCTGTTATATTTTTTTTCTTTAGCATTCTATTTAAATTTTATTGAGTGTCTTAAATTTTGATATTCTGATATATCCATTTCTACAGAACCTACAAACATATCTGCTTTTATTTTAACTGGCATTCTATTGTTATCAGCTGTAATGTAGAATAGGACAGAGTTCTCGCCATCAAACAACTCGTTTTCTGGCACTTCTGGAGATAACTTAAAACAATCTATTCTACCAAAAGCTGTTTTTAATTCTACTTTTCCTTTGTACACAACGTTTAGGTGATAAAGTTCTCCATCAAAAAAAGATTTTACAGGTATTTTTTCTCCAATAGACTTTTTACTGTAATCAATATTTCTGTAATAGAAAAAACCGCTAACTATATCATGTATTCCTTCTGGAGTAGCATATTCTTTGGTTTTATCTCCTTCTGTTTTTTCTATAACAACTTTTGTTTTTGAACCGCCTCTGTTTAAATATGTGTTCTCTACTAATTTATAATTTCCTTCACTTATATTTCTATAGGCATATTTAGGCAACATGTTTGCAGTATCCATATAACTTCTCCAAATGTCTTTTATTTGAAATAGTTTATGTACGGCACCATATGTTTTTCCGCTTACTTCTACTTTAAAGCAAGTTTTTCCATCAACTGGATATGTTTTGTCAAATACTTGCATAACAGGATAACCCGCAGTAAGCAACCCATAATGCAAACGAAATGTTAGTTTCTCGCCTTTTTTAATGGTGCTATTTCTTATGGCATAATTAAGTTCTTGGTAAGAAAAGCCAGTAGCTATTACAAAAAGTAATGCTACAATTGCTGTTTTATATAGACTACGAATTATGTTCATTCTGTTATATTTTTTATTTACTAATGCTTTGTTCAAAACCAATGCCAAAATTTACGAATACTTCCCTTAATATACTTTTAATTCTTTTAAAATTTTACTTTATGCCCAAATAATCTAATGAGTAGGGCTTTTAGTATAGTGTATTTACTAAAAATAAATCCTATATAATTGTGGTCAATAACCTAAATATGTTGTTGTAGATACAAATCTAATGATGACTTAAAAATCATTGTGTAAATAGACCCAAAATATTTTAAATTGCATGATACTTTAGCACTTATCTTGAAAATATCAGTAATTATCCCTGCCAATAACGAAGAACAGAGCATTGCCAAAGTAATTGCCGAGATCCCTACTTTTGTAGACCAAATCATTGTTTGTGACAATAACTCTACAGACAATACTGCTTTTATAGCAAAAAAAGCGGGCGCTTTAGTTGTACACCAACCTAAAAGAGGATACGGAAACGCCTGTTTAAAAGGGTTAGAAGCAATTGCTAATCAGATACTTAAACCAGATGTTGTTGTTTTTTTAGATGGAGATTATTCAGATTATCCTCACCAAATGTGTCTTTTGATAGAGAAAATAAATGCGGGTTATGATTTTGTTATTGGTTCTAGAGCTTTAGGGATTAGAGAAAAAGGGTCTATGACAAGGCCGCAAATTTTTGGAAATTGGTTTGCAACTCTACTAATGAGAATATTGTATAATGCAAGGTATACAGACTTAGGTCCTTTTAGAGCTATAAAATACCAATGCCTCTTGGATATGGCTATGAAAGATACTAATTATGGCTGGACCATAGAAATGCAGCTGAAAGCGCTGCACTTAAAATTAAAGTATGCAGAAGTGCCTGTAGATTACAAAAATAGAATTGGTATATCTAAAATCTCTGGTACAATAAAAGGAGTAATAGGTGCTGCCTACAAAATAATTACATTAATTTTTAAATATAGAAAATGAGTTTGGCACTGGTATTGGTATTAATTTACACATTGGCGCTTGCGTTCATTTTTTTATTTAGCATTACACAGCTTCAGCTCACATATAATTATTGGTTTAAAAGCAAACGTTTAATAGATTCAAGTCAGGAACCAATAGATGATATTGATTTGCCACTTGTTACCATCCAATTGCCAGTTTATAACGAAAAATATGTAATAGAGCGTTTGATAGATGCAATTATAAAGTTAAAATATCCGATTGAAAAATTACAGATTCAAGTATTAGATGATAGTACAGACGAAACAACAGGCTTAATACAACAAAAAATAAATCAGTATCAACAAAAAGGTTTTCAAATAGAATTGGTTAGAAGGCCAAATAGAGAAGGGTTTAAAGCAGGGGCGTTAAAGTATGGCTTAGGGTTGGCAAAGGGCAAGTACATTGCAATTTTTGATGCCGACTTTTTGCCCAAAGCTAATTTTTTACTAGACCTAATACCGTATCTAGAATCGGATCCAAACCTTGGTTTAGTACAAACGAGGTGGGGGCATCTAAATGAACATTATTCTATCATTACAAGATTACAAGCATTTGCTTTAGATGCTCATTTTGTAATAGAGCAAGTAGGTAGAAATGTTGGAAATCATTTCATAAATTTTAACGGAACAGCAGGTGTGTGGCGCAAAGAAACAATTCTAGATGCTGGAAACTGGGAATCTGACACACTTACAGAAGATTTAGATTTAAGTTACAGGGCTCAAATCAAAGGATGGAAATTTCGGTATTTTAAACATTTAGTAAGTCCTGCAGAGCTACCAGTAACCATGAATGAGTTGAAGGCACAGCAGCGCAGATGGACAAAAGGCGCCGCAGAAACAGCCCGTAAACACCTCTTAAATGTTTGGCGATCTGACCAAAAAATAAGTACCAAATTACATGCGACTATGCATTTATTAAATTCAGCAATTTTTGTTGCATTTATGTTGGCAGCAATATGTAGCGTACCAATTCTTTTTGTGAAGAGTAGATTAGACAATCATTTATTTTTGTTTCAAATATCTTCTTTGTTTTTGGTTAGTATATTTTCACTAACCTTATTTTATGCAAGTTCTTTTTTTGCATTAAAAAAAGGTACACTCAAAAATTTACTTCAATTTTGCATTACCTTCCCTATGCTTTTATCCTTGTCTATGGGATTGTCTTTGCATAATGCTTTGGCTGTATTAGAAGGTTATGCCGGAAAAAAAACCCCGTTTATACGTACTCCAAAATACAATATTGGTTTAGATAAGGGAAATAAAAAATGGATAGAAAACAGTTATAGGACTCAAAAAATACCTTCTCTTACTTGGTTAGAAGGTGTTTTGGCTTTGTATTTTGGGTTTGGCTTGTTTTGGGGTGTTTTTCACCAAGATTTTAGTTTATTGTTGCTACATTGTCTAATAACTTTTGGGTTTGCAAGTATTTTCTTACTTTCTATAAAACATGCTAAGCTTAGATAAAGGGTTACAAACCAATTTAGAAAAAGGCCAACCTCTACTTTTTATGTTTTATTTTTTAGGCGTTGGAGTGCTAGCTTTTGGTGTAGATAGAACCAACTTTGGCCTAAACTATGGCATTTATTTTTTATTGTTTTGTTTGTGGATTTCTATTATTAAATGCAATTCAAACAGCAACATATTATTTGTGGCGGGTTTATTTTCTAGACTCTTATTTTTATGGTCTATACCCCAATGGTCTGATGATTTTAATCGCTTTATTTGGGATGGCAAATTATTGGTAGAAGGGATAAATCCTTACCTTTTTACACCAAGCCAATTGGCACAGCATTCTTGGGCAATGGAAGTAGAGTATAAGAGTACATTTTATGCATTAAATTCTCCAAATTACTACACCGTATATCCTACAGTTGTTATGTTTTTGAATTGGTTATGTGTATTTTTTGGTAAATCTGTAGCTTTCAGTTTGTTTTTAATGAAACTTCTATTTGTATTTGGAGATGTAGCTATATATTTCATTTTAAAGAATTTATTGAAAATTGAGGTCAAAAAATTAGCTTGGTATTGGATGTGTCCATTGATAGTGATTGAGTTTTCAGGAAATTTGCATCATGAACTTTGGTTGATATTGTTTGTTATTTTGGCACTTTATTTTTTGAAACAACAAAAAGCAATATGGCTAGCTATGTGTCTTTCTTTAGCCATTTTCACAAAATTGACACCTTTGCTTTTTGTGCCTTTTTTCTTTGTTTATGTGAGCAAAAAGTGGGTCTTTTCTTTATGTATGATCTTTTTTTGTGCCATTCTTGTTTTTCCTATGTTGTATAACCATGGCTTTACTTTTTTTATAAAAAGTGTGCATCTTTATTTTTCTACGTTTGAATTCAACAGCAGTTTTTATGTGCTTTTTAAGCCTTTGTTTTGGTTTGAAGAATCATTAACACTTGTATATAAAGGTCTAGTAATGGTAGTTATGGCTTTCTTTTTTTGGTTTTGGAAAAAAAATAGAATGCCATTGATTATAGGGCTTATTGGTATCCAATGGATATATTTATTAAGTGCTCAAAGCATACATCCCTGGTATATTTTGCCTTTGTTGCCGTTTTACATATTTTTAGAATTTCCCTTGTATTATCTGGCGTGGTTGCTTTTAATTCCTTTGTCATACATTACCTATGCTAGTATTCCGTACCAACAACAGATTTGGGTAAATGGTCTAGAATACTTATCCGTTGGGTTATTGTTTTGGTATGAGCATTATAAACAAAAGAAAAGTATTTTACACGGCTAGGTGTAAAGTGCAGATTTGCCTAAAAGCACCTACTTTTTATTGCCGCCTTAAAAGTGTTCTTTTTATAATTCCTATAAACTTATTAAATGATTTTTTAATCCATACATAATAAGACCGGCAGTATTTTTAACGCCTAATTTTTCTAGCATTTTTTGTCTATGAGCATCTACGGTTCGTTTGCTTAAATCTAATTCTGTCGCAATTTCATCGTTGGTCATTTGTTTAGAAATAAGGGTTAATATTTCTATCTCTCTTTTGGAAATTCTAAAAGTATTAGGTAAATCATCATTAAATTCTATGCGTTGTTTTTCTTTAAATTCGCCAATCAGCTTTAAAGAAACCTCGTTGGTAAAGTACTTCTGGCCACCCAAAACGGTTTTTATTGCTTTTATGAGTTCTGTAGATTCAGTGTCTTTTAGTATATACCCTGATGCGCCACATTCCAACATTTTTTTTATCATAAACGTTTCGTTGTGCATAGATAGAGCTATAATTTTTACGTTTTTGTCATACTCTATAATGGCTTTTGTGGCATCCATGCCATTCATTTGATCCATGTTTATATCCATTAAAATCAAATCGAATTTATTTATTTTGTATAAATCAATGGCTTTTTGGCCGCAATCTACCTCAGTTACTTCTAGGTTTAACTCCGTTTGGTTGTTTAAAATAAGTTTTATTCCTTGTCTGACTAAGTGATGGTCATCTACTATTAAAATCTTTATATTTTTTGTCATATCAAAAACATTATTTTTAATGAAGTTCCGTGTTTAGGGCTAGAAGATAACTCATATTTACCTCCAAAAGACTCAATTCTAGAGCGCATTGTGTTTAACCCTCTACTATCTGATTTTAAATTTATTTCTTGTTTAAATCCTATTCCATTATCAGATGCTTTAATGGTTATTTTGTTATCTAATTCTTCAATTTTAATAGTAATTTTGGTTCCAAAAGCATGTTTTATAGAATTATTTATAAACTCTTGTATTACCCTATATACGGCTAGTTCTTGTTTTTTGTTTAATTTTAGTGTAGAAACATTAGAAAAATATTGGATTTCGAAAGCTGTAGTTTCTATCAATTGTTTTATGGCGTACGTTAAACCACCTTTTTCTAATATCGACGGCATCAAGTTAAAACAAATATTTCGTAATTCTTGAATTGAGTTTTCTAAAATGGTTATTGAGGAGCTAATTATTTCGTTTTGTTTGTTGTTCTCTGCATTTTGTTTTGCAACACCAAGCATCATTTTCATGCTAGATAGTCCTTGCCCCAGAGAGTCATGTAGATCATCTGCAACTCTTTTTCTTTCACTTTCTTCTGTTTGCATAATTGCCCTTAGGACTTTCTGATCACTTTCTTTTTTCTGTGTGATGTCTTCAGCAACAATAAAAAAACCCTTAATTTCTTGGGTTTCAATATGAGATATAGAGCAAGAAACAAAAATTATTTTCTTTTCATTTATTTTTAATTCAGTCTCAAATTTGTAGATAGGATTTTTTTTGGAAATTTTTTTTCTTAAATTTTTTAAAGAATATTGGTCAGAAGCCTCATTTAAGAGGTCATTAAAGTGGCTTCCAATAAGTTTTTTCTGAGGAAATGTTTCTGAAGAAGTATGGTTAGTGCCTGTAATAACACCGTTTTCGTCAATAATAAAAAGTAAATTAGAGACGGCATTATAAATACTAGAAAAGAAATCTCTAGAAATGGTAGTTTCTTTTAGCTCTTCGCCAAGCATGTTTATACTAGAAATGATTGAATCTATTTCATCCAGATTTTTAGATAAGGGTATTTCATAATCAAAATTGCCTAAAGAGTATTGAGCAAGCAGATTACTTATATCCATCAATCGTTTATTCATTTTGCAATATACTGTTTAAGCCATAATATTGCTTTAGATTCATCAGTAAATAACTTTGTTGGTATTTTTGGATTTGTAACCTTTAAAAAAAAGTTTGCTAGTGTAGCCTGAAAAACAGAATTAGTGAGTAAAGCACCTGCGCTAACCCCTACTGTCCCTTGGTCTGTAGAAAAAAAGTCTCTTGCTTGTTTGTCCATAGATATAACATCAAATCCTCTAATTAGATTTGGGTAAGGTAAGTTATTTGTAAAATCTTTTCTTAGCGAGACTGCTTTTTTTGCGGCCTCTAAATCAATTTTTTTTATTTTGTATTGACAGTACAAAACACTGTCTTTTATTTGATATTCAATAATATCATTTTCTATTTTAATAATACTCAAAATATTGTATTTAATTACAGCAATAATTCAATAGGTAAAAAAACAAAAATTTTTTTAAAAATTTAGGTTTTTATACTGTTTTTTTTTCAGTTATACCTGTAGAACTTGATAACAAAAACGCTTATGAAAAACATAATCAATTCCATCAATGAAGTAGCAACTAGTGCAGCATCAAGAGGTATTTCTCATTTGTATACGCAAAATAAAAAGTACACCTCAAACAGCATAACTTTAAATGGTATGGATGCAGTAAACTTTGGATCTTGTAGCTATTTAGGCTTAGAGTTTGACCAAAGATTAATTAATGGAGGCATACAAGCTATGCAAAATTATGGGACGCAATTTTCAGCCTCTCGCTCCTATGTGTCCTGTGGCTTATACGCAGATTTAGAATTAAGGTTTGATAAAATTTTTAATGCCCATTGTGTAATTTCACCTACCACTACTTTAGGGCATATTGCTACAATTCCTACATTAGTTGGGAGCGATGATGCAGTAATTTTAGATCATCAAGTACATGCATCTGTACAAAATGCTGTACAGTTATTAAAACCAAAAGGCGTTCATGTAGAAATGGTCCGTCATAATAGAATGGACATGTTAGAAGATAGAATTAAGTTTTTGCGTACAAAACACAAACAAATTTGGTATATGGCAGATGGCATATACTCTATGTTTGGAGATAAAGCGCCTCTAGACGAGATTTATACATTATTGAATAAATACCCAGAGTTTCATTTTTATGTAGATGATGCGCACGGAATGAGCTGTTATGGAACAAGTGGACAAGGGTATGTTTTAGACAATAGACAGATACATCATAAAATGATTGTAGCTACATCATTAGCTAAAGCTTTTGCTACTGGGGGGGCCGTGCTTGTTTTTCCTACAAAAGAAATGGCACAAAAAGTAAGAAATTGTGGCGGTCCGCTAATTACTTCAGGGCCTATGCAGCCAGCAGCCTTAGGTGCAGCAATTGCTAGTGCAGATATTCACTTATCACATGAAATTTCAGAGATGCAAATGGATTTGCAAGAGAATATAAAATATACCAATCTTTTGTTTACAAAGTGTGGGCTTCCTTTAGTGGCAAACAATGATACCCCAATCTTTTTTGTTGGTGTAGGATTGCCAAAAGTAGGGTACAATCTTGTAAAAAGAGTTTTGGACGAAGGCGCATATACAAACATTGGTATTTTTCCGGCAGTACCTATGAAAAATACAGGGGTAAGATTTACAATAACAAGATTACATACCTTTGAGCAAATAGAACAATTTACCGAAATCATGGCTCATCATTATCCTCTAGCACTAAACGAAGAGGGATATACATTATCAGAGGTGAAAACAGCTTTTGGGTTTAAATCATATGAAGAAATACATCACCAAACTGTAGATAATTTAGTAAAAAAATCAAACCTAGTTTTAGAACACCAAGACGCTATAAACAAGGTAAGTAAAGAAGAATGGGACACAATTTTTAAAGGAAAGGGAAGTTTTGATTGGGATGGAATAAAGCTATTAGAAAACACATTTAAAAACAACCAAGAGGTAGAAAACAACTGGGTATTTGATTTTTTAACCATTAGAGATACAAGAACAGGAAACCCCGTTTTAAAAACGTTTACCACTACTGCTTTATCTAAAGATGATATGTTGTCTGATGCAAATATCTCTGAACAAATAGAAATAAAAAGAAAAACAGATCCTTACTACCTTACTTCTAAAGTACTTTCCGTAGGTTCTTTTTTAACTATGGGAGAACATTTGTACATAGATTATGATTCTGAATTCTTTGAAGAAGCAATAGAATTATTTTTGGCTAAACTTACAGAAATCCAAAAAAGAGAATCTGCAACATCTATATTGTTGAGAGATTTTTTTGAAAATAACATTCAATTTGATAAATTAGTAACAAAGAATGGATATTTCAAAACAGAGTTATTGGATAACAATACCATTAAAAATCCAGTTTCGGGAGATGCCCTGCTAAGTAGAGTTTCTAAAAACAAGAGGTCAAGTCTTAAAAAAACGGTATTTAATCATCAACATAAATTTCAGTCTAGTTTGGTTGAAAGTGCAACAGAAAAACAAATTCAGTTATGGTATCAGTTGTATTTAAATGTAAAGAACAATAAATCTGAGTTAAATACATTTAAGTTGCCATTGAAATTGTTTAAAGAAATAGCAATTTCTCCAAACTGGGAGATTATTGAATTAAGAATAAAACCAGAATTTAACAATGGAGTAATTAGCGAGCCTGTATCTGTTATCTTTAATTATTTAAGCGGCAATAATTATAGTTTAATGATGATTGGTTTAGATTACTCATATTCAGAATTTAAACCCTACCAGCAGACCCTGCACACTGCACTACAAAGAGCCGAAGAGTTACAAACAGAACAAGCGTTTCTTGGGTTTACAGCTTCTTTTGAAAAACAAAAGTTTGGTGCAACAGTACAAGCTACGTATACGTATGTTCAGATGGAAGATCATTATAATATGTCTGTAATACAATCAATGAGTAATTACATAAAATAAAAGCGCCTATGATTACACTTACAAGAGTAGATTTTAGTCAGTTTAATTTAAAATCTAAATTAAATTTAATTAAAAAAGATGGTAAACTTTTGGCAACTAAGCTAACTGACCTTAATATATATTCTATGTATTGTATCTATGGATTTTATGTTGAAATGGTTTATGATCAAGATAAAGCAGAAATCATAAAAGTAAATTTATTAAATAATGTTCAATGGATGGGTTTTTATAATGAAAGCTAGAGGTTCTGAGCCAAAGGAATAAAAAATTAGGATTAAAGAATTTTAACAGCACTTTAATTACGAATCAATTTTGAATTTTTTAAAAAATTATAGGTATTTATACCTATAATTTTTTTTTATTATTGGAGTTTTACGCTGTTTTTTTTGAAATATCATTGTCCTAAATTGCTATTGTAAAAAACAAATAGTTTATGGAAAGTCTCATGCGAATCACTTATTTTGTTTCTGATGTTGCTATCAAGCAAAATGTTTTTCTTTTGTTAAAAAAAGCTATTGGTCTATACAATAAAATGTCTTATTTAATTTTTAAAAAAGATCTTTCTTCAGCAAATCACAATAAAATTGTTACAAACATAAAATCTAAACTCAATCTGGAGTTGAATGAATACAATAAAAATCAAGCATTGGAGCTTGTATTTAAAAATGAAAATCAAGATGAGGTTTTAGAAGTACATTTACAAGATTTAATTTACTTACAATCTATGGGCAGTTATGTAAAAGCATATACTAAACAAAAATCTGGAGAAGTAAGATTGAAAATAATTAGAAATAGTTTGATTAATGTTGTAAACGATTTAGATTGTTTTGTGCTTAAAAACTTTTTTGCATGTAATAAATCTAATTTCATCAACCTAGCTTATTTAGATTCTATTCATTTCAATTCTGGTAAATTATTTTTGAAACTAGATTCAATAGAAACTAAAATCTCTATGTCTAGAGTAGCATACAAAGATCTTATAACATATTCAAAAAAAACCACCCTTTTACAAGAGCAAGAATCTGAACTTGCCACAAGTTATCAAGTAGCTTATTAGTATTATTTTTAGTGTGTATTTTTTCTTTAACCAGCAAAATTCAGCGAATTGGGTTCAAATTCGCTGTTTTTTTTTCTTATGAAATTTACCTTAGTCTGCGGTTAGTTTAAATAATGTTTACCCTTACTTTTTTATTTTTAAGTTTTGAGTTATCTACCAACTGTATCAGTTGGTTCACTTTTTCAGTTTGTACGGCTACAAAAGCGCAATCTTGTTTCATTTCTATGTGTCCTAGGTGTTCTTTGCTTAATTGCCCTTGTTTAAAAAACAATCCTGCTATATCTCCTTTAGAAATTTTATCTTTTCTGCCGCCTGAAACAAATACAGTACACCATAATGTTGGTCCTGGAGTAGCAATGTTTTCAAGAAAAAATTCTTCTCTAGATTCTATAAAATCTGGCAAATGTTCTTTTTCCCATTTGATAACATAAGCTGTTCCTTCAGTGTGCATACGAGCAGTTCTACCATTTCTGTGGGTAAATTCCTCGCTTTTATGCGGCAGATGGTAATGTATAATGTGTTTTATTTCTGGCACATCTAATCCTCTGGCTGCTAAATCTGTAGCAATTAGAATTTGATATGTTCCATTTCTAAATTTTATTAAAGATCTTTCTCTATCTTTTTGCTCCATACCACCGTAGAAACAACCATTTGCAATTCCATGCTCATCTAAATACTCGCACACTCTGTCTATGCTTTCCTTAAAATTACAAAAAACTATAGTAGGTTCATTACCAATATTGCAAAGCAATTTTACTAAAGTTGGGAGCTTATCTTTGTCTTCTGAAAGAACAAGTTTAATTCCAAGGGTAGTGCTTTTTTGGTCTAAGTAATAGATTTCAAAAGCATCTTTCATCTCTACAAAGTCTGGCAAATCTAATTCTTGCGTAGCAGAGGTGAGTACTTTATTGGTTACGTTTGGTAAAAAATGAAGTATTTCGCTCATCTCTTCTTCAAAACCAATTTCTAAACATTTATCAAACTCATCTAGAACTAGGGTAGTTAAAAATTGATTGCTAAAAGTTTCTCTTCTTAAATGATCTGCTATACGGCCTGGTGTTCCAATAAGTATAGTTGGCGGATGTTTTAATTCTAATTTGTCTTTGCTTATGGGTCTGCCGCCGTACACGCAATTGGTTTTGAAACCTGTACCCATGTCTCTGGTTACTTGTTCTATTTGTATAGCTAGTTCTCTAGATGGTACCAATATTAGGACCTGAACTTGGTGCAACTCTTTATCTAATTTTTGTAAAATAGGCAATAAAAAAGCCAATGTTTTGCCCGTACCTGTAGGAGATAAAATGACTACATTATCGTATTTTTGTATGGCTTTATTGGCATCTACTTGCATGGCATTTAGCGAAGTGATACCAAGCTTTTGCAAAATTAATTCTTGACTATATTGTGGGTCTGACATACAACAAAGGTAGTGCTATTTGTCTTAAAAAAATCAACTCTACACTTAAATTGTGATTAGCAATAAATTAGATTCCATTTAAAATGAGTATCTTAAGGTGCAAATTTATGACCTAAGAGCATCAACTAAGAGACTAAAAATCTATTAATATTTTGAAATTAGTGTATTAAGTGCTTTTAAAATATCTGGTGATTAAAAAAACAAGTTGCGTTTTTATAACTTGGAGTCTACCTATTTCTTTTAACTTAACCATCAACACACAAAATTTTATTTTATAAATTTTTATGACACTATCAATAGTCCTTTATTTTTTTATTGATTCTATTTAATCTAAAAGTCATAAAAATCAAGCAATGGTTTTTGTGTTTTTACTAAACTATTTTTTGTAATTGTAAATGATACCTAGAAACCATTTCATACCTAAACCCCACTTATTTCCTTTTTTTACGCTTCAATTATTGATAGAAAAGCGTTACTTTAGTAAAAAAACAATTATGAGAAATTGGATAGATGCCTGGCTTTTAATGCGAATTCCTTTTTCTATTTTTTTGATGCCAGTATTTTGGTTTACATTATCAGATGCACATTTTGTGGGTACAAACCATTTTTTAGAAATTGTGGTGCTTTTTACAATCATTCATATATTGGTTTATCCTGCCAGCAATGGGTATAATTCTTATTGTGACAAAGACGAAACCCCAGTTGGAGGATTGGTCTCACCGCCAAAAGTAAACAGAGAATTGATTTATTTAGTGACTTTATTTGATGTGCTTGCGGTAACTATAAGCGCTTATTACAATACCGTTTTTGCATGTATGATGCTTATTTATATTTTAGTTTCTAAAGCCTATAGCTGGGACAAAATAAGATTAAAAAAATACCCTCTTATAAGTACATTAGTAGTTAGTTTTTTCCAAGGTTTTTGGGTTTATCTAAGTATTTTTGCCTTTTTTGATGTTAATGTCTTTGCTTTGCCAGTTCAAACATACATAAACGCTAGTGTAGCTTCTATGTTTTTATTGGGTTCTTATCCTCTTACTCAAATATACCAGCACAAATCAGACAAAATACGAGGAGATAAAACTCTTAGTCTTCTCCTTGGTATACGAGGTACTTTGTTATTTTCTGGCATAGGGTTTTCTTTGGCAACTCTTGTATTTGTAATTAATAAATATGTAGAACAACAAAATTACCAAATCATCAATTATTTTATTTTTACCTTACCCATAGGTTTGTTTCTTAGTTGGTGGAGTATAAAAGTTTTTAGAAACCCAGAAAATGCAGATTTTAAGCATACCATGCGTATGAATGCTGTAAGTTCTTTATCTATGAGTGCTTTGTTTATTGCAAATATTATTTTAAAATAATTGCCACATGAAAAAAATTCAAATTATAATAACCTCTTTTTTCTGTTTTTATTTGTATGCCCTAAATGCTCAAGAAAATGTGCTTATAGAAGATTTTGAAGATGGAAATACCAACAATACACTCGGGTCCTATTGGTATACATTTGATGACAATGCAAATGGAGGCAAGACAAGATTGGCTCAAGATACTTGGCAAAAGTGTTTTGTTACTACAGGTGGGCACCAGTCTTTGGGTATGATAAGTGCAGACGTACGCTTAGAAAAAGCCAATTATCAATGGAGCCCTTATTTTGCATTTGCTACAAACATAGAAAAAAAACCAAACATAAATCCAGCAAATTTTGCTGGAATTTCCTATTGGCACAAAGGGGTTGCACATACTGTTAGGGTAGACATTCCACAAGTAACAGATTATGACAATCATCAAATAAGAATTCCAGAAAGCTCTGATTGGACTTTAGTAACAGTAGATTTTTCTACCCTAAACCAAGGGGGTTGGGGAAAAAAAGTAGCTCTAAATTTAGATAATTCTTTCAAATTGGTCTGGAATTTAGAAGTAAGTTCTGGTAGTTTTATGATTGATGACATAAAATTTGTAAAAGAAATTAAATACCAAAAGGAAAACAACATGCTTATTAGAGCTTCCGAAATACCAACTCCTGTACTAATAAAAGGGAATTTAAATACTCCATTAAATGATTTGTCTAAAAAATATTTAACCAAAGGAATGAATTTAGCAAGTTGGGGCGAAGCAAATAAGATCACTGAAACCAACCCAAAAAATTGGAAATATAATGAAGAAGTAATAAAGTTGCAGGCCAATCAAGGTATGCAGGGCATTCGGTTTCCAATAGACTTTGATTTGTATATAGAGGACAGAATAAATGTTTTAAATGGCTCAAACAAAAAGATAGTCATAGAGCCTATGTTGTGGACTTTGTTAGATTCTATGAATGTTTGGACCAAAAGATACGGGTTGTCATACACCATAGATTATCATGCTTATGATGGATCATACAACAGAATAGCTTCTAAAGACCCAAAATTTAGGGGTGCAACATCAGCCCTTTGGAAGGTTATAGCCCAGCATTTTGTAAAAGAGAAAAGACCAGATTTGTTTTTTGAACTGACAAATGAACCAGGGCTAAGTTTAGCAGACGGAGAATATATAGATCAGTTAGATTGGAATATTTTAGCCCAGAGAATGATAGATTCTATAAGAAAAGTAGATAAAAGTAGGCCTGTAATATTTGGAGATACTAAATGGTATAGCTTAGATGAGTTGATCAAAAACAAACCCTTAAATGATAGTTATGTCATTTATTGTTTTCATATGTATGATCCATTTTTGTTTTCACACCAAGGAGCATCTTGGGCCAATATGGGTACTATGAAAAATATTCCATTTCCTTATTCTCCAGAGCGTTGGTCTACAGAATTTAGAGATTTTGGTATTACTTCTGGTACTCCACAATGGGTAAAAGACCAAGCGCTTAATTATTACAAAGAGGGGAATAAACAGCATATAAAAAATAGATTGGCAAAAGTTAAAAATTGGGCATTTGAATATAAAGTCCCACTGATTTGCAATGAGTGGGGTGCTTTGCCTAATACTGCCAAAATAGAAGATTTAAACGTTTATTTCAAAACCATGGGAGAGCTTTTTAAAGAAATGGACATTTCTTGGCAAGTATGGTTCGGAATTATGGATAGCAACCATGTTTTGCTTCCTGGCATGGCAGAAGCCTTAGATTTGAAAAGAAATCATTCAGAATATTGATTTTTTGTTTGTATCTTTTTCTATTGTGAAGGATAACATAATCAAGAAATGAATACTGTACCAAGCAACACCATAGTTGGAGATAAAGAGTCTAAGAAATAAAAACTATTCTTTACCAAACCAATTGTATGAATTGTGGTGTATAATATAAATTTTGAAAATAGTATAAATCAAATATTTTCTATGGAGTTGCTCTATTATTTTAGAAAGTTTATTTTTTTTTTGAACGAAGCAAGAAACCATAGAATAGAAGCATTACCAAAAAAGTAATTAAGACAGTTGTAAAATTCATTATTATTAAAATATACATGCTTTATTTAATTATACCTATTTCTGTATTTTTATTTTATATTTTGTTGCTTGTTTTGGTATACAAGTATCAGCATCTGATGATTTTTAGACCCATTTTACTTTCAGAAGATCATGAGTTTCATTTTGATTCTCCTTTTGAAGAATTGTGGTTGGGATCAAGAAAAAATATAAACGCACTTTTGTTTTTAGTGCCAAATCCCAAAGGTGTAGTGCTTTATCATCATGGCAATTCTAGGAATATCCAACATTGGGGGAATTTCTATGCCGATTTTACCCTTAGAGGGTATGATGTTTTATTTTATGACTATAGAGGGTTTGGAAAAAGTAAAGGCAGACTTACAGAAAATTCATTGTATTCAGATGCATTAATTTGTTATAAGTTTTTACTTACAAAGTACCCAAAAGAATCTATTTACCAATATGGGAGATCTTTAGGGTCTGCGTTAGCTACATACCTTACCGCAAATTATAGCTCTCCTTTTTTGATTTTAGAAACCCCTTATTTGAGTATGAAAGCCATGGCAGAATTAAGTTTTCCTATATTACCTATACAATGGATTATACGTTTTCCGCTTAGGCAAGATTTGGATGTGGTAAGGGTGAAATGTAATATTTTGATTTTAAGCGGTACAGCAGATGAACTCACCCCTCACAATCATAGTTTGCTTTTAAGTAGAATGAATGATCATACCGAACTTGTTATTTTAGAAAAAGGTATGCACAATGGGTTAAATGAGTACAAAGAGTATCAAATAGCATTTGATAGGTATTTTGGAAGCAAGCGTTAATAATTTTTGTGAATATCCGTTGTAGCACCAGTAGTGGAATTGATTAGTGATTTTGGGCAAAACCCTATCGGGTCAGGCTCTACGCTCTCGCTTTTGTTGCTGAAAAAGCAACAAAGAGCTCCGCTTCGATCCTTTTCGCAAA
>JAYVIQ010000025.1:0-15328 GCA_043770215.1 Cytophagales bacterium | reverse complement strand
AGTCATATGGGTTTTGGCCTAGCGAGCAATATTTGAATATATGGGTAACTCCCTTGAGGCTTGATGGAAGTAATGAAGGGTTAATTGGATATGCTCAATTCCCTGATAATTCTGGGTTAGCAGGCCTAGAAAATGAAGTGTCAGGAGCGCTTACAGATGGTGTAGTCATAGCTCCTAATGCTTTTGGTAGGCTAATAGGCAAAGCAACAGGTAACAAAAACCCTTATAGGTTTGGTAGGACAGCTGTGCATGAAGTTGGGCACTGGCTAGGGCTTTTACACACTTTTGATGACTTTGGTTTAGGGTGTAATTATACAGATTATTGCAATGATACACCAAGTCAATCTAAAAGCAGCAGTGGGCAAAGTATTTGTACTGAAGACATCATTGGAGATTGTGGTACAAAAGTTATGTTTAGTAATTTTATGGATTATACCAATGATGCATGTATGAATATTTTTACAGACGACCAAAAAAAACGAGTGAGAACAGTATTAGAAGTAAGCCCAAGAAGATCTGCGCTAAAGTTCTCTAGAGGCTTATGTGGGTCAAACAACAAAATTGAACTCCCCTACAAAGAAGATTTTGAAAACGAAGTTTCACTCATTAAAAACATAAAATTAAGTACCAGTAAGGCAACAGATGGTTGGGCTATTGAACAAGGAGTTTTATATGCAAACACAATTTCTACAGCTCAAAAAGATTCTTTAGTTTTTCAAACTGGTTTATTTAGGTACACAAAAAGTTCTAAATTAACACTTAGGTTTAAACTAAATACAATAATAGGAAAAGCAGATAGCATAAAAGTGTTTTATAGTGTATCATGCTCAGAGGTTTTAAAATTGTTTAAAAAAATAGATTTAATAAATTCAGAATCAAAAGAATATATATTTCCAGTTGGTAGTGCAATAGATGAGGGGCTACTTAGTTTTTATATAGTTGTATATTCTAATGGAAACAAAATAGGTGTAGATGATTTATACTTATATGAAGAATCTGAAAAATTGAATGTATCTATTTATCCAAATCCAAGCAAAAATGGCATTTTTAATTATACCATTGCCTTGCCAAATGAGCAAGATGTAGTGATAGAGGTTTTTGATGAATTGGGGAAAAATATATTTGAAAACACACTGCGTACTTTTTCAGGGAGTTATCTATTGGATTTATCCTTTTTACAATCGGGGATTTATTTTGCAAAATTTTCAGATTCAAGTAACAGCAACTCATTTAAGATTGTTATAGAATGATTATCTGCTCTATTGATGGAAACATTTTCTAAAAACCCATTTGTTTTTTTAACTGTTTTTTTAGCTTTAGGGATTTTTTTCGGTCATTTTTTGCCTTGGTTTTGGTTTTTTTTACCACCCACACTTTTTATTTTTTTGACATATAAAAAACAAGCGCAAGTTCATTTGTATTTAAGCCTTGTTCTCTCTTTTGGTTTAGGATGTTTGTTAAGCAAAGATTTGCTCAGAAACCAAAATACCAATTTAAATACTATCTATGGTAAGCGTATTTTTGCAAAAGTAGAGGTACAAGAAGTGAAAGAGTGGGAAAATGATTTCAGAATTTTAGTATATGTAGAAACATGTGATTTAAAAACCATCATTCACAAGAGTATATTTTTAACTACAGCAAAAAATAAAGAATATAAAGTGGGTCAGGTATTGTTGCTGGAGGGTGTGTTAAACCCTTTTAGAAAACCTACTATACCAGAGCAATTTGATTTTGAAGAGTATAACAGGAACAAAGGGGTTTTGGCACAAATGAAATTAGAACCAAATCAGATTTTGCATCTAGGAGAAAAGAAAAGTATTGTTTTTTGGGTACAAAAGATAAGAGATAGGTTAGAAACCAACTTAAATCATTTGATGGAGGATAATGATGAAAGAGCTGTAATAAAAGCACTTGTAGTAGGAGATAGAGATGATTTAGATCTAGAGGTAAAACAAAAATATGTAACTGCAGGAGTTTTTCATGTGCTGTCTATAAGTGGGTTGCATGTAGCATTGGTTTTCTTTGCTGTTTTGTTTTTTGCCAAAAGAATCAAAAATAAACTGATAAGGTTATTTTTGTTGCTAGGGGTTTTGATATTTTATTCATGCCTCACAGGTCTTTCTCAATCTGTAATACGGGCCGCAGTTATGTTTGGAATTTTTGGAGTGGCTCATGTTTTTGATAAAAATACACGTGCTTTAAATACACTTTTTGCTTCTTGTTTTTTGATTTTAATAGTAAAACCAGAATTTTTATTTGATAGTGGGTTTCAATTATCTGTAACAGCGGTACTTGGGATACTCTTATTTTTTAAACCAATAGAAGGTTGGATAAAACCTAAAAACTTTTTTTTACGCTGGCTTTGGTCTATGATGGCGCTGTCTATTGCCGCCCAATTAACTACTACCCCTTTTGTTTTATATTATTTTCATCAGTTCCCAACGTATTTTTTGTTTTTAAATGTATTGGTGGTGTTTTTAGTAGATTTTGTTTTGGTGGCAGGTTCTTTTGCCGCAGTACTAGGACATTTTTATGGGGTAGGAGATTTTTTTGCAACATGTGCAGAATGGCTTTGTTTTGTAGTTAATAAAAGCTCATTTATAACAAGTGAGTTTGCTTTCAGCAAAATAAAAGGCATTTACTTCACAAAAACACATGTTTTTTTATTGATTATGGCAGTTTTAAGTATCTATTGGTTTACAATCTCAAAAAAGAGAATTCATTTTTATATGGCTTCATTTTTTTTATTTTGTAGTTTGGGCATAAGCTTAGAACGTCATTTTCATTACAAACATCAAAAGTATTTTGCTTTTCACAAAGTAAAAAATCAACTTGTGTTAGAAGAAGTATATGGCAAAAGCACCTTTCTGTATTACAACAAAAGCAAATTAAAACTTCAAGATCTAGAAGTAGCTATGGACGCTTACTGGGCAAAACATAATATTTCTTGTTTTAGCCACAATAATTTATCTTATCCTTTGATAAAAAAAGAGTTTATTTTGTCTAAAAACGCTAACAATTCAAAGGGTTATAAAACTGAATTTGCCAATTATTTATCTGTAAAGTATAATCTAAAAGGATTTGATGTATATGATAACGATGAATTATTTTTTTCATCAGAGTCCACTAAATCTAAATTTGTGTACTAGTTTTTAGATTGGTTTTAGTTATTTTTTCGGTTTAAAAATCTATTTGGTTGATTATCAAAAAAAAACTTAATAAAAAACCGATATGTATATTTCTAAGGCATCACTAGAATTTCTGCCGTTTATATGATAAATAGAGTAAACAAACTGTGTAGAAAAATCAAGTTGGTTGTAAGAAAAGCACAATAAGCCAGCCTGGAAACTGCTTCTATGCATACTATGGTATGTGTATCCAACAGAATATATTTTTTTCCAATCCAAATCCATAGCAAATGAGGCATATTTTTCTTTTAATTCTGAATATTGAGCTATAAGAGCACCCCTTAGATTTAAGTCCATTGAAATAGAATAATTCCTAAAGTATTCAGCCAAAAATAAGCGAGGAGATTTGTAAGAATCGTTTAAAGGGGGTATTTCAGAATTAAAAATATGCTGAGAAGATATGCCTAGTTGGCCTTTTTTGGAAATGAGACGGATGCCTAATGAACCATCCATGTCAAAATCTGAGTCTCCTCCACCGCCTTGGGAAGTTAAAAAAGCAAAATTCACAACTCCCAAGCTGGCCCCAGTACTTAAAAGCAGATTGTAATTCAGAGGTGTAGACCAAGAGTACCGTAGACTAAATCTATTTTTATGAATATATTCTCCATAAGTTGAGTTTGTAAACTGAAAGCCTATCCAGTTGTTTTGCAATTTACTTTTGGAACGTAACCGCTTGTCTACATCCAAATAACTTTTGTACACACCTTTAAAAAAACCCAAGTCTTGCAAAAGGTTTGCAGAGCATTTCAACCTATAACTAGTATCACTAGATGCAGGGTTTATTAGGTATGGGTTATTTCTAATTTGGGTAAACTCCTCAAAAGTAGAAATATTGAGCTGTGAAAAAGAAATAATATTCTGACCAACTACCAAAAATAAAATTAAGTGGATAGTATTTATTTTTGTTAAAAATGCGTTTACGCTTCTCAAAATATTTATGTCAATTTCTAAATATAACTTTTTTTTTTAGATATTTCAATTGGAAAACAAATTAAAGAAGCATTTATTTGTTTACTTTTTTTTAAATAAAACGTAGATTTTACAGTGAATAAAAAAGATCAAGAAATAATTGACTGTATTTTAAGTGGAAGCAATCAAAAAGCATTAAACTATTTGTACAAAGATCCATTGAAAAAAGTAAGGGGTTATATCTTAAAGAACTCAGGGACAATAGATGATGCAAATGATGTTTTTCATGATGCTCTACTTGTTCTTTTTCATTACGTAAAAACAAACAAATACAATCCCAAGTACGAATTAGATGCTTTTTTGTTTGGTGTTGCAAGGAATGCCTGGATAGATAAAGTAAGAAAAAATAAAAAGTTAAACACTTCTGTAGAAGTAGAAAAAATTGAACACCAAATTGAACATAATGCACTTGGCGAAATTATTCAAGCAGAAAAATTGACAATTTTTAAAAACATATTTGATAAGCTTGAGGAGAACTGCAGGCAACTGCTTCAACTTGTTCTTTTTGAGAAAAAAAGCATGAAAGAAATAAAAGACATTATGGGTCTTAAACATGAAAATGTTGCAAAAAGTCAGCATTACAGATGTAAGCAGTATTTTTCTAAATTATTACACGAAGATAAAAATGCACTAAGTGCACTAAGACCATGAAAGTAGAACAAGCACAATTTGAAAGAATAGAGAATTATTTAAATGGAACTTTAGATCCTACAAGTAAAGTGATATTTGAGCAAGAATTGTCTGTAAATGATAATTTGAAAGAAGAAGTAGATCAGCAGATAAGAGTAAATAATGCACTTCATTTTGTTGGATTGGCTAATTTAAGCGATCAAATTGGGAATGATTTAAAAAATATAAAACATACAACAAAGAGCTCATTTAAAACCATGACCTATTTAGCGGCGGGTATTTTATCTGTTTCAATTTTAGGGGTATTACTGCTTTACACAAAAGAATCAAATAAAACAGTTGATAATTTGAGGGTCGAAACGAAATATCAACCAGCTTTAAAAAAAGTAAATAATGTTGGGAACCAAAAGGTAATAAATCCTATCTCTGAAAAACACAACACTATAACCCCTAAAACAAAGTCATTAGTTTTGCCATTTGTTAAAGATAAAAAGATAAATATAGCTGAGAATGTAATCCTTAATCAAAATGCACCTCCAAACAACTTTGATACAAAAGTGTCTACAGTAGATGGTCAAATAAAAAACGAGCCTGTACAAATATTTGAAAAAGAAAAAATAGTACCTATATGCGACAATTTATTTGTCATAAAAACAACAAATAGCTGTAAAAATGAATCTGATGGAAAAATAGAAATTAAATCACAAACACCTTCTACTATTTTGTATGAAATAATTGATTTGAATAAATCTACCAAAAGTGGCAGATTTGATTATTTAGAAAGTGGTAGTTATACTGTTAAAATAACTGATCAAAACACAGCCTGTGTTTACGAAAAAGAAATTTACGTAGGTTCTAAATGGTGCCAATTAAATAAAAATTATAGTTTCAATCCCAATAACAATGAAACTTGGAACATAAACTTCTCCGATGAGGAAAATGGCACCTATTCTATTTTTGATGATAAAAGACAAGTAGTAAAAAGTGGTATCTTTGGTACAAACAATATAGAATGGGACGGTAAAGATAATGCACAAGTGGATTTACCTATGGGGCTTTATCAAGCCATAATAGATTACAACGATGGTAGAAAAGAATTTATCCAACTCACAATAATTAGAAATTAATGAAACAGAGAGCGTTTATATATATTATTTTGGGTTTATTTTTCTTAACACAAAATCTAAATAGTCAAACTTTTGAACTTCCAGACACTAATTTCAGAAATGTCTTGATAAAAAAATATCCTAAAGTAATAAAAGCAGGATTGTTAGATACAATTGAAGCTTCAAAATTTGTTCGCCCATTAAACCTAGCTCAATCTAAAATAATGGATTTAGACGGATTACGATATTTCAAAGGCATCACTATATTAAATGTTAGTTCAAATAATTTGACTGAAATTCAAGATCTTGGTGAACTTAAGAAACTAAAGTATTTATTTGCCAACAACAATAAATTGGCTCAAATTTCTCAATTAGGAAATTTAACTGAATTAATTGTAATACAGCTTATTGGTAATGTTTTTGAGCAAATTCCTAATTTTCAAAAATGTGACAAATTAGAAAAATTATACATCAATAAAAACAAGTTAAATCACCTTTTTGACTTCAATATGCATCCTAAAATAAAGATTTTAGATGTAGGTTTTAATCCTCTTAAAACGAATTACAATTATGGTTTGCTAACACAACTTACACAACTGCACTTGCATAGCACGGGTATAGATACCCTTATAGGTTTAGAGAAACTTCACAAATTAGAACACTTGTTTGTTTGGGGAAATAATCTAGAAGATCTCTCTTCAATAGATAGCCTAACAAATTTAGAGACATGTGAATTATACAACAACAATTTAGAAAAGTTGCCTAATTTAAGTAATAAACCTAACCTTAATAGGTTAACTGTTTTTGGAAATTACCTCACATTTGAAGATTTGTACCCGCTATCCGCATCAAGAATTGCATCATTTGCTTATGCACCTCAAAACAAATTTAATATGCCAAGTTTTAATACCACAGAAAAAAATAAGGTAACTTTTTCTGTTTCTTTTGACAAAATCATCAAAACAAACAAGTACACCTGGCAAAAAGAAAATGCTTTTTTAGACAGTAGTAGCCATAACACTTTTTTAATACAAGAGGTGCAATTTAATAATGCTGGTCAGTATTCTCTAAAAATAAATAACGCTGAATATCCTGACCTAGTTTTGTATTCTAACCCTTTTAATCTAATTGTAGATTCTTGTTTAAGAATTGTACACCCATCACTAGAGATTGTAAACAATGGCTGTAAAGAAGCCTATGAAATAAATTTAGATAACTTCTTGGTAATTGGAGGTACAAAACCCTATGAATACTCCATTTCATCTACAAATTTTAACAAAGTAAGCACAGAAACAAACATACAAAACATACCCTCTGGAAAAATTGTGCTTGCTCTACGTGATGCAAAAAATTGCACTGTAAGTTACCAATTTGTATTAGACAGAATAAAAAACTGCGATCCAGTATTATCTCCCAACCAAGACGGAATTACAGATACTTATTTTGTAGAAGAAGCAGGAGATGTGAAAGTTTATGATTCAGGGAGGAACCTTATTAATTCATTTACCGCTCCTTATACCTGGGATGGGTCTAAATCTAATGGTGAGCCAGCAGAAACTGGGCTGTATGCAATTGTTATAGATGGAAAAAAAGTGATTCAAATCACAATTATAAGATAACTCCTCTAAAATAAATACTATTCAGAGGTTTTAAAACAAAAAAGAAAAGAACAATTCATTTCTTAATGCCACTAGAATACAGCAGCACATAAATTTGAAAACAACATTGTAAATTGCTTTTTTTTATCTTGTAGGCTAGCATTCCTTTGTTTACTTTTGTGATAACATACACCCTTGGTTGTATCAAGGCTAAAATTATTTATATTAATGATAAACATCACTCTACCAGACGGATCTGTAAAACAATTCGAAAGTCCAATCACTAGCCACCAAATAGCACTAAGCATAAGTGAAGGGTTGGCTCGAAATGTATTAGCTGCCAAAGTAAATGGTACAATTGTAGAAAGCAACAGACCAATTACAACAGATTCCAATGTGCAACTTTTAACTTGGAATGACCCTATTGGTAAACAAACATTCTGGCACTCCTCTGCCCATTTATTAGCAGAAGCCCTAGAAGATATTTACCCAGGCGTGAAATTAGGAATAGGTCCAGCTATAGAAACAGGATTTTATTATGATATAGATTTAGGAGAAGGTAAATCTATGTCTCATGAAGATTTTGAGAAAGTAGAGCAGAAAATGCTTGAGTTAGCAAGAAACAAATCAGAATTTATTAGAAAAGAAGTAACTAAGGCAGAAGCGATTACGTATTTTACTGAAAAAGCGGATAATTATAAACTAGAACTTATAGAAGGCCTTTCTGATGGAGAAATAACCTTTTATACACAAGGAAATTTTACAGATTTGTGCAAAGGTCCTCATATACCTAATACTAGTTTTATAAAAGCAGTAAAACTAATGAATGTAGCAGGAGCGTATTGGAGAGGTGATGAAAAGCGTAAAATGATGACAAGAGTCTACGCCGTTTCTTTTCCAAAACAACAAGAATTAAAGGATTATTTAACTCTTTTAGAAGAAGCAAAAAAACGTGACCACAGAAAACTAGGCAAAGAATTAGAATTGTTTACTTTTTCAGAAAAAGTAGGTATGGGATTGCCTCTTTGGTTGCCAAAAGGTGCTGCCTTAAGAGAAAAACTAGAATCTTTTTTAAGAAAAGCTCAAGTAAAAGCAGGGTATCAACCTGTTGTTACTCCTCATATTGCCAATAAACAATTATATATAACCTCTGGGCATTACGAAAAATACGGAAAAGACTCTTTTCAACCCATTTTTGCCCCTCACCAAGAAGGACAAGAAGAGCCTGAAACATTTTTATTGAAACCAATGAACTGCCCACATCATTGCGAAATATTTAAAAGCAAGCCTAGGTCTTACAAAGAATTACCAGTACGTCTAGCAGAATTTGGTACAGTATACAGATATGAACAAAGCGGTGAACTTCATGGCCTTACTCGTGTTAGAGGATTTACTCAAGACGATGCACACATCTTTTGTAGACCTGATCAAGTAGAAGTTGAATTTGAGAAAGTTATTGATTTGGTAATGTATGTTTTTAAAGTATTTGGCTTTGACAATTACACGGCACAAATCTCTTTGAGAGATCCAGAAAATAAAACCAAGTATTTTGGTACAGACGATGATTGGGAAAAAGCAGAAGGGGCTATCATAAGATCATCTGCAAAGAAAGGGCTAAAAACAGTTACTGAGCTTGGTGAAGCAGCTTTTTATGGTCCTAAATTGGATTTTATGGTCAAAGATGCACTAGGTAGACAATGGCAGTTAGGAACTATACAAGTAGATTATCAATTGCCAGAAAGATTTAAGTTAGAATATACAGGCAGCGATAACCAAAAACATAGGCCAGTGATGTTACATAGAGCTCCATTTGGGTCTTTAGAAAGGTTTATTGCTATTTTAATAGAACATTGCGAAGGTAAATTTCCGCTTTGGTTATCTCCAGAGCAAATTGCTATATTACCGATCTCTGAAAAATTTGCTGACTATGCAGATAAAATAAAACAAGCATTAGACATAGCAGAGATAAATGGAAATGTAGATCATAGAGATGAAAAAATAGGCAGGAAAATTAGAGACGCAGAAGTAGGTAAAATCCCTTTCATGCTTGTGGCGGGTGAAAAAGAAGAGCAAGAAGGCAAAGTAAGCGTAAGAAGACAAGGTCAAGGGGATCTAGGAACCATGACTATAGAGCAATTTATAAGCTACTTTCAAAATCTAGTTCAAGAAGAAATGTCTGCAAATAGCTGATATACTAGAAAATAGTTTTAAAAGTCAAGAATATTATCCATATTTGTCATTCGATAAATTTTGTCGCACTAAATAATTAGTACTATCAAAGAAAGAAGCAACATGCGTGGTAGGGTTCAGAAAGAGGAACCTTACTTAATAAACGAAAAAATTAGAATGCCAGAAGTTCGTCTTGTAGGAGAGAACATAGAGCCTGGTGTTTTTAAAATAGGCGATGCACGTGCGCTTGCAGAATCGCAGAATATGGATTTAGTCCTTATTTCTCCAAATGCGATACCACCAGTTTGTAGGGTAGTAGATTACTCAAAATTTAAGTACGAACAAAAAAAGAAGCAAAAAGAGTTAAAATCCAAAGCTTCTAAAGCCGTACTAAAAGAAATCAGATTTGGTCCTAATACAGATGATCATGATTTTAATTTTAAATTAAAACATGCTGAGAAATTCTTAGAAGAAGGAGCAAAAGTGAAAGCTTATGTTCATTTTGTGGGAAGATCTATTGTATATAAAGAAAGAGGAGAATTGCTATTGTTGCGCTTTGCAGAGGCTTTGACCGATCATGCGAAAATTGAGCAAATGCCCAAATTAGAAGGAAAAAGAATGTTTCTTTTTCTTTCCCCAAAAAAGTAGTTGTATAATTTGTAATAGATAATTAGTAAGATGCCTAAGGTAAAAACTAAGTCAAGTGCTAAAAAGCGTTTTAAACTTACCGGTACTGGTAAGATAAAAAGAAAACATGCTTTTAAAAGTCATATTTTGACTAAAAAAGGAACTAAACAAAAAAGAAGATTAACACACGTAGGATTAGTTAGCGAGCCTGACATGAACAACGTGAAGTTAATGCTTAATATTTAAGGTTTAGTAGAGTTCATTGTATCACCATGTAATTGGCTCAAAAAACCTCTTTTCAGGTAAAAGAGTGCCAACTACAAAAAACAAAAAAGTATGCCAAGATCAGTAAATTCCGTTGCATCACGTGCAAGAAAGAAAGCTATCCTTAAGCAAGCTAAAGGATACTTCGGTAGAAGAAAAAATGTATATACTGTAGCTAAAAACGCAGTAGAAAAAGCAGGTGTTTATGCCTACACAGGACGTAAACTTAAGAAAAGAGATTTTAGATCTTTATGGATTCAGCGTATAAATGCTGGAGCAAGAATAGAAGGGATTTCTTATTCTGTACTAATGGGTAAATTGAATAAATCAGGTATCCAATTAAACAGAAAAGTACTTGCAGACCTAGCTATGAACAACCCAGAAGCGTTCAAAGCAGTAGTAGCAAAAATAAAATAAATTTGTAAACCCTACGAAGATATACAACAACTAAGCCTCACTATTGTGAGGCTTTTTTTGTTTTATGACTAAAAATATATTGATTTTTTGAGAAAAAAGATACTAGTTATACTCAGATTAGTAATTCCCCATAAATAGAAGAGTGAAGAATGGAATTTTAAAACCAGTTATATTTTTATAGGCATGTGCAACACTAGGTAAGGTTATTTTTGTACATACTTAGATTCAAATTATAAAAGCAACTTTAGGACTTCAGATATACGTTACTTTATTTCAGTGATAGGGAAATAACTCCCTTGTCTCGTGAAAATGAATATATTTTCGTTTATTTCCGTCCATCCAAAGAAGTTAATATACAAGTCTTTAACACAAGAGCACTCATTCACAATTGCCAATATGAGACAACTAGGGTATAGGTAAAACCAAATTGATACTTACAATTGGAAAGGACAAATTTGTTGTGAGCAGAGCATTGAAAAGAAACCAAGATTATGGCTCAGGAGCTTGTAAGAGTGATTTGGTACAGGGAAAATATGAACTACGCAAAAGTAAAATAACCCTACCATAAAAAAAACAGATTTTGAAACTAGTACCGATTGTGATATTGATAAAATTGTTAGCGATTTAAATAACAAACCAAGAAAAAGATATAATTGTGAAACATCTTTAAATATATTCAACAAAAAAGTTGCGTTTTCAGGTTGAATTTTACGAAATGCAATTGACAAATGAAATTTCTTTGCAACCTTTTGGCTTAATCAAAATTTAGGAAACCTACAATTTATTGAATTTAAACTTCTTATTTTATCATTATTAAAAACCATTGAAAATTCTAAAGGAATTATAATCAAAATTGACTTTGTGCTAAAGTAAATTTTATGTAGTTTAATGTTTTGAAACAAAAAATAAAATGGAAAAAGTTTTAGGTATAGATATTGGTGGTACAAATGTGAAATTTGGAGTTGTAGATAATAATGGGATTCTTACCAATAAAGCAAAATATCCTACTGCAGATATGGTTTTAGATGGAAGATTTATCGAGAATTTTATTGCTGCAATTAAAACAGAACTTAAAAAATCTCCAGAAATTGTAAAAATTGGCATTGGTGTGCCTGGCTTAATTTCTAAAGATAGGCAAAGTGTTGTGACAGCCCCAAACATAGAGCAACTTAGTGGAGTTGATTTGATAAAAATTCTTAAATCCAAAATAAAAGGAAAATCATTTGCCTTAGATAACGATGCCAATGCAGCAGCATATGGAGAGTTTATTTTTAATGGAGCTGAAGTAGGAGATAATTTTATGATGATTACCCTTGGTACTGGTGTTGGTGGTGGAGCAGTCATAGACGGAAAACTTTTTGGAGGTGGTGTGGGTAATGCCATGGAAATAGGCCACATATACGGGGGTAAAGGAAGATCAATAGAAGAAGAAATAGGCAAAATAGGAATAGTAAAAAAAGCTAAAAAAATACTTAAAAAAATACCTAAATCTATTCTGAATGTAAAAAGTTTAGATGCAAAAAAAATAGCAAAAGCAGCCTTAGAAAAAGATGAAGTAGCTATAAAAGTATTTGAGCACGTAGGCAAATACCTAGGGCAATGTATTGTAAGTGGTATAAGAATTCTTGACTTACATACTGTAATTATTGGTGGGGGAGTGTCAGAAACCTTTGCTATTATAGAGCCATCAATGAGAAAAGTAATAGAAGAGAAACTTGGAACCTATTATACCTCAGATTTAAAAATATGTAAAGCTAGTCTTGGCAATGATGCTGGTATTTTGGGTGCAGCAGCATTGATGTTTTAAGTCTATACAGTAAATCATCTATACCAAATTCAGATGTAGTTATAAATTGTATGGTTTTCAAAATCAAGTTTTTGTGTTAGAAAGTGTACTATATCTTGTATTTGAGCTTGTTTTTGTAGCTGGTTTATTGCTTCTTTTATGCGAGTTAAAGCCTAAATTCGGTTTGGTTTTTGTGTTTATTTTTGTAGCCTCAAATCAGTATTTACAAACAATTTTAGCCAATACAGTATACCTAAAGATTACTGATGTTGTATCCGTATCGCCTGGATCTATGGTATTTTTTACCTCAAGTATTTTTGCTACTCTTTTGGTATACCTAAAAAATGGAATTCATACTGCTAGGATTATGATTTATGGTATAGCAGTGTCAAATTTTTCTCTAATATTTTTAGCATTTATTACACAACAACAGATGGCTTTGCCTTCCTTCATAACCAACACAAATATATCTTCTAGTTTTTTTAATCTAAACATAAAGCTAGTTGTCATTGGTACCTCTTTACTACTTATAGATACTTTTTTGATTGTTATAATTTTTAATTTCATATCTCTTAAACTCTCCAAAACACCTAAATTCCTCAAAATATTTTTAGCATTGTCTTTGATTATGGCTTTTGACTCTTTCTTTTTTAACTATTTAATTTATTGGGATGCATTAAATACAACTCAACTTTTTGTAAATGATCTTATTGGTAAATTAGTTAGTTGTTTTATTTTCTCATTGATACTATTTAGTTATTTAAAATTTAAAAGAATAGCTAAGCACATAAGACCAAAAAACTTAAAAGAAGTTTTTTCTATCATATACAACCAAGATAAATACGAGGTGCTTAAAAAGCAAAAGGAATTTTTAGAATCAGAGAATAAAACGCTTAACAAAACAAATGACAGCCAGAATAAATTTCTTGCTATTTTAAGCCATGATTTACGCTCTCCTTTTACAGCTATTGTAGGTTTTTCTGAGTTACTAAAAGAAAATTTCGATTCTCTATCGTATCAAGAAAAGAAAGAATATATAAATTACATACACATGTCCTCTAAAAATGGCCTAGATCTTTTTCAAAATCTCTTAGAATGGTCCAAAGTACAAATGAATAGAATTACTTTTTCTCCAAATAAAATTAATTTAACACAGCTAATTGATTACAACATTCATCTACTTGAGCCTCATTTAACTAAGAAAAATATAAGTGTTGTCTTTGATTCTGCCAAAACAATAAATCTTAATGCTGACCAAAATTTATTAAACTCTGTTATTCAAAATTTATTGTTCAATGCTGTTAAATTCAGCCATAAAAGCAGCATCATTCATATAAAACTACACCAACTGCAAAACGAAATACACTTTTTAGTAAAAGATTATGGTATAGGTATAAGCAAGGAAAACATTGCTAAACTATTTAATAACAAAACACACTATACCACTTACGGAACCCAAAATGAAAAAGGAAGTGGCCTGGGGCTTATATTATGTAGAGAATTTATAGAATTGCACAAAGGCAAAATTTGGGTTGAGAGCGAATTTGGAAAGGGATCTGAGTTTCATGTTGTTTTACCTATATTTTAGCCAGTAAATAGATTTTTTTAGCAAAAAAGTTACTTTCTTTGAGGAAAGACCCGTTATGATTAAATTTAAATCAGTACCATATTAAGCTTTATTATTAACAACTGCTCAAAATTTATATATTAGCAATAGTTGAAACAAATTCTATAATTGAATCTATAAATACAAACCAAATGACCCGATATAAATATGCTTTTTTCTTTTTTTGTTTGATATCTCTTTTTTCTTTTATTAGTTCTGAAGATATAAACAGGGCTGAATTTTTAGAGCTATTACCAAAAGCTAGACATATTCTTCATGTTCAAATTTCTCATAAAAGCCACCAAAGCCAGTGGACTAAAGGGTTTACTGATTATCAGGTAAATGCAGGTATACTATACGATTACAAACAAAATTACCCAGAATCTACAATTCGGTTTTATCATAGAGCTGATGGAAAATCTGTAGAAGAATCTAAAATTAATGAATTAGAACTCGGCGAAGAGTATCTTATATTGGTAGATGATCATTTTTTGGAAATCCCAAGTATAGACGTAAATAGAGGTGAAATAAGCCTAGGTAAGCAAAAGACACATTTGTTGTTAGATAGTTATAAAGGAGTATCAAAATTTGATTTTGAACTTGACTCAATTGTTAAAAAACTGTTTTGATTGCTAACTATTGAAACTTTTGATAAGAGTTAAACAAAAGGCATCAAAAAATTATTGTTTCGGTAAATTAATAATAATGAAATTTATAAGTAATCTAGTATTTGTATGTTTAGGAATATTTATTTCTAAAGCGCAGACATTACATATAAATCAAGTTGGTTTTACTCCCAACTCTAATAAAACCTTTGTAATTCAGCTCCAAGATTCTAGCATTAGGAATTATAAAATAATAGACCTAAGTAGAGCCTACTGAAAAACCCATAACTTGTTTTATATTAGATAAATATCTAACTTTTTATTGTAATAAGTGCAAGGAAATATGGCAAGAGCCTCAAAAAC
>JAYVIQ010000024.1:0-2541 GCA_043770215.1 Cytophagales bacterium | reverse complement strand
AGTAATGCCTACAAACCTTGCTAGAGCCTCATATTACAAAGCCATAGTACTTAGTGCTACAGACTATTACCCTTTTGGCTACCAAATAGAAAACAGAACTTATGCCTCTGAGAGTTATAAGTATGGCTTTAATGGTATGGAAAAAGACAATGAAATAAAAGGAAGTGGTAATTTTTATGACTTTGGTTTAAGATGTTATGATCCTAGATTGGGCAGAATGCTGAGCATAGACCCAAGAGCACCAGGATATCCTTGGCAAACTACTTATGCCTACCATAGGAACAGCCCTATTTCTATATTGGATTATTTGGGTGGTGGAGATAATGATGAAACTACGCCACCACCACCAAAGCCGATAGATGAAGTAGATGCAGATGGCAATAAAACTTACTCTGGTACGGCAGAACCCATTATAATAACTATTAAACGGCAAACATATGCTAGTTTAATTGATCTAGGACCAAAGCCAGTCGAAATGGATTATAAACCTTCAAGTGGTGGCGTAACTTATGGTTCTGAAAGCACTAACAGTCCATTTTCAATTCCAGACTTTGAAGGCACAAGCTCTGAGCATCAAGCAGGTAGTTTATGGTCTTCAGGAATGGGGCTTGCAGGAGTATTATATGGCGATGGTTTTCGCGGTACGTCTGACTATCCTGAATCTGACCATGAAACGTGGGCATTTAATTCTGGAATAGGAATAGCTGGAGGTCTTGCTACATGTAATGTACTAATTAAATTAGGACTTGGTTTACAAGTGGCAACTACTACCTACAATGCAGCGAATGGAAATGAAGTAGTGGCAAAATTCGTAGATACATATGGAACAAAACCTGTTACAAATACTACTACAGCTACTGCCGTTCAAAAAGAGGTAACATATAAATTTGTAACAACTCCAGTAGCCAAGTTTTCTGATACTATTGTAAGACTTAAATTTCAATCAAATGACTACAATACAGCAAAATGGTTTTATCAAAATTCAGATACAATAGATAATACGCATATAAAATTTTCAAAATGGTAAAATACATAAGTTTATCTCTAATTTTCTCAAGTCTTTTTTGCTGTCAGAATAAGAATAAAGAACCTATGGCTAATGAAGTTTATAGTCAAACTCTTTCTGTCCTTATAGATTCATTATTTATAGACTCTGAAATTAATGTACCATTGGTATACACTACAGGTATAAATGTACTTCAAACAACTGCTTTAAGCTTAAAAAACAAGAAAGCTATATTATATAGTCCTAATCATAATCAAAATCAAATACTTAGAAGGTTTGAAAAAAATATAACTCCACTTGACTCAAGTGTAATTAAATATATAAAAGGAGAAAAATTTACTTTATTTACAGATGTAAACAAGCAAGATGCTAAAGGACTTATTGAAATAACAAATTTTCAATATGACGAAAAAATTAACTTGGGAGTATATAGTTTTTCTTTTTTTCTTGGCAAAAAAGGAAGTATAGGATATTTACTATTTTTTATTGAAAATAGTAATGGTAAGTATAAATTAATCGATTGTAAAGAAATCTGGATAAAAAAAGGAAATGAAATCAAATTTCATGCAATCCCCGCCCCTCTAGGCGTAGAATAACAATGAAAAATAAAATTATAAAACACTAGTTGAAGTTTGTAACTTCAACTTACTATCTTAAGGTATAGCTTATAGAGATAATTAATTTAAGACAAGCAATTTGCAATTGCCCCCCACACCTATGATTAAGAGAGCGTCCGCTCAAGCATAACACAATAACATATTTTTTGTAGATTTACCTAATGGCGAGAAAATATAAATTTCATGATGATAGGAAACTGTATTTTGTTACGTTTACGGTAGTTTATTGGCTAGATGTGTTTATTAGAAATGAATATAAAGATATAATTTACGAGAGTATAAAATACTGTCAAAAAGAAAAGAGTTTAGAGGTGTATGGTTATTGCATAATGACCAGTCATATTCATTTGATTATCGGTACAGAAAACGGAATTTTGTCAGATATAGTACGAGATTTGAAAAGTTACACATCCAGAGCAATAAGAAAAGTAATAGAAGAAAATAAAAAAGAAAGTAGAAGAGAGTGGCTTTTGTGGTTCATGGAGCGTGCAGGTAAAAACAATAAAAGAAATGGAGAATTTCAGTTTTGGCAGCAACATAATCATCCTATTCAGTTAGATACAATAGAACTAATGAAACAAAGGCTGGATTACATTCATAGCAATCCAGTAGAACAAGGTTTTGTGCAAAAAGCAGAAGAATGGTTAGATAGTAGTTGTTCAGCATATTTTGGTGTTGGCAAAAGTAAAATAGAATTGATATATTTAGAATAAAAAGAAGTGTTATGTACGAGCGGACACTCTTTTGATAATAGGTCGTAGCGGATGCTACAACCAGTGGGTTAAAAATAGAAAATATTTGATAGATCTGAAATATGTATTTGGAATAGCTACAAAAAACGTGACGATTTTTATGAGGTCGCTATTTAACATTTACTTTTCTAATTTCACTTCTGTTTGTCTTGTATTTTGTACCATT
>JAYVIQ010000023.1:0-15368 GCA_043770215.1 Cytophagales bacterium | reverse complement strand
CTCCGCTTACCCATTCTAACAGCCTTAGAATATGTTCACGGTCTCTAATAAGCCATAAAAAAGGAGTAAGCGCACCAATATCTGCTGCATATGTACCTATTGCCAAAAAATGAGAAGCCAACCGATTCATCTCTGAAACCAATACACGTATGTATTCTACCCTTGCAGGTATATCTTTATCTATACCTATTGCTTTTTCAACGGCCATGCAATAAATGTGCTCATTGTTCATGGCACTCATATAATCTAACCTATCTACATAAGGTATGATTTGATTGTAAGGGAGGTTTTCTGCATGTTTTTCAAAACACCTATGCAAGTACCCCAAATGAGGGACTACTTTTTTTACCACTTCGCCATCTGTCAAGACCTCCAAACGCAATACTCCATGAGTAGACGGGTGTTGAGGTCCAATATTAATGAGCATGTCCTGATCTTGGAGCGATTCTGTTGCAAAAAAAGAAGGCTCAGAAAGAGACAAATTGCTAGGGTGGTATATGTACTGAATCTGTTTATCCACTAATAATCTACTTTTATGCCATGAAAAAATTCTTGCGTTTTATAGTCTTTGCGCATTGGGTACCCAACCCAATTGGCAGGAAGCAAAATGCGTCTCAGATCTGGGTGGTTGCTAAATCTAATTCCGTATAAATCAAAGACTTCACGCTCTAGCCAATTGGCTCCCTTCCAAATAGAGGTTAGGCTTGGAATTTCTTCTTGGTCTGAATAGATTTTTACTTTTACACTCATTGAGTGTTCGTAAGGAATAGAATAGAAATTGTACACAACTTCATAACTTTTTTCTTTTGGAGAATTGTCTAAACCTGTAATGCATGCCAAATGATCAAAATACAATCCTTCTGTCTGATGCAAAAAAAGTGCAAGTGCCTCTAAATTTTCTTTTGGAATAAGAAGTGTGTTATTGTCCAAAAGCTCAAGTGCCTCAAAGTTGGATTTTATAAGCGCTATTAAGTGATCTGTTGTCATCCGTTTTTAGCGTTTTGTAAAGCCAATAATTTCTGAAGAGCCAAAGGTGCCAAAGAAGACTCTGCACGTATTTTCTCTTGTAATTTTAAAAAACCACCTATTAAAGCTTCCGGCCTTGGTGGGCAACCAGGCACATAAATATCTACTGGTATAATTCTATCTACTCCTTTTACCACATGATAGCCGTGTTCCCAATAAGGGCCTCCACAGTTAGAGCAGCTACCCATGCTAATTACATATTTTGGATCTGGCATTTGTTCATACAATCTTTTGATCCTATCTGCCATTTTAAACGTAACTGTACCAGCTACAAGCATTACATCTGCTTGCCTTGGAGATGACCTAGGGATTATACCAAAGCGATCTAAATCAAACCCTGTGCAATAAGCACCCATCATTTCTATGGCGCAACATGCTAGACCAAAGCCAAGTGGAAACATAGATGAAAGCCTTGCCCAATTGAGCAAATCATCTATTTTGGTAATAACTACCCCGCCATGCTCAAACTCTACATCATGATAGCCCATTAGCTGTATTTTTTATTTACATTTTTATATAATTCTTTTGGAATTACTTCTTTTACAATTTTATTTTCAGCCTGTGGTTTATCCCAATCTAAATATCCTTTTGCCCAAACGTATGCTAAGCCCAAGATTAAGACAAGCATAAAAACAAGAACTTCAAAAAAACCAGCAAAAGCCCACCATCCATTGGTTTGAAGCATTAGTTGTTTGTCTGTAAATACAGTTGCCCAAGGAAATAAAAAGATAATTTCTGCTTCGAAAATAATAAAAATTAACCCTACTAAATAAAACCGAATATTAAAATTACCCCATGCATTTTGGCTTGGGTCCTCTCCGCTTTCATAGGTAGTATTTTTTTCTTCGTTGGGTTTATGTGGCCTTAATAGTTTGGAAACAAACATTCCAAAGGCTACAAACCCAAAGCCTGCCACCAAAAATAGAAATATACCTAAGTAGTCTTGTATCACAGACACAAAAGTAAGGGATTTTTGTGGTTAAATGTTAGGGTTATAGAAAGAGTTTTTAATACGTTTTCTTTTAAAATATAACTTTTTGTGAATATCCGTTATTGTACCAGTAGTAGAATTGATTAGTGATTTTGGGCGAAACCCTATCGGGTCAGGCTCTACACTCTCGCTTTTTTTGCTGAAAAAGCAAAAAAGAGCTCCGCTTCGATCCTTTTCGCAAAAAAATAATAGATACTGGTATCATTGCGGATATTCACATAACTTTTACAATTAAGCCAATGTGCAAAAACATTTTAAAGATTTAATCACTTTACTTTTTTTACAAATTATCACTCAAAGATTTAATTGCATTTAAGGAGTAGATATTAGGTTTATGCCCACTGAGTGATGTATCAAATCTTTGAATTCTACAAAAATATACGCTAAAAATAATGATGCAACAATATGAACTACAGACATATAGAAAATAATTTTACTTGTTTTAACCTTATAAGAAACAGCAACCAAAGCACCGCCAATAGGTGAAAGCAAAATAGGTGTAAGAATACATATGCCCCACAAACCAAATCTAGACCACGTTTTTACAGCATAACGTGTGGTTTTGGTAAATTTTCTAGGTTTAAGTTCTATGTTTATGAGCTTGGTGTAAGCTTCGCTTTGGCTCTGGGTTACATTACCCATTTTTAGTGCCATAAACAGTTTTATTTTTATGTAAGAAAACTTTACTTCCCAAAAAAAATGAGCCAATTCATTTCTGTATTTATTTCCTAAGTAAGCTATAAGTGAAATGGTAGTCATAGAACCTAAAAAGGTAAATAAAGCAATTTCAACAAAATTTAATTGCTCTATTGTGCCTAAAATTATCCCACCTATAAACTTTAGGGCAGAAGATAAGTAGACACTTAGGTACTTTAAAAATAATTTTTGTGTCATTTATTTAATTTTTCGCAATTATGAAACCAAACACATGTAAATATCATCTTATTAACATTTTAAAGTTCATTTACAAAACCTTTCAAAAGAAACCCTAGAGAAAAGATTACTCAAACAAATTTAAATATTTTTTTAACAGCTATAAATATTGGCCTAAGGCTAAATACATAATACTCCTTTTTCTGTGCTCCAAAACTTAAGTAAAATTGAGCAATTCCTGGTATGCTACCTCCTTCAAAATCTAGTATTTTATTGCTATTGGCATAGTTCTTTATGATTTTTTCAAATGCCAAACTACTTACTGATAGCTTTAAGTAATTTGCAACTGTGTAACCCATTAGATATATAACTCTATTATTGAACTCTATAAAATAAGATTCGCTCACTAATTCTTGCTTTGAATATATTTGAACAACTGTAGGGGTTACCTGCTTTAAAACTGAACGATTGCCTTCTAAAAAATTGTGGTAATGTTCTTGCCTTACACCTATAATTTTATCTTGCATCTGTTTTTGAAAACTATCTACACAACGTGTTATAGCATCTAAATCTGAAACTTGATGTACCGTTAAAGCATCTAGTTCATGTAATTTTTTTAAATTTCTTTTCCTGTTTTGGTTAAAACTTGAACTTAGTTGCTCAAAGGAATTGTTTAAAGGCAATTCAAAATTTGCTTTTTCTAACAGTGAGAAATTATACTCAAACCCAAGTTTATTTGCCCATTGTAATTTCCCAAACAAATGATTTTTTTTTATCAAACCTACAATCTGTTTTGTTTCTTGTGGGGTAAGGTTCCGGTCTACAAAAACACCAAGTTGCTGACAAAAAAAAGGTTGGTACAAAAAGCGTATCCCAAATTTCTCATTAAATGGCAATGGAACTAAGACTGTATATTCATTATTTTCTTCTAGTACCAGTGCATTCCATTGGCAAATTGCAGACAAATAGCCATAAAGGCCGTAAAAGTGAGCTCTGTCTATTTTCTTTAGGCAATTGTCCCATTTATCTTTATCTATATTGGCATGTAAAATAAATTTCAGCATAGTTCTTTTAGTGTTTTTTCTAAGAAACTGCCCCACCCTTTATATACTCCATAATTGCTTAAGCTTTCATTATGAAATATAAAACTCAAATCGCCTTGGTACTTTTGCACTACATCTCGTATTTCTTTTATTTGGGTCAATGCCTCTTCTGGTGTAGATTTTTTATGGAAAATATAAGTAGAATCCATAAAAAAGAATGGATGAATCATCAAATCTGTGATTTGATTGGTGCTTATGTCAAACCACAAATAGTTTTGACAAATGCCTGCTCTAAAACCGTTTTCTTTAGCATAACCCATTGAATGTTCATGTTTTATACCTTGTTTGTAAATAGATAACAAATCTTTATGCATGTCTATGGATAAAAAATGATGCCTAGAGCAATCTACTTTTCTTTGCAAATTCTTTTCTAATAGAAGACGCTCTGATTCAAATGCTTCTGAGTCTGCTTTGTACGAAGGATGAATGCCTAATTGAAATGAGGTATTTGAGTAAAAAATACTATTTTTTCTTAGAGTTGATTGTGTATTTACAGCGTTTTTTCCTTTGGTTTTCATCAATAAAAAAACGGTACAAATGCAATTGGTGTCATTCAAAAGCTGAATAATTTTTTTGTGGGTATTGAATGGGTCAACGCTAGGATTTACTATGGATTTTACTTTGTACAATAGTTCTTTTACATTTAAACTTAGCAAAGATTTTAGTAATGACGAGGAAAAAGACAAACCTCTGCCTGCAAATGCATACGGATTGTCTATATCTATAGTGGGTAAAACAGTGTATTTTTTTAGTTTTTGTAGCTTCAGATCAAATTCTATTTCTATCCATATTAAAATTTCTTCAGCTATATAGTTTACAATAGGCTCTTGTAGCCAATTATTTTTTTGGAGCCAAGATGCAGAAGGCAAATAGCGTCCATGTTCATCTTGGTCTAGGGCGTTTAATTCTTCGTGTCTTGTTACAAAATAAAAGCAGGTTGCAAAAGGATCGAAAGGTAAAAAGGAAGTCTCAGCCACTTTAAAAGGGAAAAATCTGCCTTTATAAGCTACATTTTCTACTTTTGGTTGTTCAATTGTGTTTGAGTATAAATAATTATGCGCTACAAAATGAGCTTTCTTTACATTAGAAGAGTAAACCAAACAGGGTTTTGAAAAATTAACATCAACTAAAGTATAATCTATGCCAATTAGTTGTTTAAAAATCAAATCAAAAATATAGCTTTGTCTTTGGCTTTGATATGAAACCTTTATTGGTAAACAAAAGTCTATATTTGGAACAATTTTAGTCATATTTAAAGGTTAAAATTGCTTAAATTTTATAACAATTAACGGATAATCAATGAAATATTTTATTTCTACCCTTCTAATAGGTATCGGTCAGTTTATTTTTGGCCAAAATCCTGATATACTATTAGACCAGCGCTACCACCACCAAATAGATAGGATAGATATCAAAAACCCAAGTGGTTTTACAACAGTAAAGCCATACAACAGAGCAGATGTAATCTACAGAACAAAAGACACTATTGCAGATCCATTAAACAACCTTTACTTACAAGTAGACAATGCATTATTTAGAGATACAGATACCATTTCCACATCAAAAAGACCATTATTAAAACATTTATACCAAAAAAAGCCAGATTTACTAAGCTTAAGGTCAGAAGACTTAGTTATAGCGCTAAATCCTGTAATGGATGTAAAAATAGGAAGTAAAAACGAGCTCCAAAACCGATTGTTTTTAAACTCTAGAGGTGTAGAGGTAAAAGGCATGATCAACAAAAAAATAGGGTTTTATTCGCTTATTTCAGACAATCAAGCTCGTTTTGCAAATTATGTAAGCAGCCGCACAGATAGCATTGGTGCAGTGGCTGGAGAGAATTTTTGGAAAGCATACAAAACAAATGGATATGATTTTTTTGCTGCTAAAGGATACATAAACTTTGCCGTTACCAAAAACATACGCCTCAAATTTGGGTATGACAAGAATTTTATTGGTGATGGTTATCGATCAATGATTTTATCTGATAATGCTGGAAACTACACGCATTTAAAAATCGAAACTCAGATTTGGAAGTTAAAATACACCAATATTTTTGCCAATATGGTTGCAGATTATGACTACGGGAAATTTGGGACCAGCGGAGCAAAAAATTTCCCAACTAAATTTATGACATTTCATCATTTAAGCATAAACCTAAGAAAAAACTTGAATTTTGGCGTATTTGAAAGCATAGTTATTGGCGGAGATTCTTCAGGGAAAAATGCTTTTGACATCAATTTTATGAATCCGGTAATTTTTTATAGAGCTGTAGAAAGCAATATAGGCAGTGGCGGAAATGCACTATTGGGCGCTAATGGAAAATGGAATTTCCTATCTCATTTCTCTATCTATGCCCAAGTTGTTATTGATGAGTTCCTTCTCTATCACCTAAAAGCAAGAGACGGTTGGTGGGCAAATAAATATGCGGGACAAGTAGGGCTTAAATATATAGACATAGCCAATATAAAAGGATTAGATGCTCAGATAGAGGTAAACGCAGCTAGACCGTTTACCTATTCTCACTCGCTCAAATCATCTTCTTACTCGCATTTCAACCAAAGTTTAGCGCATCCTTTAGGTGCAAATTTCAATGAATTTATAGGCATTTTGCGTTACCAACCACACGCTAAGTTGTTTTTGGTGGCAAAATATTTTAAAATAGCGCAAGGCTTAGACAAAGACAATGAAAACTACGGAAGCAATATTTTGCTACCCAATACTACAAAGTATAAAAGACCAAACGATATAGGTCATGTTCAGTTGCAAGGAAACCAAACGCAAACTAATTTGGTAAGTCTACAAATGAGCTATATGATAAAACACAATGCATTTGTAGAAATGGATCTATACCAGAGAAACACAAGCGATTCTAAAGGAAATAGTCTAAAAGAAAATTTTATAAATCTAGGAATACGCCTCAACTTAGCCTCTAGATTACAAGAGTTTTAGAAAAATAGGCTAAATTGCAAAACAATGTTACATACCTATTCCAGAATTTTGAAATATGCACAACCCCTAAAATGGATTGTGCCTGTATATGTAGTACTTATTTTATTAGAGATATTATTTAATACAGTAAGCATAGCTTTTTTTGCTCCTATACTCAAAATTCTATTTTCAGCAGATCTTACTCAGAAAACAGAAAACATACACCCAGGAAATTTTCAATTCAGTATAGACTATTTTGTACATTATTATGAGTACTATAAAAATAGTTTGTTAGAAGGAAACAAGTTAGATTCTTTGTTGAATGTATGCTGTATAATGCTGGTTTCTGTGCTCCTTTATGCTACTTTCGAAGCATTGGCGCAAGCCTTGTTGGCACTTGTAAAGTCAAGAGTAATACAAAATATGAGGCAAGCAGTGTATGAAAAAATAAACGACATGCACCTAGCTTACTTTACAAATGAACGCAAAGGCGACCTAATGTCTAGGATGACCAACGATGTAAACGAAGTAGAAGCTACTGCAGTAAATGCATTTAATGTAGTTATAAAAGAACCTTCTAGAGTTATTTTTATTTTTACTGTGTTGTTTATGATGTCTTCACAACTTACCTATTTTACACTTATTGTACTGCCCGTTTCTGCTGGTATTATTGCTTTACTCACAAAAAAACTACGTAGCGATGCAGCACAAAGCCAAACAATACTAGGCAGAATACTTGGCCAGATAGATGAGACATTGGGCGGGATAAGAGTAATAAAAGCATTTACAGCAGAAAAATATGTGACACATAAGTTTGAACGCTACAACAGTGTGTACGCAAAACTATTGCGTAGCATGGATTTTAGAAGAAGTATGGCCTCTCCTATTTCACAGTTTTTGGGTACTGCTGCCGTAACCAGTATCTTATATTTTGGTGGCAGATTGGTATTGGCTCATGATGCTGATTTTAAATTAAAGCCAGAAGATTTTTTTGCATACATTCTATTGTATGCAAGCATTATTCCAGCGTTAAAGTCTATTTCTAATGCATTCACTAATATTCAAAGAGGGTTAATATCAGCAGACAGAATCTTTTCTATTATAGATACAACACCCCTTATTTCAGATAAGCAAAATGCACTAGAACTAAATGGTTTTGAGCACGAAATTGAATTTAGAAATATAGATTTTGCTTATTCAGAAGGTAAAAAAATCCTTTCTAACATTTCTCTAACCATAAAAAAAGGAGAAACAATAGCCATAGTAGGACCATCTGGTGGTGGTAAATCTACACTTATAGACCTTTTACCAAGATTTCATGATACAACAAGCGGATCAATTTTGGTAGATGGGAAAGACATCAAAGATTTAACCGCCAAATCATTGAGGCAACAATTGGGTATAGTTACACAAGAATCTATCTTGTTTAATGATACTGTATATAACAATCTTGCTTTTGGAATATCTGCCACTAAAGAAGAGGTAATGCAAGCGGCCAAAATTGCAAATGCACATGAATTTATAGAGAAATTAGAAAAAGGCTACCAAACTGAAATAGGAGATAGAGGAAATAAACTCTCTGGCGGACAAAAACAACGCCTGACTATAGCCAGAGCCATACTTAAAAACCCTCCCATTTTACTTTTAGATGAGGCCACTTCTGCTTTAGATTCAGAATCTGAACACTTAGTACAAGAAGCGCTAAACAATCTAATGAAAAATAGAACTAGCCTTATAGTAGCGCATAGGTTTAGCACTATCCAAAACGCAGATAGAATTGTTGTCATAAAAGATGGCGAAATAATAGAAATAGGCACACACTCAGCACTTGTAGAAGCAAACGGACTGTATAAAAAACTAAGCGAAATGCAAAGTACCTAAATGTGTATGAAAGAATTAATAGAAAAAGAATTAAGCGAAGCACAAGCCGTATTACATGCTTTTGTTTCAAACCCTACGAATATCTTAAACATAGAAAAAGCAGCTACACTTTTAGCAGACTGTTTTTTAGAGGGCAACAAAGTCTTGGCTTGTGGCAATGGAGGTTCAAGCTGCGATGCCATGCACTTTTGCGAAGAACTTACAGGCAGATTTAGAGAAGACCGTGAGCCTTTGCCGGCCATTGCACTAAATGCTGACAGTTCTTTTATGACGTGTGTAGCCAACGATTTTGGTTTTAACCAAGTTTTTTATAGACACCTAAAAGCATTAGGAAAAAAAGGAGATGTATTCTTAGCTATTAGCACAAGCGGAAACTCAGAAAATGTATTGCTTGCTGCTGAATTTGCACAGAAAAATGGCATTTTTGTGATAGGTCTTACCGGCAAAGACGGAGGGAAATTAGCCCAGTTTTGTGACATAGAATTACGTGTAAATCACCATGGATTTAGCGATAGAATTCAAGAGATACACATCAAGATAATTCATATATTGGTGCTACTGATAGAGCAAAAAGTGTTTGGTAAATAAATTTGTGTAGTTTGGTCTAGTACCAAAAAACAGCTTCTTTTTATGACTTAATAAAATTAGAATCTTTGTTAAGATCAATAGATTTTTTAACCAGAGGCTTGCCATTTAAAGCCTGTAATAGTGTAAGAATAGCTAACAGAGTATATAAAAAGACTAGCGCAGTTGTTGCAAATCTACTCCTAAATACATAAAAAGAAAGCAAGGGTATAACTTGCAAAGCATGCATGCCTGTAAAGTGTGCTACTCTAGGGTCTCCATGAAATATGCTCCAATTCAAAAAAGGAAGGCCAAGCCCACCATCTGATCCACCAACACTATGAGAAAGTTTGCCCCCCATAACAAACCCCTCTAAAGCAAAGAGTACAAAAATAAAAATCCCTGAACGTATAGACCATAAATAATAGGGTGGCAATTCTATACTTTTGTCTGTAAAAAACAAGATGCCTATATATAAAGTCCAAAGCGTAACCGCAGTAGCTGCAATACCCATAAGTGAGTACATTAAACTATAAAAAGAACTGGAAATATTGAAATGAGACATTTGTCCTCTTCCAGCTTGAATAGCTATGTAAAGTATTTCTAGTCCTAGTAAAAAAGAAACCCCAAAACTATAATACGAAATGGCCAAAGGAGCTTTTAAATATAACATATACCAAGCCATAGACCAACAAAATAGGCCTGTCGAAAGAGAAAATTTTATAGGTTTAAACCAAGCATTTGTCCCTTTTACTTGAATAGGACTCAGGATGCATAAAATAAAAAATAAAAAAGCGGCCAAAAAGCACATCCATCCAAAGTAATACAGGACATCGTTTTTAAGTCTAAGGGTTTCAAGAAAATACATAGTCGTTTTTTTACCCAAAAATAAAGCTTTCTAAAGATAAAGATATTAACAAATGCTTATGATTTTTTTTATTCCACTTAAATGTACTGGCAATATACCTAAATAACTAGAAATCATATATTTTAGTACTCATTGGTGACTAATTGGAAACGTTTCTGCAATGCATTGGTATCTTTCTTTTACATTTTTTTTTGTATGCGTTTTTTATTCGGTTGTAAAATAGAATAAAGTAACATTCAGCAATCAATCGACCTAATTTGATGCTTTTCATCATGTTTTGACTCCCCAAATGTGTAGCCTATATGGGTATTTTTATAACTTTTGTAAGTTCTGGTACTTTAAGAGTATAGCAACTTACTTTTTTTGTAAATACCATGAATAATCTTTAATAAACTGATTTTGTAATGTGAAATGGATTGTATTTTATACATCGTCTTTATCACATTTCAGAGCTCTAACTAGCCACTGTTTTATAAAAAATATATTGTTTGACACCTTCCTAGATTTGAGCGAAAAAGCATTCTGTAAGTAGGTTTGTTCTGAACAAAAAGATACAAAAGAGTTTAGCTCATCTTCAATGCAAAGTATCAAAGATTTAAATGCTAGTTTTATCCCCATAATCAAAATTACTTTATCCGTTCAATATTTTGGCTTACAAATGTTTTCCAGCTCCCTCCCTTGCTTGCAACAACACCATCTTGAAAATGATGGCAAATAGCTACCCCAAGCGCATCTGTTGCATCTAATAATTTTGGAGCTTCTACAATTTTAAGCATACGTACAATCATGGCGGCTACATCTTCTTTGCTAGACGTACCCTTTCCTGTAACAGATTGTTTTACTTTTCTTGGTGCATATTCTGTAATGGGTATGTCTCTATAAAGTCCAGCTGCCATAGCCGCACCTTGTGCTCTACCAAGTTTTAACATAGACTGAACATTTTTACCGAAAAAAGGGGCTTCTAATGCCATTTCGTCTGGATGATAATCATCTATAAGAGATAGTACCCTTTCAAAAATCTTTTTTAGTTTTATAGGATGGTTGTCATACTTACTTAGGTTTATTACACCATATTGCAATAATTTCATCTCTGTTTTAGAAAAAACTTCTATCAATCCGTACCCCATTATACTTGTGCCTGGATCAATTCCTAAAATTATTTTGCTCTTTGTTAATTTAGTCATTACTTGCATCAAATTGGAACTCAAGTTACATAAGAAATATTATAGACCCATGCGTTTTGTGCTTTGTATACTCACTTTGGGTGCATTTATTCTATTATGGTATTTAAACCCACTTTTTTTTAATCAATTTAATACTGCTTTTGGAGCACTTTTATACAGTTATAATGATCCAATTTTTTACGTAATCTTATTTCTTATGGTTTTAAATTGGGGTACTGAGGGCATAAAATGGAAAATTGCCACACAGAATATTATACAAATTACATATTATCAAGCGATTAGAAGCGTACTTGTTGGATTATTTTCTAGCTTATTCACCCCTAGAGTAATTGGAGATTTTCTTGGTCGCTTGTTTTCTACCCCTGCCAAAGACAAAGCTGCGCTTACAGGAGCTTTGCTAGTAAGTGGACTTGCACAAACCTTTATAAGTGTACTTCTTGGAATTTTTAGCCTACCATTTATTTACAAGAACACAGATATTTATATAGAATTGGAAATTCTTTTTGTAAGCAGCCTAAGTTTTTTTTTATTGCTTTTTGTATTAATTTATTACAGAAAAAAAATTACTCTTTTCCTGTCTAAAAAGACACGTTTTATACGCTCATTCCTTTCTAGTATCAATAGTTATTCTAAGAAAACATTTGGACTTCTTTTGTTTTGGAGCCTGTTCCGGCATTTTATATTTACTTTCCAATTCATCCTAATAGTACAACTAATAGACTACAACACACCTATACTTGCTTTACTTCCTTATGTATTGCTAATTTACCTGACCAAATCTATAGTGCCAAGTATAAATTTCTTGACTGATTTGGGTGTACGAGAGCTAAGCAGCGTGTTTTTTTTGGGCTTGGTTGGTGTGCATTTTAGTACTGCACTTACAGCAGGTATGTTTATTTGGATTATCAATATTTTTATCCCTAGCTTAGTAGGAGGAATAGTATTATGGCGCAAATAATCATTTTTATCATCTTAGTCTTATATATGATTTTGCTCTTTTTGGTTGGCAAGAACATTTCTAAATCTACCCCTTGTAAACCGATTAAATATCAGCCAAAGGTTGCTGTTGTTATTGCATTTAGAAACGAAAAAGAAAACATTAACATACTTATAAACAGTTTATTACAACAAGAGTATCAAAATTTTAATGTTTTTCTTATCAATGACCATAGCAATGATTGTTTTTTAGACGAGATAGCTGACCTAAAAGATGAAAGATTGCACATTCTAAGTCTGCCAGAGGGGAAAAATGGAAAGAAAAGCGCATTAGAATATGGAGTTAACTTATCTAAATCTGAGCTTCTTCTTTTTTCAGACGCAGATTGCTGGATGAATAAAAACTGGATTTCTAGTATGGTCGCATCTTTAGAAAATTCCGATTCAGATTGGCAGGCTGGAGCTATAAAAGTGGTTTCTTCTTCTAGTTGGATAGAGCGTTTCCAAGAATTAGAAAGCGCATATTTAGTAGCCCTGAGCGCCTTGGGTATAGCTAAAAAGTTACCTACATCATGTAATGGTGCAAATATTATTTTAAAAAGAGAGGCTTTCTGTGCTGTAAATGGGTTTGAGGGTATAGAGCTAACACCTTCTGGAGATGATGAACTACTGATGCAAAAGCTTTTCAAAAAAGGGTTTGTCTTAAACTTTTGTAAAAACAGAGAGTCATTTGTTTATACAAAGGCTTTAGCAACAGGCAATCAAATGCTAAATCAAAGGATAAGATGGGCTAGTAAATTAAAATATAATTTACTAAAAAATAACTTAGTGCTTTCTGGAATGGTGTTTAGTGTTCACTTTAGCTCTATACTAATTTTTTTTTTAGACTTTAAACTTGGTTTTTTGTTTCTTTTTTGTCGTTTTGTTGCAGAATATTTATTGGCAAGAATTGTATCTAAATGGCTCTTTTTTAGTCAAAAGAACATTCACTTTATATTTTCTTTTTTTGCTTACCCTTTGTATGTGATGTTTATGTGCTTTGCCTCACAATTCAAAGCATTTGATTGGAAAGAAAGAAAATACAATTAAAAATCTAACATTACTTGGGTTACTTAATATCTTCCTTCAAAAATCCAGTATAAATCCACATACCCACTAATACCAAAACAAAAGGAATACTTATACCTCCTAAAAGATTTTTATACGGCAAATTAAACATATAGGCCACTAAAGAGGCCATAAAAACAGATAAATTAAGTATAAAAATTATGGCTTGATTTACTGCGGGTTTTAATTTAATAACGTACACTAAAGACAAACTTAGAACTACAACAACAGAAAAAGTAATAGAAAACAAAAGTCCATTTTCAGTTCCTAAAAGTTGTTTAAAAATGGCTATAAGTGCCAATACACTCATAAAAACAGAAATAATCTTCCATAAAAACCCCAATTCTCTTTTTTCTTCTTTACTTCCAGCCATTTGATAGTATTTTGCCTGCAAGCTACTTAAATATATTCTTTTTTGTGTACTAAAATGTAGTAATCTTCATCTATGGCCAAATATCCTTGGTCATAAACGAAGATGTACTTTTTACTCGTTTTTGTTACATACACATTTGTAAAGTAATCAAAATTAAACCCTTCATCTTGCATCTTAAGTCTATGTACTTTGGTGTTTCCTTTGGTGTTCAGAAGTTCTAAAATACGCCTATTCTTTCTTAATACATGATTTATTTTATTTACAATTTTGGTTGCATCTTTGTTTAAGTTATTATTAAAAATGGTGCGGCAATAGTCAGAGCAGAATTTTTTATCTACCCTACCAAAAAACAATTCGCCACACTGTTGGCAGGGTCTTTTTTCAGACATATCTATTGGTTTAAGTTTTATTAATTGTAAACTAATTTATAGATATTTATTATAAACACCACACAATGATTTTGAAATTGTAATGCACGCAAACCCATCAATAAAAAAAAACTGAAATTTACTTATATTCTAGCTATGGCTTTCGCTTTGCCTTACGGCTTTTAGCATAAGTTGTAATTTTTTGGTAGACATATATTCATTAATTTCTATAGTATAAGCAATGTCTATTTCTTTTGTATAGTCTATTTCTGCAAATTCATCTTTCATCCCAAACCCAATACAATCAATAAGGCCTTGTTTATTATCAATAGAAAATTTTAAATGTTCTTTTTTTAAAAGTATAGGTAAAGATTTTAAAGTTATATTTTTGGTCATGAAAATTGGTTGCATGTTTTGAGGCCCAAAAGGCTCTAAACGAGAAATTAAGTGATAAAAATTAAAGTTTATTCTGTTAGGATCAAGTTCTTGTTCTATAGAAATAGTTTCTTGTAAATCTAAAGGGTCTATAGTTATTGCAACCTGTTTTTCAAACTCAGTGCAAAAAGCATCGAAGTTTGCTTCTGGCAAAGATAACCCAGCGGCAAATTTATGACCGCCATATTTATCCAGCAAATAATCGCATTTTTCTATGGCTTTTAGCACATCAAAATTACCAACAGATCGAGCAGAGCCTGTTAAGTACCCATCTGTTTCTTTAAAAATAATGGTTGGCCTGTGGTATTGTTCTATACATCTAGAAGCAACAATACCTACAACGCCTTTATGCCAATTTGAGTCTGCTAAAACGGTAGTTTTTTTGTTTATCAGAAAATCACTTTTCCTTATAATCTCTAGGGCACTTTCTGTAATCTCTTTGTCTAATACTCTACGCTCTTGGTTGTAAACATCTATTTTATCTGCTAGTGTCCTAGCATACTCCTGATCTTCTGCTATGAGTAACTCTACGGCAGCTTTTGCATGATATATTCTGCCAGCAGCATTTATTCTAGGTGCAAAAACAAATACAAGGCCTCTTACATTCATGACTCCATCAAAACTAGCTTTTTGTTTTAACATGGCTAGCCCCAAGCTGGGATTTTTATTTACTTTTTCTAACCCCAAACGAACAAAGACTCTATTTTCTCCTGTCATAGGTACAATAT
>JAYVIQ010000022.1:0-15483 GCA_043770215.1 Cytophagales bacterium | reverse complement strand
TTGCAAGGAAACATAACAATACCACTGGATTATACAAGCACCGGAAGTGGAGATGATGGATGGAACTTTATAGGCAATCCTTACCCAGCTACTTTAGATTGGTCTAATTTAACAGGAGATGCAGATTTGCTAGATGCAAATGCATATGTTTGGAATGCTATTGGAAAGGTCTATAGCTTCTCTCCATCTATTAAAATTGCTCCTTTTCAAGCATTTTTTGTTCAAGCAAAACCAGGAGGCGGTAGTTTAAATCTTACAGAGTCTATGAAATCTACTGGCGGATCCTTGGCTAGAAAAGCAAGTGTTTCTAATAAGATTATAATAGAATTAACAGACAATGGTGTAGATCCAGCTTTTAACCTTGTAAGTACAGAAATTGGAATCAATCCAAATGCTACTTTAGAGTTTGATAAAGAGTTTGATGCTTCTTTTCTGTCTAGAAACTTTTTATCTTCTTTAGGAGATGAGAAATTAGCAGATTTAGCAACATTGGCTCCAAATGGCAAAAGAATGCGTACCAATTTTATTCCTGAGTCTTCAGAAGTACAAACTATTCCTTTGCATGTAGATTTCTCTTCCAAAACTAGTTACACTTTTAACATAAACACTTCAGATTATTCATATTCTGAACCTTTGACTTTAGTAGATTACTTTTTAAATAAAGAAATGTTTTTTGATGATGCACTAAAATATTCTTTTACAACTACAACAGATGCTAGCTCTAGATCTTCTTCTAGGTTTGCCTTAAAAGTAGGTGCCAGAATTGTAGATATTGATGATTCAGAAGAGGTAACATCTTCTAAATTTCAAGTATTTCCTAATCCTGCCATAGACAAAGTTAGCGTTAAACTTTCATCCATTTATTCAAATGTGGATATTGTAGTTGTAGATATGTTTGGAAATGAAGTACATAAAGAGTTTATAGAAAACACTGCTAGTTCAGTATCAAAAGAACTTTCTTTAGGTAAATTGGCTTCAGGAGTTTATTTTGTGAAAGCCACACACAAAGGCGCTGTTTATACAGAGAAATTAGTGATCAATACATTATAATTAGTTATTTATAAATAAACATCCAAGATGAGAAAACTTTTGTTCCTTACAATTATATTAAGTCTTAGTTCATTGTCATTGTTCTCTTTGCCTCCAGGAGGTTTAGGCCCTCCAGGGGGGGGTGGTGACCCAGATAATGATCCAGCAATTCCTATAGACGGGGGCGTAAGCCTTTTAATAGCGGCTGGTGCAGCACTTGGCGGAGCTAAATTATTTAGAAAAAAAGCCAAAGAAGAATCTTAAAATTAGAAATTACTTAAAAACTCTATTGTTTTTTCAATAGAGTTTTTTTTATTCAAAGACAAAACCTCTTTTTTCTACATTTTCTATAAAAGAAATGTGTTTTCCTATAAGGTGCATCAGGTCTTTTTTAGCTATCATCAATTCAAATCCAAAATCCAAGTAACATAAATCCTGTTCATTTTTCAAATCAAATCCTAGCTTGTGTACCACACCAGCGCATCCACCACCTTGTACCGTAAGTCTTAATCCGTAGTTATTAGGGACCTTTTTGGTGTTGAAAATTTCTTTAATTTCATACAACGCTTCTTTGCTTATTGTTACAGGGCACATTTTTATTTTTTTAAAACAATATAAAGCTAATAAATATTGATTGGATTAAACATACTTAATGCTAAATAAGATGTTTCGCAATCTTACTATTTTCTAATTATTATTGGAAAATTAAAAAGTGTTAAAGCAGTGTATTTTTGGCTTTAGATAATTTTAATAAATAAAGATGAGTATAGTTTTTTTATTGAAATTTTTAAGACTATTTCATTTTTCTTCTCTTAATCATATACCCTTGAAGGATTTGATCAATAGGTTGGTCTATATCTACTTCTATCAAATCTATTTTATACTGGGCACATTTAAGGTAAAGTTCTTTTTGTTTTATCTTAGCATTTTCTACAAACACTTCTCTTACTTGAGAAGGATTCAATCTCACCTCTTTGCCACTTTCTAAGTCTTTAAAAATATGTGCTTTATCTTCAAAAGTAAAGTTTACCTCAGTTGCTTTGTGTATTGTATGAAAAATAATTATTTCATGGTGCTGAAATTTCAAATGTTGTAATGCTGGAAATATTAAGTCCCAATGTTGTATATTTTCTAGCATGTCAGAAAAAAGGACAATAAGATTTCTTCTTTTTAGTTTATAAGCCACATGATGCAGTACACTTACAAGCCCAGTACTTTGGTTTTGAGTATCTTTTTGCATCAAATGCTCTAGTTGCATAAAAATCTTATGAAGATGTGTTTTTGAACTTTTTAAAGGGGTTGAGGTTTCAATTTCATTGCTAAAACTTATGTAGCCTACAGCATCTCTTTGCTTTTGAATAAGGTAGCAAAGAGATGCGGCAGCTAGGCAAGAGAATTTAATTTTACCAAAGTTGTTTCTTGGATAATACATAGATGAAGACGCATCTATAATGATTTGGCAACGTAAATTTGTTTCATCTTCATAGTTTTTTAGATACAACTTATCCGTTCTGCCAAAGACTTTCCAGTCTATATGTCTTGTACTATCTCCAGTATTGTATTGGTTATGTTCAGAAAATTCTACAGAAAATCCATTGTACGGGCTTTTGTGTAGGCCAGTAACAAACCCTTCTACAGCTTTTTTTGCCAAAAAATCTAAATTTCCAAAATGTACAAGGTCTTCTATCTTTACTGCCATGGATTAAATTGCTTATTTACTTATTTTTAAAAGTACATTTTTTTTGTCTTATTCAATAATTAAATGTATTTTAGAATAAAATATTAAACTAAAAATATGGATGAGAATCTAGAGTTCAAAAAAGAAGAAATTTATTCATCTAGAGTAAAAGCAGGGAAGAGAACTTATTTTTTTGATATTAAATCTACCAAGTCAGATGATTTTTATCTAACCATAACTGAAAGCAAAAGAAAACAAAAAGGAGAAGAGGTGTTGTACGAAAAACATAAGATTTTTTTATATAAAGAAGATTTTATGAAATTTACACATGCTTTACAAGATACCATCAACTACATAAAAACAGAACTAATGACTGAGGAAGAGCTTAAACAAAGTGAAGAGTGATACAAATTTATAGCTGATAGTAATATTTTTTGCAGACAATTTTAACTAATTATCTTCCTTAACTATTATTTTTTCTAAATTTTTTAAAACTAGTACAATACCTTGTTAAAAGGATTGATGTTTAAACCAGATGATTTAAAATTAAGGTTACTTTTAACAACGTATTTTTAAATCGCTTCAATTTTTAAAACTAGTACACTTTTAAGTCCAACCAACCTTATTTTTTATTACGCGTTTTATCTTTTTCTGTAAGCCCTAAATGACTAACTTTGTATTATGTCACTCGAAACTTTAAAACTCAATAAACAAATTATCAGCGCAATGAAAGAAGCTGGTTATTTAGAAACAAAGCCAGTACAAGAAGCTTGCGTAAACAGATTTGCAGGAGGGCAAGATTGGATAGTTGTGGGGCCAGAAGATTGCGGCAAAACAAGTGCTTATGTATTATCTACCATTATGAAGCTCAAATATGCTTTTGAAAATGCTCCAAGGGCACTCATTATGGCAGCAAATAGAGAAAAAGTAGAAGAGACAGTAGCGCTTTTTGAGCAAATGGCAAAATATACAGACCTTAGGGTTTTGGCTTTGTACCCAGGTGGTGGAATGCAAGACCAAAGAGATGATCTTTTTGCAGGTATTGATATTGTGGTAGGAACCCCAGACAGAATTAGTACCATTTATATAAACTCTGGTTTGAATATAAATAAAGTGCAACTGTTTATAATAGATGATGCAGAAGAGATTATAAAACAAGGGTTTCAAAATATAATAATTCGTTTGGCAGATTGCATGCCTAAATGCCAAAAGTTAGCCTTTTCGTTGGTATATCATGAGAAATTAGAAAAACTTACTAGTCAAATGATGACTGGGCAAGAAGTTATAGAAATTGCTCCTGAGTTACAGTATTCTGGAGAATACCATATACCAGAGTATTATTCCGTTCTTAACTATAAGACAAAATTAAACTTGTTAAATCTACTTGTAGACAGAGAACAATTTCCTAAAATAGTTATTTTTTGCAATACTCGTGTTACGGCAGGGCAGTTGTATAATTCTATTTCTAAACGCCAGGTAGGGCAAGTAGGTATGATGAATCCTTTGTACTACAACCACAACAAAGTGGCAAGTATTGCAGATTTTATGGCAAACGATTCTTTGACGGTTTTGGTCTTATGCAGCGAAGATGAACTAGAAGAAAATTTATACGATTTACCAGTGGTTTTGCAGTTTGATATTCCAGAAAACGATGAATTATTAAAAACAAGATTGAAAAAAGAATCGGAAGATTCTACAAATCAATTATTTATACTATTAGTAACAGACATAGAACTTATTATAGTTAAAAAACTAGAAAATGAGTTAGGTTTCTTTTTTGAAAGACAGGATTTGCCAATTGGCTTGGTGGTAGAAAACAATAGAAATCGTAAGCCAGATGAAGAGCCCGAATTTAGCGAAATTGGTTCTGCATTTCATAAAAAGAAACCTGCAAATGCCAAAACAGTAAACTTGGGTATAAAAGATAAAATAAAATTGTACGGCAAAGCATACAAAAAAGGCAAAGGCAACAAGTAGCAAATATGACTTAAACGTAGTTTTAGAAGTAACTAAGTTCTAAGCAGACAATTCATTAGTATTTATTTAATTATTGCTTTATCTCTTTCTTTGTGAATAATATTTAATGCAATAATTAAATTAAATCAATCTAAACCTTTAATTTTATCAAAATAAAGACAGAAAAAAGTAAATGAGTTTTGCCAATCCTAAATTTTTGTATTTTTTACTTTTTGCTTTAATACCTATTTTTTTGTATTTATTTAATTTACAAAAGGTTATAAGGGTAGATTTTTCAAACGTAGCCATTTTAGAAGATTTTAAAAAAGAAACTAGCAATAGATTTCAGCTTAAGCGTCTACTAATAATGCTCTCTAGAGTTTTAGCCATTTTTTTTATTGTCATGGCATTTGCACAGCCTAGTTTCAAGGCAATTACCAAGAACATAAACGTGCATCATGTTATTTTTTTAGATAATTCTCTAAGCATGACAAGAAAAATAGAAGACGCTTTGTTACTAGATAAAGCAAAATCTATTTTAGAAAACACTGTGGTAGCCAAAAAAGGGGATAAATTTTCATTTATTACCCATCAAGACTTAGAAATAAATAGAGACTATTATTCTAAAAAAGATTTGCTCAAGGCAGTAAGTAAAGTAAAACCATCTACGGGCAATATTTCTCATACTCAAATTTCTGGTTTGCTAAGAAAGAAAGAATCTGATTTGCCAAAAAAGTATTATTATATTTCTGATTTTCAGTCCTCTAGTTATACATTTGAAGAATTTAAAAACAGTAGAAAAGATACCTCTCAAGAGTTAATCTTAGCAAGATTAGATGCCGAAACCAATAATTGTTTTATAGACAGTATTTGGATGGATAGTAAGTATTTGGTGTCAGGAACAACCGTAAAAGTTGGTTTTAGAATTCAAAATCAGAGCAAATCAGAAAAAGAGTTGGTTGTAAAATGTTTAGTAGAAGGCAACCAGTTAGGGACTAAAGCAATAAAAATCCCAGAGTTAAGTGCTAAAAATTCTGAAATAGAATTTCAATTAAGCAAAAAAGGATTTAATGCTTTGGAGTTAAGAGTAGATGATCCCTTTGTTGAGTTTGATAATGCATATCATTTTGTCTTAGAATCTAATAGAAACATTAAAATTGTAATTATTAAAGGGAATGAAAAAAGTTATTTTCAACAAGCCTACAAAAACGAAGCTTTGTTCCTGACAAAAGTCTTTGAAGAAAGTAAATTAAACTCTTCAGAATTAGCTCAAAATGATTTGATTGTTTTGGATGGGATAAGTAATTATAAAAATTTACCATTGTTGCAGCTAAAAGATTTTGTTAAGAAAGGTGGTCATTTATGTATAGTGCCACAAACAAACGTGGCAGTTTTAGAAATAACAAAATTCTTATCAGATTTAGGTGTAGGTGCCGCAGTAACTAAACCTACTTTAGCAGAAAAACAAGAAATAGATTTTGCTGGATTAATCCAAAACAACTGGTTCAAAAATCAGTTCCAGAAAACTGAATTGAAAATGCAAAGCATCTATTTTCAGCCAGTACTGAATCAAAATGGAGGGCAAAACATTATAAAATCTAGAAAAGGAGAAGCATTTTTATCTCAATACAGCACCCGTGAAAAAGGAACCGTTTTTTTGTTTTCTGTTCCATTGTTAGATGAGGCAACAAATTTTATGAAACATTCTCTATTTGTAATTACCAGTTATGAGATGGCAATGAATAGCGCCTCCATAAACAGCAACATAAGCTTTGATATTGGAAAAAAAGAAATGATTTTAACTGGCTTAAATCCTGAAAAGGGTAGGAGGTACACATTACAATCTACAAAAAATCAGTATACACCACAGCAACAAGTAAATGGTGATAATCTAATATACACCTTATCTAATGATGAGCAGGCAGGTATTTACGATGTTAAATCTCAAAAGGATACTTTGACAAAAGTGGCACTTAATTTTAGCAGAAAAGAATCTTATTTTACGGCATTAGATCTTTCTAGTTTAGAAAAGAGTAAAAACATACAAGTTCAGAATTGGGATGCCACCAAGCCACATTTGGCAGAAGATTCAGAAATAGGTTTGGGTAAGTGGAAATGGTGGGTTCTGCTTGCACTAGTTTGTTTATTGGTAGAAACAGCATTAATTAGATTGTACAAATGAGTATCTTACTTAGAGCAGCCAAAATAATAGATTGCCACAGCGAGTGGAATGAGAAAATAATAGATCTCTTTGTAAACGACAAAGGTGTTATAGAAGTATACGAAAATCAAAAAGTTAAACTAGAAATAGCTTTAGACGGGGCTTTTGTTTTTCCAGGTATTTTGGATATGTCTGTAAATTTTTGTGAGCCAGGTTTAGAACAAAAAGAAACGATACAAACCGGATGCTACGCTGCACTAGCAGGAGGGGTTACTGCCGTTTTGCAGGTACCAAATGTAGAGCCCATTGTAGATTCTAAAGAGACATTGGCCTATATAAAGTCTAAGTCTACCCACAAAATGGTTGATGTTTATGTTCAAGGAGCAGCCAGCAAAAAAATAAACTGCAGCTCACTAACAGAAATGTTGGATATGGCAGAAAACGGAGCAGATGCCTTTGGCGATGGATATACTAATCTATGGCACAGTGGCTTACTACTGAAAGCCTTGCAATATTTACAGCATACAGACAAGGTTTTGATTAATACTCCCTATGACAAGAATTTAGTATCTCATGGTCAGATGCACGAAGGAAAAGTAAGTACAAAAAATGGATTGAGCGGTATACCTAGTTTGGTAGAGCACATGGCTGTAGCAAAAGATTTGGAATTGTTAAAATATGCGGGTGGTAAATTGCATTTTTCTCAGATAAGTTGTACTGAAAGTATAGACATGATAAAATACGCAAAAAAACAAGGTTTAAATGTAACTTGCGGCGTAAATTATTACCACCTAGTAGCCAATGAAAATGCCCTAACAGACTTTGATACCAATAATAAAATAGCACCTCCTTTACGCTCTGAGTCAGATAGAAGAGCACTTATAAAAGCAGTTAAAGAAGGGGTTATAGATGTTATAGTTTCAGACCACAGGCCACAAGAACAAGATTGCAAAAAGTTAGAGTTTAACTACGCAGAAAATGGAAAAATAGGGCTTCAAACAATGTTTATCTCTCTAAAATCTAACACAGACTTAAGTTTAGAAGATTTGCAAAGATGTTTGGTAGACAATCCTAGAATTATTTTGGGTAAAGAAACAATAGAGATTAGACCTGGAGCTAAAGCTAACTTTTTTGTATTTAGTGAGCAAAATTATCTGTTCTCTTTAGATCAAGTTAAATCTATATCCAAAAATAGTGCCGAAATTGGACAGAGATACAAATACAAAATACACGCAACAATAAAAGACCAAAACATACAATCTTTTGATTAATACACAAAAAACATCTTCAGAACTTCAAGAAAATGAGGGAATGGATAAAAAAGAAATAAGGAATCTTGGGCTTAAATTAGGTGCCTGCGCAGGCACTATAGCAATAGTTTATTTTTTTGCCTTGTATCTAACAGGAGCAAAATTGTTAGATCCCTTTTTTAAATTTGATTTATGGATAACCCTTCCTTTTATACTAGTAGGGTTGGTGTATGTAAGAAAAGCTGCAAATCGCCTTAAAATTTGGCAAGGACTTGTGTTAGGTTTTTATATCACTATTGCCTGTGCCGCCATTATTTCTGTTTTTTATTATGTTTTTTTGATGTATGTAGATACAGATTTTATACAACAAGGAGAGCAAGCAAGATTATTACTCATACAAAGTTTTATAGACAAGTACCAAAAAACGGCAGACATAAAATCTGTAGAGTACTACTCAGATATTTATAAAACCACAAAGCAGCTTGTAGAGTCCAAGAAAAATACCCCACTCACTTTTGCCCAAGACAAATTGTTTTGGCAATACCTTACTGGAGGAGTGTTTACATTAATAACATCCATTCTATTTAGAAAATAAATGAATAAGATAGATATAAGTATTGTAGTCCCTTCGTACAACGAAGCAGAATCTTTGCCTGAACTTTGTGCTTGGATAGATAGAGTTATGGTTACAAACTCCTTGAGCTATGAAGTTATCATTATAGATGATGGTAGTACAGACAACCAATGGCAGGTTTTGCAAGAACTTAGCAGCAAAAACCAATATATTAAAGGGCTCAGATTTAAGCGTAATTACGGCAAAAGCGCTGCATTGAATGAAGGTTTTAAGAAAGTAGTTGGTGAGGTTGTAATTACCATGGATGCAGATTTGCAAGACAGTCCAGAAGAAATACCTGACCTACGTAAAATGATTATAGAACAAGGGTTTGATATAGTATCTGGTTGGAAGGCCAAAAGATTAGATCCCCTTTCTAAAACAATTCCTACCAAATTATACAATGCTGCAACCCGCTGGCTTACAGGTATAAAGTTGCATGATATGAATTGCGGACTAAAAGCCTATAAAAATGAAGTAGTAAAAAGCATAGAAGTGTATGGCGAGATGCATCGTTACATACCTGTTATAGCCAAAGGAATTGGGTTTGACAAGATTGGTGAAAAAGTAGTTGAGCATCAAGCAAGAAAGTATGGGAGCTCTAAGTTTGGTTTAGAACGTTTTGTAAACGGATTTCTAGATTTAATGTCTATCACTTTTGTGACTAAATTTAGGAAGAAGCCTATGCATTTTTTTGGAGGTATAGGTACTTTGAGCTTTATTTTTGGATTTGTATCTGCCTTTTATCTCATATCAGAGAAAATGTATAAAATGTACTTTTTAAATGTACCCATTTCAGAAATAAGAGGTATAACAGAACAGCCCTTATTTTTCTTATCATTGCTAGCCATTATACTAGGAGTACAATTGTTTTTAGCAGGCTTTTTGGGAGAATTAATTCATCTAAATAGAAAAAGAGAAAACGAATATTTTATTTCAGATAAAGTAAATGTGTAAATGAAGCAATATTTCTTTTCTGTAATAGTGCCCATTTATAATAGGCCGGTAGAAATAAAAGAGCTTTTAGAAAGTTTGTGCAAACAAACCTATTCAAATTTCGAAGTTTTAGTCATAGAAGATGGATCTTCAGAAAAGTGTGAAGAAATTGTACAATCTTTCACTTCCAAGCTAAATGTGCATTATTTTTTTAAGACAAACTCTGGCCAAGGATTTTCTAGAAATTTTGGCTTTGAAAGAGCACAAGGAGATTATTTCATTGTATTTGACTCAGATTGTTTGATACCACCGCATTATTTTGATGAGGTAAACAACCAACTCAACACCCAGTATTTAGATGCTTACGGTGGTCCTGATGCAGCGCATGATTCATTTACAGACGTACAAAAGGCAATAAGTTATTCAATGACTTCACTGTTTACCACGGGGGGCATAAGAGGAAATAAAAAGCATGTTGGAACGTTTCATCCAAGAAGTTTTAATATGGGTATCTCTAGGGAGGTCTTTGAGAAAACAAAAGGCTATATTTTACCAAAAAAAGGAGAGGATATAGAATTTAGCATACGCATTATTAATAATGGATTTAAAACAGGTCTTTTAGAAAATGCATATGTATTCCATAAAAGAAGAACCAATTTTATACAATTTTATAAACAACTTCATTTTTTTGGTACAGCAAGAATAAATATTTTTAGGTTTTTCAGAAATGAATTAAAATTCATTCATTTCTTTCCTTTTGCATTTATGATCTTTGTTTGTTTTATTCCAATTTGCTTAATAGTTCACTTTTGGGTTGGGTTATTGGGAGTTGGTTTACTACTTATTTTCTTGATTTTGAATGTAATAGATTCTAGTATAAAGAATAGAAGTTTAAAAGTTGGTTTGTTAAGCGCTATTAGTTCTTTTATACAATTGTTTGCTTATGGAGTAGGATTTTTTAGAGAAGGAATTAAATTTATTTTAAAAGGGTAATTATTTTTGTGTTTAAATTTTGTTTTCAATAAAAATAGTATTACTTTTGTTTCATCATAAAGAAAGAGAGGGATTTATGACCCAATTAAAACTCTTACACATGATAAAATCGCGAGATGGAGCAGTTGGTAGCTCGTCGGGCTCATAACCCGAAGGTCATTGGTTCGAGTCCAGTTCTCGCTACTATTTAATCCTGTAAAATATTGTTTTACAGGATTTTTTATTTAACAATTTTTTTATATTAAGTAATCTCAATCTTTTCCCTTATTTTTTTCACATTCCAGAACCAAAAAACACAGTCCTCTAATTTATCATGAAAAGTATCTTTTGAATAATTTTGTTTATTTGAATAGTTGTGTGTGATAAATTTTATATACCTACATCTGCGTAACCAACCGTAATTCAAGGGCACTAACGTAGGTTTGGTAATCCTAGTAAAAGTTTGTGAAATGTGCCGTATTACTTGTTTTTATAATTTTTCAAGGGTTAGTATGAGTAAGCCTACGTTCATTTTTTTAGCAAACGTGCTTTTGAATGTAGATCCTGTCTACAATTTTTATTGTCTTTCGCTTACTTTGGGTAAGGTACAATGGTGACATTTTCTGCTGTAGTTGGTTGTATCTAAAAAACATTAAAACAAAATTTATGGGACTAGATGTTGTGCACTTTAAGCTTTCACACCAATACCAACATGCTTATTCTTGGGATGAAGCCGAATTACGGAATTACTGTAATGTGCCGTTTCATTTAATTGAACATTATTTAACAGATATTCCTAACTCTACTGCTGTTCCTGTCTTTTATATTTTAATATTTGAAAATGAGAGCTATAGAACTATATTTCATAAAACAGATAATTCCTTTTTGCGGGCTTGTTCTAACTCGGATAATTATTTTAGTGTGATAAACCCAAAGCTTCTACTTGACGAAGCTAGCTCAATACAGTATTTAGAGCTGTGTGATAAAAATCTAAAACCATTTGAAATGAATATTGATCTAACTAAAGAAGATTGTGCCGACTTTAAAGGAAAAATGAAAATGATCTTGTTTTTCAATATTCATGAGCTAGAAAAAGGATTCTTTTTGGAAGAAATAGGGTCAATGAACAAAACAATGGGGAATTCATTTTATAAACGGTTTGATGATGGTAAAACCACACTTTTTGGTCAAAAAGAAGATTTTGAATTTGCGCACAAATGTGTTGCAGAAGGCTGTGATGTAGATATGGACTGGACACAAGAGGAAATTGAAGACTATAGAAATGACTTTAAAAAAAGCTTTCTAGACAACTTTGAATATGGAAGAAGTTTGATGTGGCCTAGTTGGTGAGCTAGGTCTTTCTTGTAAATGGCAAATGTCTTTAATACTTATTCTAAAGACGAAAAAAAATAATATATACTGAGATGTGTTATTTTATTTCCTTGGAAAATGCGATATTCAAAGGTTAGAGTTTATTTATTCTATCAACTATTACTACTCATACTAAGAAATGGCAAAAGCAAAGAAAGAAACAAAAGAAAAATCAATTGAAGTTACCCTCTGGGATGCTGCTAATAGATTGAGAGGAAGTGTAGAGCCGTCTGAATATAAGCATGTTGTACTGGGTCTTATCTTTTTGAAATTTGCAAGCGACAAGTTCGAAGAACATAGAGCGACACTTATAGCTGATGGCAAAGAGAAGTACATAGAAATGGCTGATTTTTACAACATGAGCAATGTTTTCTTTTTGGAAGAATGTAGCCGTTGGAGTTTTTTGATACAAAAATCTAAGCAAGACGATATTCCTTTGCTTATAGATACTGCTTTGCATACGATAGAGAAAAACAACAAAGCGCTTAAAGGGGCATTGCCAGATAATTATTACTCAAGAGTGGGTGTAGCGACCAAAGACTTGGCTTCTTTGTTGGATATAATTAATGACATCAATACCATAAAAGACAAGCAAAACGATCTTGTGGGTAGAGTGTACGAATACTTTTTATCTAAATTTGCTTTAGCAGAAGGTAAAGGTAAAGGAGAGTTTTATACGCCAAAAACAATAGTAAATCTCATTGCCGAAATGATAGAGCCTTACAAGGGCATTATCTATGACCCTGCTTGTGGCTCTGGTGGTATGTTTGTACAGTCCATTAAGTTTATAGAAGCACATAACGGAAACCAAAAAGAAATTTCTATCTACGGACAAGAATACACCAACACCACCTATAAGTTGGCAAAAATGAACCTTGCCATACGTGGGATAAGCGGTAATTTGGGCGAAAAAGCTGCCGATACTTTTGCAGACGACCAACACAAAGACCTAAAAGCAGATTTTATAATGGCAAACCCTCCTTTTAACCAAAAGGACTGGCGAGCAGCAGACGAACTAGTGGACGACCCAAGGTGGAGAGGCTACGATGTGCCACCAAAAAGCAACGCCAACTACGGTTGGATTTTGAATATGGTGAGCAAACTCTCCGACCATGGTGTGGCTGGTTTTATTTTGGCAAATGGTGCGTTGAGTGGCGGTGGCGAAGAATATAAAATACGCAGAACACTCATTGAAAACAATTTGGTAGAAGCGATTTTGGTATTACCTCAAGATATGTTTTACACTACGAACATAAGTGTTACACTCTGGATACTCAATAAAAATAAAAAAGCTCAAACAAAAGTAGTTGGTGACAAAGAGAGAAATTTCCGTGATAGAGAAAAAGAGATTCTATTTATGGATTTGAGACAAATGGGCGAACCTTTTGAAAAAAAGTTTACTCAATTTTCGATAGATGATATTAAAAAAGTCTCTGACACCTATCATCATTGGCAAAGTACAGAAATAGAAAATGTAGCAGAGTATTGTTATTCTGCTACTTTTGAGGAGTTGGAGAAGAAAGATTTTTCTCTTGTGCCTAGCAAATACATTGAGTTTGTAAATCGAGACGAAAACATAGATTTTGACGATAAAATGAAAGTTTTACAGAGTGAATTTGCAGAATTGCTGAAAGCAGAAGAACAGAGCAAAAATGATTTACTACATGTATTCAAAGAGCTAGGCTACACCATTAATTTTTGATACAATGGAGCAAAAATTGATTACAATACAAAGTATCGAAAGTAAAATTTTTACTTTTCAAGGTTGCCAAGTGATGGTAGATAAGGATTTGGCTGAACTCTATGAAGTAGAGGTAAAAAGACTCAATGAACAAGTAAAAAGAAATATTGATAGATTCCCTGCTCATTTTAGATTTCAATTGACTGATCCAGAAAAAAATGAACTGGTCGCAAATTGCGACCGCTTTGCTTTGCTCAAACACTCAAGCTCCAACCCTTATGTTTTTACGGAGCAAGGTGTTGCTATGCTTTCGGCAGTTCTAAGAAGTGAAAAAGCTATAACAGTGAGTATTCAAATTATGAATGCTTTTGTAGAAATGCGACGTTTATTAGTGAACAATGCAGGTTTGATACAACAAGTAGAAAGTATCCAAACAAAACTACAGTTACACGATAAACATTTTGAAAAAATATTTCAAACACTCGAAAGCAATAAAACAGAAATAACTCAAGATATTTTCTTTCAAGGTCAAATTTTTGAAGCTTACACATTTATAATTGGATTAATAAAAAAAGCCAAAACCAGCATTTTACTTATAGACAACTATATAGACCTAGAAGTGTTAAAAATGTTGGTACATAAATCTGAAAATGTAACTATAAAGATACTTACTCAATTAAACACCCCAATAAAAACATTAGACATCAATAAATTTAACCAACAATATGGAGGATTATCGGTACAGCATAGCAGTAAATACCACGACCGTTTTTTAATAATTGACAATAAGGAATTGTATCATATAGGAGCTTCTTTAAAAGATTTAGGTAAAAAGTGCTTTGCTTTTTCTCTGATTGAAGACAGTACTATTCTTAATAATTTAATGAAGAATATATGAAATCAATTTATAAGCCTTTAGGTGATCATATTCAGCTCGTTGATGAGCGAAATAAAGGCTTAAAAGTCAAACAACTTTTAGGTTTAAGTATATCTAAACAGTTTATTCCATCTGTTGCTAATATTATAGGGACAGATATGGAAAACTACAAAATCATCCGTAAAAACCAATTTGCTTGTAGTACCATGCAAGTTAGGCGAGATAAAAAAATGCCAGTTGCCTTGTTACAGGAAGTTGACGAAGCGATTATTTCACAAGCCTATCCAGTTTTTGAAGTAAAAGATGAGCAAATACTTTTACCTGAGTATCTTATGATGTGGTTTACTCGATCAGAGTTTGACAGAGAAGCTTGTTTTCATGCCGTTGGTGGTGTAAGAGGAAGTTTGGAGTGGGAAGATTTTTGTGAAATGCAATTACCCATCCCTCACATAGACAAACAAAAAGAAATAGTAAAAGAATACCACACCATCCAAAACCGTATCAATCTAAACCAACAACTGATACAAAAACTTGAAGAAACTGCACAGGCTGTTTATAGGGAGTGGTTTGTGGAGGGAATTGATTTGGAGAATTTGCCTGATGGGTGGCAGATTGAGAAACTAGAGAAATTCACCAAGATGAAGTACGGCAAAATGCTTGATTCAGAATTATTTTTAGAACAAGGCTATCCCGTCTTTTCTGGCTACGGAGTTCGTGGATATTATTCTGAATATATGTATGCAGAACCTCAAATTTTAATTTTATGTAGAGGTGTAAGTGGAACTGGCGAAGTACGATTATCTCCAAGGTTTTCATACATCACGAATCTTAGTATTGTGGTTGAAGTTGATAAACCAATTGTTTCAAAAATGTATCTCTACTACTATTTAAGAAATTCAGATTTGAGAGCATTGGATAGTGGTTCCGCACAATCAATGATTACAACAGGGGATTTGTAT
>JAYVIQ010000021.1:0-2175 GCA_043770215.1 Cytophagales bacterium | reverse complement strand
TTAATAGTATAAGGTCTGCTTTTGTAAAATCTGAGGTGCTGTCAAAGCCTTCTTTTTTGAGTATAGAGGTTACTATTTCGCTATCAGAAAAATTCATTTGGCAACCATAGCTTTCTATATAAAATTTTCGGTTTTTGCCAGTATTTTCGTCAGGTGAAACTCTATATTCACAAGATTCGCTTGCTTGGGCTTGTTCTGGACTTATTATATCTATGTCTGTTATTATATCGGGCATCTTTATTGTATATCAAATACTACACAAAGATATAAAAATCATTTGATTTGTGACATAATGGCAGTAGTTTTTGTTTTAGTTTGATTGTAATTTTTGATTTTAAAATGAAGCATTAAAGCTATTATTTAAGTATGAAGTCTATTGAGTAAAGTACCTTTAAAATGAATTCTAATTACAAAAAATAAAATTTGAAGTTTTTCCATTTATGAGTGTTAATAGCTCTTTTAGAATGTTTAAAGGCTAATTTATTTTTTTCTTTATTAAAAAAAACGACCAAACACTAATTTTTAGAGTGGTTAAGTTTTATAGTATGAGTTTCTAAAGGCTTTGCTTTCTACCTTTTGTTTGTCATCTAATTATTTAGAAATTCTAATGTGCTTAAATAAAGGTAAAATTGTATTATTTTTATATTTCAAGTGTTATAGTCCAAGAATTTTGAATTTTTCAAGGAATATTCTCAAAATTGATTTTTAAAAAAAGAAATAAGGTTTTATATTCGAATTCTAAATTCTTAACAAAGAAAATAGATTAATAAAGTTATTCTTAAATCATAAACAATATGTCTTATCCAATAGCAAAATTAGAGTACATCTGGTTAGATGGTTACAATCCAACACAAAGCTTAAGAAGCAAAACTAAAATTGAAAGAGATTTTAGTGGTAAATTAGAAGACTGTGGTATGTGGTCTTTTGATGGTTCATCTACACAACAAGCAGAAGGAGGTTCATCTGACTGTTTATTGAAACCAGTTGCCATTTTCCCAGATCCAGACAGAAACAATGGCTGGTTAGTAATGACTGAAGTTTTAAATGCAGATGGTACTCCACACGTTACAAACGGAAGAGCTACAATTAAAGACAATGACAATGACTTTTGGTTTGGATTTGAGCAAGAGTATTTCTTATGGGATCCAGAAACTAATTTGCCATTAGGTTTTCCAGCAAATGGTTACCCATCGCCACAAGGACAATATTACTGCTCTGTAGGTGCTAAAAATGCATTCGGAAGAGAAATTGTAGAAGAACACTTAGACTTGTGTTTAGAAGCTGGTTTAAATGTAGAAGGAATAAATGCAGAAGTTGCAGCAGGACAGTGGGAATTCCAGTGTTTTGCAAAAGGTGCAGCTGAGGCAGGTGATGAAATTTGGGTAGCAAGATATTTACTTGAAAGAACTGCTGAGAAATATGGTGTTGCTATAAACTACCACTGTAAACCACTTGGAGATACAGATTGGAATGGTTCTGGTATGCATGCTAACTTCTCTAACGAAGTACTTAGAACCTGTGGCTCTAAAGAAATATACGAAAAAATATGTAACTCATTTGCTCCTAGAGTAAAAGAGTGTATAGCAGTATACGGTGCAGACAATCACATGAGATTAACTGGTAAGCACGAGACACAAAGTATCGATCAATTCTCTTTTGGAGTTTCAGATAGAGGTGCTTCTATCCGTATTCCAATCATTACTGTTCAAAAAGGATGGAAAGGTTGGTTAGAAGACAGAAGACCAAATTCTGCAGCAGACCCGTATAAAGTTGCAGCAGTTATTATAGAAACTGTTAAAATGGCTAAATAATTAAGATTAGCATCATTTTATGAAGCCTTTCTGATTTTTTCAGAAAGGCTTTTTTTATAAAATACATTTGATTTTTAACCAATTTAAAACATAAGAGTCCGGCAATCTCTGATGATATTTGTACTATGTCTTGTTTTTTATTTATTTTTAACTTGTTCAACAAATAAAATAACAATAAAATAAGCTGAATTAAATAGTATTTTTTTAAGTTTGTTTGGTCATTAATAAATAAATGTGAGGATAGGGGTAAATGCTAGGTTTTTGTTGGATGGAAAGCTAGAAGGGCTTGGGAGATATTCTCATGAAATCCTTTCAAGGATAGTGCTTTTTAATCCTCAACATCAGTTTGTGTTTTTTTTTGATA
>JAYVIQ010000020.1:0-8692 GCA_043770215.1 Cytophagales bacterium | reverse complement strand
TCTGTTTTCTATTTGGTAGCCAAAAGGGTAATAGTCTGTAGCACTAAGTACTATGGCTTTGTAATATGAGGCTCTAGCAAGGTTTGTAGGCATTACTATACCTTCCTTTATATCACTTGTAACTACCATTACATTGCCTAGGTGGTTGCTAAGTTCGTAAGCTTTGCTTCCTGTGGTATAGCTGTACTGGCTTGGCTTGGTAAAGCTTATTTCTAAGTTTGGGTTGCTTGCGTTTCTAACCTTTATTTTTTGCGAGTTTATACCAAGTCTAGAGCTACCATATATGGGTCTTTCTGTAAGGAAGAAATCTGTAGATGAGCTTGTATTTGCTTTTGTGCTTTTGTAGTTTGCCATTGTCTGCCCGTTTGCATCTGTAAGGTAATATTCTGCGTTAACAGATCCTGGATTACTACTTTTCTTGGCTACACGCGTACCATTGGCGTCATAAATAAAACTGATGTAATTGTATAATGTTGATATAGATTTTACTTTCCCATCTAATCTCCATGTTAGACTTACTTTATCCGTTATGTAATTGTAGTAGTCTGCGCTTGTTTTTGTCGGATACAAGATAAGGTATTGCTTTTCATTAATTAATCTATTGCTAGCAAGATAACTAGTGTAATCTTCAGGTTGCATACCATATAGATTTTGGTAATTCGCTTGGTATTTTACGTATTGCGTTTGGGTAAGCACTATAGCATCGTTAATCAAGTTTCCTATTTCGTCGTAGGTAAAATCTCCTGCTTGTGCTTGTAAATCGTTTGTTTCTTTGCGTCCTACCCCCAACTCGTCCTCGTTTGAGCGATAGCGGTAACGAGGATGCATGAGAAAGGCGTTTGCAACGCCATTATATAGATATTTCATAGCTCTTTTATTTTTAACAAGTTTTGTTTTGCTTGCGCAAATCTATGCTTCCTGCTATATATGAGGTGCTAATTTTTTATTTCATTTGAATACACTTCATATTCAAAGTTTTTAAGAATTGAATTTAGCTTAAATCTAAAATTATCAATAGTACCACCTTCAATTCTCTTTACATACGTTAAATTAGGAAGCGTTTTTTTCATTTCACTCAGCCTATTTTCATCTAGTTTTTCTGTTGGTTTCACTTCAAATACCACAAATTCTATGTTTACTTTAGTTTTTAAAGCAGTATCTATTTTATAATATTCTGTTTTATTATTTATGTCTATTCTTTTCACTCTTTTTCCAGCGTAATATTCAGGTACTACATTTGTGCTTTCTTCTGGAACATTTTCAAAAACGACCGTCCCGGTTTTTAAATTTTCATAAAAAAACCTACTCATCTCTACCTTAGATTTTTTGGTGTAATTCAAAGTCATAAACGTCAATAAAATAGTATTGGCTACTATAAAAAACATCCAAGAAAATGAGATTAACCTTTTCCTTTTTTGCCAAAAAGGACTTTTTAAAAACTCGGTCATGCTAATTGTACCTGCTATAATAATAATGGGTAGGATTGTAAAAATAAAACGCTCTTGTTTGTTTTCAAAAATTGAATGAAACATTAAGAAAACAAGTATTGACCAAAATAAATAAGGCAATTTTTTAAAAGAAAAAGCTGATAATGAACCCATGAAAATAAAAAGCCCAATTGGAGGAAGGAAAAGCAAAGGGATTATGATAATGTAATCATAAATTGGCCTTGTGATGTAATCTCCAGAATGTTCTATATTGTAATTCACATATTCTATTAGCTTACCAAAAGGTTTATTACACACATAAAAATCTACTACCCCTTGTAATAAAACAGTAAAAAAAACAAAAGTTATGCCCGTATAAAGGATGTATTTAAAATGTTTTTTGTAAACAAGCGGAATAAGAATACCTACAAGTATAAATGCTGTTTGGAACCTAAGCGCAAATGCTATTGAAAACAATAAACCAGTAAGAACAGTATTTTTAAAATTGCTTGAAAAATCATTCTTATAAAGTAAATAAATAGCACTCAAAATTGGTATGATAGAAAACCATTCTATTAAAGTCCTCACAGATAAAAACGGAAAAAACCACATGCAAGACATTAATAAACCTACGATCAATGCGGTGCGTTTATTGGATATAATTTCAGAAATTTTATACGAGTAAAATACTATAAGCAAAGAAACAACTGCATGAAAAACCTGAACAGCAATCATTTGATAAAAAGGATCTTTTAAAAAAAATAGATATTTAGAAAATAGTATTAGTAAATAGATTATTCCTGGGTAGTAAATAGTTCTAAGGGTATCATTTTTCTCATAATCGTCTACAAACCAATTGCCACTGTTTATTCCGTTGGTCCAATCCCAAGCAATATCTACTACACAGTAATAATCATCAAAAGCATAATAACCGTGTGCAGTAAACGCAGCAACTAATCTTAAGAAAAGGCCAATAGCTAAAATGTAGAAAAGTGGTTTAGTTTCTATTTTTTGAGTTAAACGTTCTATATTTTTCATTTCAATAAATTTATAAGGTATTTTAAATTGTCTGTTTGTATTGAAAAAGTATATATAGTCAAATAATCTAATTCTAATTTATAAACGGCTGGATGAAGCTTTACATAGAAAATAAACTGTTTGTTTTACCCTTTTAACTTTTTAATACCAAATCTAAAAATTTTATAGAATAGTTTGTGTAGGATTCTGATTTTTAAATAAAATCTAGATACGCGTTTACTTTTTAGTGGCAAATGTGTAGATGAGATGTAATTAAATTTTAGACTTATGAAAATAAAGATTTTTATCCTGCTTATTATTTTACAGATACTAAAAATACAGGCTCAAGTTTTGGTATATTCTGAAATTGGTCAATGGCGAAATGCAGCACGTACACTACCTGGCTGGAAACACCCATCTATTGCAGATGGTATTGCGATGTTCAAAAAAATGGGGATCGACCATAATATTACATTCGATTTTACCGATAATTCGAATAATTTTACTGATGCAGGTTTGGCACCCTACAAAGCAATTGTTTTCTTAAATACAAATGGATATATATTGAATCCAAGTGAGCGTTTAGCATTTCAGAAATTTATTCGTGGCGGTAAAGGATACGTTGGCATTCATGCCGCATCAAATTGCGAGCAAGATTGGCCTTGGTACAAACAACTCATTGGTTCTTTTGAAACAGGTGTGCATGCAAATGCATTGGGCGAAGTGATCGTAAAAGACGCTACTCATATTTCAACCAAAAATATGCCTGCCAAGTTCAACATAACAGACGAATGGCTAAAATTTGATGTAGATGTACTTAATCTTCCTGATAAGAGTTTTAAAATTCTAACAACGGTAAACGAGAAAAGCTACGATCCTAATTCTAACAAAGAACATTCTATCTCTTGGTACCATGAGTTTGAGGGAGGTAGAGCTTGGTACACCGGAATGGGACACAACAGCGAACCGTATAGAAACCCTATTTTTATTGATCATGTTTGGGGTGGATTACAATATGCAATGGCATCCAAAAAAAATGTCTCGATTTTTAGTAAAACCAATGGTTTTAGACATGAAGGCGCAATTGCTGGTGGTATTAGAATGATTACTGAACTAGGCACAACCAACGGCTGGAATACTGTGTCTACCGAAAATCCAGCTGATTTTAATGCCGCTAACCTTGCCAAATACGATGTTGTGGTGTGGGGAAACACTTCTGGTAATAATCTTTTAAATTCTCAGCAAAAAACTGATTTTCAGAATTTTATAAGAAATGGGGGCGGCTTTGTGGGTATACATGCAGCCAGCAATACGTATGATGATAAAAGTTGGTCTTGGTACAATGATTTGGTTGGCGCCATTGTGCAAACATGTCCGTATCATATAAATACTTATCCTGAAGCCACTATGGATGTAACAAAAGGACATGAAATTGTAGCTGATTTGCAAAACACTTGGACAAAAAAAGAAGAATGGTACTACTGGGGAAGAACAGATTGTAAAGGATATCTTTACAGTGGAAATAAAAATTTACTCACCGTTAGATCTACAGGACCAGAAACATACGATGCCGCACGTCCAGTAGCTTGGTACAAAGATTATGATGGCGGACGTTCGTTTTATACCGCATTAGGACACAAAGAAACTGATTATGTGTCCAATTCTGACTTTGGTCGTTTGATTAGAAATGCTATTCTATGGACAGGAAAAGCACAAGTACCATCAACATTCACACCAATTGGCCCTGATGGTTACTCCTATTCTACCCCAGAATTTGGTTCTGTAACAGTTACTGGAACAATGGATATTGCATTTGGGAGTAATGGAAACTTCGTTTACTTGAGGAATCAAAAAACGAATGTAAATTGTAATGTAAATACTTTTACTAGAGACCCTGCCGCTGGAACTGCAAAATTTTGCTGGGTAAAAGAATCAAAAACTCCTTATTCAGGAACCGCCATTGTTTTGCCTGGTATTATAGAAGCCGAAAACTATGACAAAGGTGGAGAAGGTACCAGTTATAAAGATAATGAACCTTCTAACCAAGGAAATGTGTACCGTACAGATGGAGTAGATGTTTTGCCTATAAATGGTGGCTTTGCTCTAAGTTGGATAGCTGCTGGAGAATGGACAGAGTATATGGTAGATGTAAAAAATACCAATAAGTATGATTTTGAATTTAAAACCTCAGCGCCCAATGCTGGCGGAAGTTTGAGTGTAAACATAGATGGTAATCCTTTGTTCACAAACGTAGCAATTCCAAGTTCATCTAATTGGAATGCGTACAATACGTTTGTAAAACAGGCAACATTGATTCAAGGCAAACATGTTTTACGATTTAAAATGGAAAAGGCAGGTTTTAACTTAGATAAGATAACTGTGAAAACTAATTTGACAACTGATGTAGATGATCTACTCGAAAACGAAACGCACATGATATATCCTAACCATAGCACCACAGGAGTTTTTCAATTGGATAATGAAACAACTTGGGAAGTCTATTCTACTCTAGGACAAAAAGTTATGGAGGGAAAAAGTAAAATGATAGACTTATCAAGTCAGCCCAAAAACATCTACATGGTAAAGATATCAGGCACTTTTTCCAAGATTTTATTTGACTAAAAAATTTATTTTAATTTTAACTTTTTAAATAGGTTACACTTTTATGTTAGTTACCCAGTCATGCAAGTGACTGGTTTTTTTTTGTGTAAGGTTTAAAAAAAAGCTACTTTAGCTACAAATATATGCTCTTTTTGGTCATAGGTAAGTAAATCATTCTTACCACCTTGTATTATAGAGGCATTGCTCTATTCACTAACTCCATCACACCCCTCTCTGGTTTGTAACTTTTAACTTCTCTAACTATATACCTAAAACCAAAAGCAGCCTATAAACCGTTGAATTTTAGTAGTATTTTTATATTCCGTTAAAAAAAAACATTCATTTCTTATAAACAGGTCTAGCCAATAAACTATTGTAAAAGTTACGAAATACAGATTTTTATCTTCAAGAAATGAATAGTTGTTGCAATTATGTGAATTTATTGAAAAAATATGCTGTTGCATACTGTTTAAAAAAACGCTGTCTTAATTCTAAATCCTAGAACCGCTTCAATTCGCTTGTCTTACGCTACCAATACTACATATAAATAATTATATAAACGATTCAAAAAGAGTGTTAAAATTTATAAAATAGACCTTCTTCTGAGTTGAAACAAAACAAAAAGCAACATGATAGCACCAAGGCTTATTAATGAGAGCTGGTCAATTAGTGTTGAAATATTTCTCCCGAAAATATCTGAATAATTAAACCCTATTACCAAGCTTCCAAGTATAGCAATCATTTTTTCAACAATTTTTAACTCATGGTATGAAATCCAAATTAAAATCATTGCAAAACAAGTGAAACAAAAAGCATTTTCACTTGTAAAAGCTAATAATGGAATAAGTGCAATAAGAAAAGATAAATCAGCCACAAATGAGAACTTATCTTTCCCTTTTTTCTGGAAAAAAAAGTAGATGGTTGCTATTACTCCCAATAAAGTTAATTGGTACAATTTTGCTAAAATTTCGCTATTAATTAAATATTTTATTGGTGTATACCTAGCAACTACAGAGAAAATGGTATGGTTACTATCAGATAATAGTGATTGTTTATGGCTTAATTCAATAAGTAATTCTTTAATCCAACCTTGGTAAATTGACAAAAATGAACTGTAAGAGTGGTAAAATAGAAAAGGTGATACAAACAAAATGACTAGAAATACTGAAAACCATAGAACTTCTTTATACTTTTTCTTTATGATTAAATAAGGTAAGAAAATGAATCCGAAAGGTTTTATAAAACAAGTAAAACATAAAAGCAATCCAAAAAGGACACTTTTACCACTTTTATATAACAAAACACATAACAGGTACATAAAGAAAATAAGGTAATTCACTTGCCCTAAATGTAACTCTCTTGTAAAATGTAATGCCATGAAAAGAACTACAAGAGAAAGTTTGTTTTGATTAATATCATTTCTATCAAAAAAAGCTGGTACAATTCTGAAACTAAAGCATATGCATGCAGTCAAAAATATCCAATACAAATACTTGGCAATACATAATGGGAAAATAGTGAAAGGAATAAAAATATACAGAGCTACAGGAGAGTATTTATATATGTAATGTGTGTCTTCATAATAAACTTTATAAAGTTCATCACCATGAAGTAAGCGTATTGTTGCTCTATGATAAACTTCGTAATCTACCATAGTAAATCTACCATTAATATTTTCTAAAATTAAAAACAGAAGGGATATAAATATTGTAAAAAATATTGCTCTATTTTCTTTAATTAAGGTGTACATTTTATATTGAAATTTGTTTGGATTATTTTAAAACTGATAGTTAAGGTAGTTTCATAATGAACGCCAATGCGTAATAAGGCGGTCGATTTTCATGAGCCAAAACTACTAAACCATCTGCTGATCCATCACCCGTATTTCAGGAAATAGTATGTGAGTGGTCATTAATATTTACATTTATAATACTTCTTGTACTTTGAGTAAATACCATACTTCCAACATATGACATTACTTTTAGATTTATATTTTTTTTTCTTACTTTCGCTACAGAGTCACTAGGTATAAGTAATAAGAATAATTATTAGAATGCTTTTTGTATTTTCCCAACTTTGTTGTACTTAATTCCCAATATCCGTTTTTTTTGCGAGACATACAACATATGATGTTGCATTATTGCTTCAATTTACAACATTTTTAATTGTTTTTTAAATAGATAACTCTACTATCTACTTTAGCTTCTACTAAAAATACAACTTGTTAAACAACTGTAGGGGATTGAATTCCTGCAGGGGGTATTGCTTAAGTAAATCATCATTTATAGCTTTTATAAGTTGCGCTATGGCTTTCCCCACACATAAACACATAAGTATCGTTTTTACCTCATACAACAGCATTGTTAGAAATAAAAAAAAGCATTTGCAATACGGTTTCTAAAACCCAAAAATCTAAATCATATCTAGCTCTTTCAAACCTTTTATACCATAATAATTTCTGTCACTGCAATACAAATATTCTTTTTCTTTATCTACCAAACCAAAACGAACTGGATTTTGATGTATATAATTTAAATTACTTTTTATGAATATCCGTAATTGTACTAGTAGTGGAATTGATTAGTGAGATAGTCACAAAATATAGCTTCTTGTTATCGTGAAATTTATACTTTCTTGCCATGCCTTAAAAATAGAAAATATTTGCTAGATTTGAAATATGTATTTGTGTTATGGCCGAGCGGACGCTCTCTCAATTATAGGTCCTAGGATCGCTATGCTTAACCTACGACCAGTAGGGGAACTATTCAACGTAATGGATGCCTATCTACGTGATTATAGAACTGGTAAATCGTATGCTAAATAATGGAAAATTCAATTTTAGATATTGCAAACAATGTAACGCAAAATGGAATTGAATTAATTCCTGCAACAAATCAAGAGATTGATTTTTTAAAATCCTCAATAAGCAAAAGTCTACCACAAAGCTATATCCAATATTTAATGCTAATGGGAAATGGAACTCCCAACGGTTTTTTAAAAGGACATTCTTGTTTTTTAAATGAGTTATTGAATTTAAAGGAATGGTCAAATGAGTTACTTGATGAGAATAATTTTGAAAAAAAACTAACTGAAGATGATTTTGTTTTTTGGATGAGCCAAGGTTATCAATTTGTTTTCTTTAAATTAAATGAGGGAAATAATCCTCCAATTTATTATTATAGAGAGGGAACTAATCAACTTGATTTTATAAAAATTACAAATAGTTTTACTGAGTTTCTTTACAGACTTTCAATAAATGATAAATATCTGTTTGACATAGAAAGAGCCTCGTAAGAGGCTTTTTTAAATTATATTATTTCACAACTTCAACCCTTGTGACTATAATATTTTTAAACTCTGCTTGGAACTGGTCAACAATATCAACGCAGTTTGCACAATACGGTCGTTCCGAAACTATTTCAATTGCTTCAGTAACATTCTTATTGTTCAAATATTTAGCTCGAAGATATTCCACTATTTTTTGTTCAGTATGATTTTCGTATCCTAAAATCCCATCATAAAATGTATTTTGAGGTGGTGTGAAATTTCCCCCCGCTGATTGTAGTATAGCAAAGCGTTACTGCAATCTTACAAAGATACTAAGACTCAACGAAATTCCTTAACCGTTTGTAACGGTTTATCAACTA
>JAYVIQ010000019.1:0-34283 GCA_043770215.1 Cytophagales bacterium | reverse complement strand
CTAGAGTTGTATAGTTATGTGATTATGACAAATCATGTATTGCTAGCAGAAGCTGGTCAGCAAAATAGTAAAAATACAAATTATCAGCTTTGGAGAAATGATAATCATCCTATTGAGTTATATAGTGAAGATGTTATCAATCAAAAAGTTAATTATATTCATAACAATCTTGTAGAACAAGGTTTTGTGCAAAAAGCAGAAGAATGGCTAGATAGTAGTTGCTCAGCATATTTTGGTGCTGGTAAAAGTAATATAGAATTGATATATTTAGAATAAAAAGAAGTGTTAAGTACGAGCGGACGCTCTTTTGATAATGGGTCGTAGCGGATGCTACGACCAGTGGGGTAAAACTATTATGGAAAAACTACGCCTTATTGAACTCTTAGACAGCAAAGAACAACAATCTATTTATAACATTGTAGATGGCTTAGTGGCAAGTAAAAAGCTACGTGATACACTTTCTAATGCTTTAAATACTGGTTTAGCGGTATAAAATAATATTATGTCAAAAAAAGAATTAAAGCAAAAATTTTTAACTAAAATGGAACTCTTCTATAGAAACTTTGGAAATGAATGGACTTTGGATGATTTTGTAAAAAACCAATCCCAAAAAGAATATTTGCAAAAATTTCTTATTGAACTTGATGAAAAAAAAATCATTTCTTTAAATGAAGATGGCAAATCCTTTGTTATTTTGGATTTGCCATCTAATTATGATTTGTCTAATTGATTTTAATCAAAATATTCTTTCCTAGAATAAACTTGACCATCTAAAACATCTAATTTGTTTTGTAAATCATTAGAAAACACACATTCAGATTCTATTTTTTCAAATTCTTTATGACTAAAATTTGATATAAACTCTGATAACACGACACTTGCAGTCTCCTCGTCTTTTTTATTTGGTTCTCTATCAAGATAAAATCTTAATAAAAAATATTTTTCCTCCATTTTATATCTGAAAACAACTTTTCTTATCGCAGGGTAAACCTCTCCGAGTAAAGAACTTGATAGTGATAATAAAATATCTTTCCTTAACAGCATTTTAAAATTGATTTGGGTTAGCAGGAACTATATGAGCGTCAGAAATTCCAAAATGAACTGTACCGTATTTTGATTTACCAACAGGAACACCCTCTTGATAAAAAGTACCTATTTCGTTGTCGAACTTAACTATAATATTATTTTGATTAATTCTAATAATTTCAAAATCCCCTTTATTTAGGCCATCCAATAATACTTTTGCATCTACTTCTAAAATACTTTTACCCGCTTCATAATTGTTGTGGCCAAGAATATGCTTTCCTTGTTTTCCATCACTTATTACTTTCGGAAAGTTTTCAGGCAAAAATTTGTCTATAATTTTTCCAGTCACTAAATTCTTTAATCTTGCCACTTTAATTTGAGAGTTGGTAATAAACTGACTACCACCACCAACGCCCCATTCAGGATAACTTCTAGTTACAACTTCTATATAATCAGCATTATTAAATTTAGCTGTAGGAAATCTTACGTCATTAATAATTTGTGTGCTTGAAAATTCTGCAACCCATGTTGGCTTTTTGGGGAGTTGTAAAATAGATTGTGCTTGTGTTGCATCATCAATTTTATCTAAAGTTGCATAACCTGGGAATTGTGAAGGAGATGCATCAATTAAACCTTGTGTTTTTAGCTTGCCGAAGTTAAATGACGTTTCATTAACATAACGATACATTGGTTTATTTTTTATTAATTCTTTGGCAGCATCATCAAGATTGTTTACTGTTGATTTATTTAAAATTACCAAAGCGTCATCGCCCCATTTTTGAAGAATTACCGCAGCTGCTCCATCGTTAGCAACTCCAAATTTAGCAGTTAACTGATTGAGTACATTTTGTCCATATTTCGTCCTAACAAATTGTCTTGCAGACCCAAACACCAAACTCCCCACCCCATTCACTGCCTTAACATTCCTCGCGCGCGCGATTCTCCTATTTACACAACTCTTCCTTGATGGTTTTGAAATTGATGAATTTTGCTCCTCAATACCACTTCTTGCAAAATTCTGAACCCCAATTTTTACAACACTTTCTCCTTTTACATTTTCTGTTTTTGAAAATGTAAACTCATAACTTGGTAACGTAACTTTTACAAATACAGGTGTTGCATTTACTTGGTTGGTAAACCAAACGAGGAAAAGAAATAATATTTGAATGGTTTTATTCATTTGGAAATAATACTATATTAGGATTTTCCCTTACTTTATTTATGTATTCTGCCAAATGATATGCAAAATTCACAACTCCCCAATCTTCAAATCCATCAAAGGGGTTATTAAAAGGTTCTTGGTTATTCTTATAATCTATATCTAATATTAAATCCCCTTTTTTATAAATCTTTATCCAACTCCTTTCCTCTTTACTCTGCTCACAATGGTAGGTAATAGAAATACTATCGTTAAGTTCATGTAGTTGTTGCTCAAATAAAATATAATTTTTATTTTGACGACTGAAAATAGCTAAAAATTTAGTATTAATTATATCATATCTTCCAAATTGTTTTTGTTTAGTATCTGAATCAATACTAAACTCTTTTGATATTATATTTTCTTCAATTTCAATATATTTTAATTTTGAGAAACGGTACGCAGTAATTTTCATTTATTTAGAAATTTTAGTTGTCATTCGATATTTTTCAAGTAAAGGAAGTACATCAGAGCCAAAACTATTTTATAATGCCAATCCTAAATCTTCTTTCGTTCCCAAGCCAGTAGAAGACCCCTTAATTATAGCATCATACACCGCTTCTCCTATTACGCCTCGGTCAGTTTGCATTTTCTTAGCCCCTTCCCAAGTTTGACCCCATTTATCTCCATATCCTTTAGATGTATAACGTTTATCATTAAATTTATAAATCCATTCAAGTAAATCATCTGGAGTTGCTCCTTTGAAATCCGTAGTTATCTGCCTGCGTTTGTTACACATTGTTTCTGCAACTTCAACTTTTAATTTATTTTGTGATAATAGCGTTTGCGCCTCTTGTTTTAATCCATCGATAGTTTGTAAATAGTCATTCCTTAAACTTCCTTTGCTTTTGTACAACGTAAGTTCTGTAATATCAGTACTTCTTATATCATTCTTCCAAACATCAAACAAGTTCTCATCTTGTAGTTTTTTAAGCACATCATCCGTAGCATTTGCGAAGTCATCTAAAAATTGTGGTTTTAAAACATTATCAAGTTGATTAACTTTTTCTTTAAGTACTGAAAATAAAGTATTATCAAGCTTTGACACCAAACTCCCCGCCTGATTAACAACTGTCCCACCCTTAGTCTTTACCCATTCAATGAAAGCATCATTTCCTTTTTTAAGATTTAGGTTATAATTCTCACTATTATTTTTTGTGAACAACCATAAATAGGAGTCTTCATCCATAAATACAGACATGAATTTGCTATTTGTAAACAAACCGTATTTATGTAAGTCTTCAAACAACATTTCCGCATCTACAATATTTGATTGGTGGGCTGTTAATCTTCTTAAAATTACATCTTTTTGGGTTTTGTTACCGATGGCAGATAAATGTGTTATACCTTTAAGAACTTGTGTTTTTATTACTGTAGGTATATTCTAGTTTACCATACCCAATTGGGTCTCCTAACACATTGTTTAAAGCACCCTCTATTTTAATTAGTTTATGTTCATAATTTGAATCTAGTTTCCTTTGACCAGATACTATAACTCCAGTATTTTTATTTATAGCTATGACTGCTTTAGGTCTTGCTCCGCCTGCTGAACCACCCAAGTGTAAAATATGACTAATTGAATCGTCTAAAAAGATATTTGATTCGAAAGTTTCAACTTTTTTATTTCCTAATTCTGCTAATTTTTGTAAATCTTGAAGTGTTATAGTCTCATTGAAAAATATATTATCAAATTTAGGTGAGTATTCTAATGCACCCATACCTCTATTACCAATATATTGTAATTTCATTAACGGATCTATATTTTTAATATTAATACCTTTTGCTATTAAATATCCTTCAATTATTTTATTTCCAAATGAGTCTGGCAATGAATCACTAAAAACTGGAGGTATGTAATTAATTTTGACCATTCTCGATTATTCCTATATACATTGTTTGATAATGGCATTAGAAAAGGACTTATTTCAAGTTTACTTTTAATAAATTATTTGTCGTATTTAAACATGACATTAACATCATCTTTAACTAAAACACCTACTGTTTGATCAAAAAGTCTTATTTCTACTTTATTATTTAGCATCTTTTTTAAATCTCTTTATTGTATAATCCTCTTTACTCATAGTAAAAATACTTAAATCAGGTAGTTTTGGTAGTAGCATATCCATGTTATTTGCTAAACCTAAAACCCTTAAAATCAATAAAAATTTAACAAAACTTATATTTAAGTCTCCTTGTTCTAATTTAGAAATAGTGCTAAGACTTAAACCTGTATTGCTAGCTAAATCTTTTTGAGTTAATTGATTATTTATTCGATGTTCTTTACATCTTACTCCAATTTCTTTTAAAATGTATGGAATGTATGCTATATCAAAGTTCATAGTATTATTATTTTTTCTTAGATAGTTAACCCTCTATTTTTCAAATTGATTTAAATGTTAATATATTATTATTTAAGTAGTAAATATAATTATAAATAGTAATTTATTCATACTTTTTTATATTTATTTTAAATATATAGATAAATATCCAATCGTTTCATAAATCTTCTTGCGTGGGGCTGCCTATCGTCTGCCTTCCCCTTTTTCAGAATTATTCCACTATGCACAAGATAAGTTTATATTTTCTCCTTCATTGTTGGCCGCTGCACTGACTCATCAATTTGTTTAAAATGTAAACATATCTATTTTCCTTTGCTTTTTTAAAAGTACCAAAAGGGAATCGGTGACCTAGCGGACTTACGTCCTCATAATATTTCAAAATTACACTTCTATTTTTAATACTGCACTAAACGGTTCGGCATAAACCGCTACTCTATTTATTCCGCTTCCCTTTGTTTGATTAAAAATTTAAGCGTTTTACAATCGAAAATTATGTTTAACTAAAATCTATAATCAAATGAAAGTATTTGAATTCAATGAACAAGGTGTATGTATGAATAGTGAAATTATCTATTACGATAAAAATGAAAAAGCATTAGCATGGGCATATATTAAAATTAGTATATGTGAATATAAGGGTAATTGGGACTTTGGATATTGGACAATTGGGGGGGTGGTGGTGGCTGCTCTATAAGTAATACTAAACACAGTAGGGATGAAGCTATTCAAAAAGGTATTGATATAGTTTCTAGACATCTTAATAATGGAGGAGGTAATATGATATCAGAGAAGTTATTTACTAAATATAGAGATAATTTTAATGCTTGGTTATCTAGATATTATTTAAGCAATACCGAAAAAGTGAAATTACCAAGCGAGATGAACATTCCAATTTTTGCAGGAATTCAACTATCAATTTTTTAAGGGGGAACCCCTTTTTTGTTCGTAAAGCTAAATTAATTATAGAAAATTTAATTATCCAATCACTTTATAAATCTTCTTTCGAGGGCTACCTATCGGCTGGCCTTCTCTCTTTCAGAATTATTCCGTTACCCACAAGATAAGTTTAAAATTTCTCCTTCATTGTTGTCCGTATTCACTGGCCATACAATTTGTTTAAATATTATACACATCTTTTTTTTCTATGCTTTTTGCTATTTTATTTTTTCTTACAATGAAAATCCTTTTTGTTTTTCTTCTCCAAATTTTTTCTCAATCGGTAAACCTAATTCTTTTAGATAGTAGGCTGTTTCTCTTCCACCTGCCGGAAGTTTTGTCAATACTTTTTTGGATTCTAAATCTAATAAATCTCTAGAAGCTGTTTCATTAGATATGTTAAAAAATGTAGCGTACTTGCTTCGATTCATTTTATTATATATTTCATTGCTTAATATCTTTTTTAAGCACATTAATTGTCTATCATTCAATGGAATAGTTTTGATTTTGTCCCAAAAATGCACATTGACAAAGATTTTTTCTATCCTTTGTTCTGTTACTTTTAAAGCGTTTAATGTTTGTGTAGAATACCAAGAAATAAAATCTGTAATGTTTAAATTAGTTTGTTTAGATGTTTTATTTAAGACAGCATAATACTCTTGTTTATTGGCTTGAATTTGCTCAGACACAGAGTAATATTTTATATACTTGTTGCTTGAAGAAATGGCTTTATCTGAAATAATTCTTGAAATTCTACCGTTACCATCATCAAAAGGATGAATACTAACAAACCACAGGTGAGCAATAGCGGATTTTATAAAAGGTAAAGTAGTTTTGTCATTATTATACCACTGTAAAAACCTATCCATTTCATTTAATACCTTTTCACCAGTTGGGGCAACATAATGAATATTTTCTACTCCAAAAGTCCCAGACATTACGGTCATTGGGCCCTCTTTTTCTGTTCTATATTTTCCAACAATTATTTCTTTTCCATATTCGTTAATTCCTTTATGAAATAGGCAATTATGCCATTTACATAAAGTTTCTGTTGTAAGGGGCGAATCAGCATTTTTGATAGCATCTACAGAAGCTTCTACATATCCATCTATATTCCTATTTGTAGGTGAGAGTTCTGTTTCTAAACCTAGTTTTTTTATTAATGACGCCCTGACATCATCAGTATTCAATCGTACTGATTCAATTTCAAAATTCTTAACTATTTCAGTTATTGTTACACTAATTTCTAACTCTGTATGATGTTCTAAGCTTATCACAGACATTAATGTTTTTAATTTAGTGTCTAGAGTGTTTATTTCTGAAATAATCGGCTCTAGCCTATTTTTGTCATAGCCAAATTTCGGCCAGTCGTCTAATTGATGAAAATAGCTCATGTTGTGAATATACAACTTATTCTTGTCATATTATGTTGTGAATATTTACTTTATTCTTGTCAGTAATTTTTGGTATTCAATATGTCATGTTTGACTGATAAAAGGTTTTCTTTAGCATTTAAACAGGTATTCAATCACCCGTTTTATGGTATTAAACAAGTCGTTTTTCACACCCCTACCTATCCGTAGTATGCCAAAATAAAAAAGTTTCTAGGTGTAGAATTTTTTCTACATCTAACATATCATTTAGCATCCGCAATGCGTTTTTGGGGGAAATGGATAAATCAAAAAGTGTATCTGATATCTAGTCTGTATAAAGAATCACCGATAAAAAGTAATTGTGGTAAATTTGTAATTTTAAAACGAAATGTTTTTTTATACTCTAAGAACATTACCAAATAAGTCACCAATCATAAGCGTACTATAGAATAATTGATAGTTGCGTACTTATAGTAAGGTAGTAATTCAAAGTATTTAAGAGTATTACAAAAACCGCATACCAGTAGGTTTTTTGATTTTGTAATATGAAAAATCATCTTTAGCTTGTAGTCCCATACCGTAAAGCACTTGGTCTGGCTCTGTGATTTTTACAGCATGTTTATCTTCTACTAAAATACTACCAGACTTTGGAGTCCAAAAAAGGTCTTCTGTTTCTAACATCTGACCTTTTTCTGTGTTTTTGACTACAACTTTGCCTTTTATATGCCATTTATCTAAATTCTGATCATAAAAAGCATAATTAGAATTTAGTGTAGAGTATACTTTTTCATCATCGTTATAAAATTCCAAGGCAAAACCTTCAGTAAATTCTTGGTTATCATTCTGAAGAATAATTTGTTTCTTGGCTTTCATTTTCATGCTTGTTTTGGCAGAATCTGTAAAAACCACATCTAGATCATTAGAAATAACTTGGGGACCAGTATAAGGATCAACTTTTTTGTAGGTTTTTATCTTTGTTTCTGAACAAGAGATTATAGCTAAGCTAAGCAACAGTATATTAAATATTTTAAGCATAGACATGTTTCTTTTTTATTTACCAATTCTTACAGGTTTAAACCAGTTGTTTTCTGCAATTGTAAAACCCAATCCTACTTTAAAATAATTTTGTTTTAAATCATTTCCTAAAGTAGAAACGCCTAAACTTAATGTGAACAAGCTTCCTTCATGGTTTGTAGGAACAGTAAAACCAGCATTTGCTCCAAGCTCTGCAACGGCTTTGTTGTTGTACATAAATGGCATAATTTGGTGATTTATACCTAGTTGGTAGCTAGTTGTGTTTAATAATTTTCTAAATCTTGTATTGAATTTCAAATTCTCATTTTTAAGGTTTGGTGTATAAGAGCCACCCAAAACTACCTTGTATGTATTTTTAAAACCCTCATTTACTCCTTTGCTGGCATAGTTAGACCAATTTTGTAGAGAAAAATCAACACCGGTAACCCAAGCATGTTTTTTTGAGTTTCCACAAACGGTAGATCCCTTAGGCATGGGTTTATCCAAACTTATGCCTATTCTAAATGTATTTGGCAACACTAAATTTTCTTTTAAAAATTCATTTAACTGGTAGCTAGAAAACGGATCTGTTGTAGATGTTCTAACTCTAGTAATACTGTTAGAGCCAGAGATGTTTGTACCCAAAGCTGTTTCTAAACTAGCACCTATGTTAAAAAAAATACCGCTCCCAAAGTGCAAATATTGCTCACTTAGTGCTTTTGCATTTTCATAAGTAGATTTTTCTTTGCTAGGATTTTGTTTTAACTCTTTTACAAAATCTAAATAATCATTTTTTAAATCACTAAAAGAAATGTCCTCAGCCTCTTTTAGCACTAAAACTCCATAACCAGGTTTTATAAAAGAGTTGTAATAACCTTGTAAAACCTCCCTATGTTCTTTATTTTTTATGTCATCCTCTATTTTTACATCATTAGAGTTTAGATAGATAATTGCATACTTAGTTATGTAAGAATTTTCTGCATTTTGTTTAATTTGTTCAGGAAAAGCAATTTTTTGCACCACGGCAATTTTACCCATTTTTTCAGTTCCGCACTTCGTATTTTTTATGGTCTGAAAAGTATTGCCCACAAAAACTTCTTTTCTATAGGCAGTTCCTACGTTTATTTGGTACCCTCTATAAATGTTGGTGTTTACATAACTAGTATAACTTAAGTTGTTTTCTCCATTTATATTTAGCAATGACTCGCTACTTTTATCTATGCTGCCAGTTAAAAGAGCTGCATCTATTCCTAAAGAAAATGTTCTGTTTTTTACTGAATCTTTTAAAATAGAAAAACTGTTTGTAATACTCAATTTAGAAATTCCTCCTTCACCTTTGTACGTATCTATGGCTTTGGTTGTCTCATCTAAAACAGTAGTGGTTTTGTTAGAGTAATTTACCAATGTGTAAGGAGAAACAGAAAATGCAAACGCATACCTATTTTTTATAGGAAATGCCATTCTAAAATAATCAAAAAGTACAGTTTGTGAGTTATTGCTTACTCCCAATTCTTTTGCGTTTAAAGCACTATAGCCAACCCCCAAATCAAATGTGGTGTTTGCTGTTGCACTCAAAAGTGCAGGATTTATATTATTTATAAATTTATTAGAGGCATAACTATGAGACAATCCGCCCATAGATTGGTAAAAAGCATTGGTTGCATTTTGAGTTGTGCCTATGCCAAATCTACTATAAGGCGAGTTCAGAACCAACTGTGCAAAAGACGTTGACAGACCCAAAAAAAGTGAGGCAACAAGTAATTTATTTTTTAACATTATAATTGAGTATCTTATTCAATCCTATCAAAACCAAATTTGGTTCTGCAAAGATGCCTTCTTTTAGCATAGAATCAAAGAAAGTTGTGTAGCCACCCGTTAAAACCAGTTGAATAGATGGATTTTTTTCTAAAAGCTGATTGTATGTACCCATAATTTCATGTACTATGCCATACTTTACACCACTCTGCAAGGCTTCTTTGGTGCTTTTTCCAATTTCTTTACTTTCTTTTTCTAAGTGTTCTAACGGTAGGTTTGCTGTAAAATTGTGCATAGACTGAAATCTTAGTTCAGGACCAGGAGATATATTTCCTCCCACAAAAACCCCAAGCTCATTTACAAAATCTAAAGTCATACAGGTGCCAATATCTACTACTAAACATGGTTTTTTTGTCATTTCATAACCTCCTACACAAGCCAAAACTCTATCTAAACCCAAAGTCTCAGGAGTTTCATAGGTTATAGTTATTGGCATTGGTGTGTCTTTAGTCAAAAACGTACACTTTGCGTTTATGCCCAAAAATACCTTATTTAGTTCTTTGTCAGCAACATTAGAGATCAATACCTGGCCATTGAAATCTTTTAAAACAAGTTCTAATTCATCTACGGCAGCAAAACAAAAATGTGTAATTAAATTATTTTTCTCAAAAAGTCCAGCTTTGATTTTTGTATTGCCAATGTCTATAACTAAATTCATTAGTATATTATTATCTTAAGCAAGTTAGAAAAAGTATGTCTATTTTCACATTAATAATTTTGTAAATTAGTACAAAACAGGTTCTTTAATTTAAAATATATGTATTTATGCTTTATATACTATGATTTCTAAATTGAGCATACAAGTAGTTTATCAAGCATATGTTTTCGTTATATAGTAATAAAAGTATAAAAAAGTCATTCTGTTATTTGCTTTATACAATGTGTTTTGTAATTCTAAAGCCCAACAGCTTGTAAATTATTATTAGAATTTTAGTGGATTAATTCTTTTAACTTTGTTTATCATCTGTTATGTTTTATACTTTGGAAAAGAAAAATTTCACTGCTTTAGGTTTAATGTCTGGCACATCACTTGACGGACTAGATATTTGTTGTGCAACATTTAATATAGAAAACCATTCTATTTTTAACATTCACAAAACAGCAACCATTCCTTACACACAACCTTGGAAAAGTAAACTAGCATCTGCTCATTTGCTTTCTGGTCTAGAACTTATGCAGTTAAATCATGATTTTGGTGTGTATTGCGGAAACCAAATCAATGCGTTTTTAGAAACCATAACCTGTGAAATAGACTTCATTTCAAGTCATGGGCATACGGTTTTTCATTCGCCAAGTACAGGCTTTACAACTCAAATAGGTAGCGGAGCCGCTATTTATGCTCAAACAGGCATTAAAACCATTGCTGATTTTAGGTCTTTAGATGTTGCCCTTGGCGGGCAAGGCGCTCCCCTTGTACCTATTGGAGATTTACTTTTATTTAAAAACTATCAAGCGTGTCTAAACCTAGGCGGCATTTCTAATATATCTACAAAATCAGACAAGCAGATTATAGCACAAGATTTAGGGTATTGCAACCTATTGCTAAACTACCTTACCAAAAGATATTATGATTTAGAATATGACAAAGACGGTAAATTAGGAAGATCAGGAAAAATAGAACCCATATTACTCAATCAATTCTTAGAATTTACTAATAATAAAGGAGGTAAATCTTTGGCAAGAGAAGATTTCGAAACCTTTTTAGGTTTTATAAATGATTCATATTCAGAAGAAAATACATTAAGAACTTCTTATGAATATATAGCTGTTTATCTAAGCAATTATTTAAATAATAATAAAGTAAAAGAGGTATTGGCATCTGGCGGAGGGGCACACAATACTTTTTTGATAGAACTTACTCAATCCAAAACTGAAACGACAATAGTACTACCTAGTCCAGAAATAATAGATTTTAAAGAAGCTTTAATTTTTGCTTTTTTAGGACTACTTAGGCTTACAAACAATGAAAACTGCCTAAACTCCGTTACCCATGCATCCAAAAATTCTATAGGCGGAGTCATTTGGGGCTATTAATACATCATAAACAGAGCAATAGCTTCTTATGATTTTTCAATAAAACCTAAGTGTTCATTTTATATTTCTTTAATTCAAAGCTATAGAGTATGCTTAAATTAAAAGATTTTGTAAATATCCGTTATTGTACCAGTATAGGAATTGATTAGTGATTTTGGGCAAAACCCTATCGGGTCAGGCTCTACGCTCTCGCTTTTTTTGCTGAAAAAGCAAAAAAGAGCTCCGCTTCGATCCTTTTCGCAAAAAAAATAGAAACGGGTATCATTGTGGATATTCACAAAGATTTTTTCAAAAGTACAAATAATACCTTCTTAATTGATTCTTTAGAGTTTTGAAATAGATTGATTTTTATCTAGAGAAAACACTTAACAAGTCCATTAATATTTATTCTTTACCAAATTTTATTGTGCTAGGCATTTTAAATATATTTTATGAGCGCTTTAGAATAAACCATTAACCAAATTTTATTAGCTTTTTAGATTCAAAAGTATAAATTTGCAAACGTATAAACCCAATTCCTTTAAAATGAAACATTGCATACTCTCTGCGCTTTTCATAAGTGTAGCCATTGTATCTCATGCTCAAGTAGAATCAGAACTTCAAGAACCAAGTAAACTTAGTTTTGGAGTTTCCTTTTCAGCAAATTTGCCTTTGTATGGACAATCTAAATGGATTTCTAGTTCTGTAGCAGAAGATGGGGGTTTGGACCAAAGTACAGAGGGGTATACTTTTGGCAAAGGAATAAAATTTGGTTGGTTATTAAATTATGAAGCATCTGAAAGTATAGACTTAGAACTGGATGTAGAATATTTAGCTGGTTTTACCAACAGACATACTTATTTTTATGAAATCCAAGGGCAGTCTGAGTACAACAAATTATCTCAAAAAAATAGAGCAAATACGTTGTTTGTGAATCCTAAAGTGTGTTTTAAACTTGCAAAAAACAAATACAATGGATTTTTATATACTAAATTAGGACCTAACATAGGTTTTTCTTCCATAAAGATTAAAGAAGAATTTTACTTTAATAACAACCTTCTAGAATATGGATGGAAGATAAAAGGGAATCCTGTTAAAGGATTTTCAGCTTCTTTGGGGTATAATTTTGGTGGTGAATCAAACGAAAAATATTTTATAGAGCTAGAAGTTGCACACAATTCTATGAAACCAAGAACACAAACACTAGTCTCTGCTATTGCCAATAAAAACGAAGATTTTTTAAAGGAGGAAAAACAAAATGTTTTTTTCTCAAAGACAGAATACCTAGATTCTGGTGTGCCAGCAGACCAAAATAATTCTCAAATTCCAAGAAAAGCATTAGCTTTTCCTTATAACTATTCGTCTATAAATATAAAAGTGGGTATTCTATTGTAAAATTCAATACAAAATTTGTTTATTGGCTATACACTACTTTTGCATTCAATACAATGTGCATACATAAAGATCATTATTGCCAATATAAAACATTCTTAAAACTGATTTATGTATAATTTTGTATCTTTATTTCAGATAAATAACTTGATTTAATTATGCTGGCAAAAACTTTTGGTAGTTCTGTGTATGGAGTAGACGCTTCTATGGTAACCATAGAAGTAAATGTAACACAAGGCAAAGATTTTTATATGGTTGGTTTGCCAGACAATGCCGTAAAAGAAAGTCAGCATAGGGTAGAAAGTGCCATAAAAGTATCTGAATTTCAGTTTCCTAGACAAAAAACAATAGTAAATTTAGCTCCCGCAGATGTAAAAAAAGAAGGCGCAGCTTTTGATTTGCCTATTGCGGTAGCTGTTTTACAAGCCTCCGAACAACTTTTTTCTGAGTGTTTAGATCAATACATGATTTTGGGAGAGTTGGCTTTAGACGGTGTAATCAGACCCATAAAAGGCGCGCTACCCATAGCTATGGAAGCCAGAAAACAAGGTCTAAAAGGGTTTATTTTGCCAAAAGAAAATGCAGAAGAGGCAGCCATAGTTACAGATTTAGACGTTATTCCCGTCTCTACGCTCAAAGAAGCTTTCGATTTTTTAAATGGAGATTTAAAAATAATGCCCCTAAAAAGAGACACAAGAGAATTATTTTTTGACTCATACACAAATTTCGATTTCGATTTTTCTGATGTACAAGGGCAAGAGAGTGCAAAAAGAGCCTTAGAAGTTGCCGCTGCCGGTGGACACAATGTGTTGATGGTAGGCCCCCCAGGGTCTGGAAAAACAATGTTGGCAAAAAGACTAGTAACAATTTTACCTCCAATGTCACTGCATGAGGCATTAGAAACTACAAAAATCCATTCCGTAGCCGGAAAATTATCCGGAAACCAAGGATTAGTTGCTCATAGGCCTTATTGTAGTCCGCATCATACCATAAGTGATGTTGCTTTGGTAGGAGGAGGCGGAAATCCACAACCCGGACAAATATCATTGGCTCATAACGGCATTTTATTTTTAGATGAATTACCAGAATTTAAAAGGCAAGTATTGGAGGTACTTAGACAACCTTTAGAAGATGGCATGGTAACAATAAGTAGGGCTAGAGGCAGCGTTACTTTCCCAGCAAATTTTATGTTGTTAGCCAGCATGAACCCAAGTCCGTCTGGCGATTTTTATAAAGGAGACGGAAACCACCCAGACTCTGCGGCTAATGTAAAACGCTATTTAGCAAAAGTAAGTGGTCCTTTATTGGATAGGATAGACATGCACTTGGAGATAAATCCTGTTTCTTTTGATAAAATGACTTCTTCACAAGAGCAAGAGTCTAGCCACAAGATAAGGGCTAGAGTTATAGCTGCTCGTGAATTTCAGCAAAAGAGATTTGACCTTCATCAAATGAAAATTCATTCTAATAGTATGATGACAGCAACGGATGTTAAGAAATTATGTGTTATAAATACTGCCGGAAAAGCGCTACTAAAAACTGCCATAGAAAGATTGGGTTTATCTTCAAGGGCTTATGATAGAATATTGAAAGTTTCTAGAACAATTGCAGATCTTGCCTTGAGCGAAGAAATAAAAGTAGAACATTTGGCAGAAGCAATACAATACAGAAGCATGGATAGAGAAGGTTGGGGAAGTTAATTTTTTTATCAGTAAAACACCTCGTTGATATGGAAGACAAATCCTAAGTATTTGAATTTACGTTATTTTGTGGATTGATATTGCTGAAATAGCACAGGTTTTTACTACTAAAATCCCATGGTTAAAAACAATAATAGTTTTTATTAGATACCCTTTTTGATATTAGTATAGTTTCTGATACACTAAATTTTAAAATCTAGAGTAAAAAATATATTTCTTTAACCTTTCTGTGACTATAATTGTTACTTTTACAAAAAATAGCAATGTATGTCTAGAGCAACTAAAGGAGTATATATAGTAAATTTGGGTACACCAGATAGCACCAAAACAGGCGATGTAAGAAAATATTTAAGAGAATTTTTAATGGATTGGAGAGTAATTGATATTCCAGCCGTTTCTCGTTGGTTTCTAATTAATTTAATCATTGCACCATTTAGAGCACCCAAGAGTGCTGAAGAATACAAAAAATTATGGTCAGCAAAAGGATCTCCCCTTTTGTATATTGGTTTAGAATTGAAAGAAAAACTACAAAAATATCTTGGAGATGAGTATGTAGTTTCCTTTGGTATGAGGTATCAAAACCCAACACTTAAAGCTTCTATGGAGGTTTTTAAAAATAAAGGCATTAAAGATTTAACCATTATACCGTTGTATCCGCAATATGCGTCTGCTTCTACTGGCTCTACCATAGAAGCCATAACCAAAGAACTGGGCACTTGGCAGATAATTCCAAACTTAAAAATTATCTCTACGTTTACAGCAAACCCAGCGTTTATAGATGCATGGGAAGAAGTAGCAAAACCTTATTTAGAAAAAGACAAGTATGACCATTTTGTTTTTAGCTATCACGGATTACCAGAACGCCAAATTCTAAAAGGAAGTTGTAATGGATATTGCCAACTAAGTGACTCTTGTTGTGGAAATTATAACCAAAACAATTATTTTTGCTATAAAGCCCAATGCTATGAAACCACAAGACAAGTTGTCAAAAGATTAGGCATAAAAGAAGGAGATTATACTGTTTGTTTTCAGTCTAGACTTGGCAAAACGCCATGGATAAAGCCGTATATAGATACTACCATAGATGATATTATTGCCATGGGCAAGAAGCGTGTGTTGGCTTTTTCGCCTGCATTTGTTACAGACTGCTTAGAAACCAACATAGAAATAGGAGAAACATACCAAGAAGTGTTTTTACATAAAGGGGGTCAAAAATGGGATTTGGTAGAAAGCTTAAATACCAATGACGCTTGGGTAAAATGTTTGGCTACTATGGCAAATGGATAGGCATTGTAAAAAAGAATAAAGAGAAAATTTCAAAAATTTTACCTTTGCCAAAGTACAGTATAAAAATATAAACTGTTATTTTACGTACTTAAAAAGACTCTACCTGAATATTAGTATGATTTTCTAGTAGAGTCTTTTTTTACTACCAATGCTTACAAAATTTTGAATTATGAAAGCATTTCTAACAGTGTACTCAATTTGTTTTTTAATTCTTTTCTGTCTACAATAAAATCTAGAAAACCATGATCTAAGACAAATTCTGCACTCTGAAAACCAGCGGGTAAGTCTTTTCCTATAGTTTCTTTTATTACTCTTGGACCAGCAAACCCAATCAAGGCACCAGGTTCTGAGATATTGAAATCGCCAAGCATAGCATAAGAAGCTGTAACACCACCAGTGGTAGGGTCTGTCAATAAAGAAATATACGGTATTTTATCTTCCGCTAATAAAGCTAATCTTGCAGATGTTTTTGCCATTTGCATAAGGCTAAAACCTGCTTCCATCATTCTGGCACCACCGCTTTTGCTAATCATCAAAAACGGAATTTTGTGCTCTCTAGCATAATCTATAGCTCTGGCTATTTTTTCACCCACTACAGAACCCATAGAACCACCAATAAAAGCAAAGTCCATGCAGCTAATAACTACATCATTGCCATTCATTTGCCCATAGGCTGATCTTACAGCATCTACAAGCTTGGTTTTTATTTGTGTAGCTTTTATTCTGTCTGGATAATTTTTAGTATCTACAAAATGTAATGGATCTGCAGAAGAAAGATTAAAATCTAATTCCGTAAACTTGTTTCCATCAAACAGAATATCAAAATATTCTTTAGAACCAATTCTGGAATGATAGTTACAATGCTGACATGTAAAAGCATTTGCAGCATGTTCTCTGGATTGTACTACTTCTTTACACTCTGGACATTGAAACCATAAGCCATCTGGAGCTTCTAATTTTTGTTCTGTAGGTGTAGATATTCCTTTTTCTTTTCTAGTTAACCAAGGCATAATGTGCGATCTTAGTTTTGTAAGATGTAAATATAGTTAAGTATTCTAGTCTAAGCTAGTGAAATGCTTATTTGATTAAACCTTTTTTCTCTATTATAGACTTTGTAAATTTGTAATCGTTTGGATTATTGAAGCATTTTTCTGGTATAACAAACATGGTAGCTCTGTTCATATACAAGATGAAATCATTGTTTTTTATTTCTACTCGTTGTATTTGAGACCATTGAATTGGAGACCCTTGTTTAGCATTTATCATAAGAGTAAGCATACGACTATCTATTTGGTATGAGTATTTTTGGAAAAGCATTTCAAATTGTGCATTTTTTGTAATAGCCCATAGCAGCAAATAAGTACCCCCTAAAAGAATCATCAATAAAATAGCACCTGTAATCAGCCACCATATAGATGGCGCCAGAAAATAAAACAAACACCATGCAACAGGTACCAACAATGCCCACCAAAAAGATTTTAATAGGTTTTCATAAGCCAATTTTATGTATTCTTTTTTTTCTAACTGAGTTCTTTTTGTTTTTACAATCATTACTATTTTTTGTTTTTAAATTATCTAATTTAACTTTTGCAATTTTTTGTTTGGTGGATATCCGCAATAATATCATTTTCTATAATTTTTTTGAGAAAAGGATTTAATCGGAGCTTTTTTTGCTTTTTAAGCCAAAAAAAGAGAGGCCTTAGAGCCAGACTAGATAAGGTTTCTCCAAAAATCACTGATCAATTCCACTACTTGTACAATTACGGATATTCACATTTGTTTTCTATTTTTTTCAAATGTACAAATTTCTTAGCTTAAGAATATGCTTTTAAACTTAGATCTAAACTTCTGTAAGAGTGTGTAAGTGCGCCACAAGAAATAAAATTTACTCCAGTGGCAGCAAAAGCCCCAATATTGTCTTCGTCAATGCCGCCAGAGGCTTCTGTTTCGTAAACCAATGGATCTATTAGTTTTAGGGCTTCAATGATTTCCTCAGGGCTAAAGTTATCTAGCATGATTCTTTCTATGCCTCCCACGCGCAAAACTTCTTTTACTTCTTCTAAGTTTCTTGTTTCTATTTCTACTTTTATAGATAAATTTTTCTCTTTTTTATACGCTAGCGTAGATTCTATAGCTTTCTGTATGCCACCAGCATAGTCTACATGATTGTCTTTGAGCATAATCATGTCGCATAAATTATATCTATGATTGCAACCACCACCTATAAGTACGGCCCATTTTTCCATCATTCTGAAATTGGGAGTGGTTTTTCTAGTATCAAGTAATTTGGCTTTTGTGCCAGCAACCAATTTTGTCATTTCAAATGTTTTGGTAGCTATGCCGCTCATGCGTTGCATGCAATTTAGAACCAGCCTTTCTGCCATCAAAATAGCCCTTGCATTTCCTTCTACATCAAAAGCAACATCCCCTTTTTTCACCTTTTGGCCATCTTTAAGGTATATTTTTATGTTTATGTTTGGATCTACTTTATAAAAAATTCTTTCGGCTAATAATACACCTGCAAGTATGCCAGTATCTTTTACATACAGCCTTGCTTTTTGTATGGCATCTTTAGGAACAGAGGCAAGTGAGGAATGATCTCCTTCTCCAATATCTTCTCTTAATGCTGTAGAAATAAACCCATTTATGGCTATTTCAGATAAGTAATCTAGATTCACAATGCGAAAATAAAAAAAAAGACCTTGAATAACTAGGTTTTGCTATTCTAAATCGAAATGTATTTTATCTATTAAATAAATACCATTTAAAAGTTTGTACGATATTAAAACTCGGTAAGAGCTATTTACCAAACTGTATGTACCTATGCTATAGTATTTTGAGTTGCTTTGTGTAGATCCTACGTGGTTATATTTAAAATCTACTGCCGGGCTTTGAGTAAAGAACTTTTCTAAAACTACTAAGGCTTGTTTATCGCTGTATACACCCTCTTCATTATTTATTTTTAAATCTATACTTGTAGATAAGTAAGCAGTTAATGAGCTAGTGTTGCCATTTTTTATGGCAATACGTACATTGTCTAATGTTTGCCTTTGCCCCCATGAAACGTGCAAAGCAAACAATAAGCTTAAAAAAATAACTATACGTAAGATTCTTTTTTTCATATTAATACACCACAACTGTTTATTAGCAAATATTGTTCCAAAAAATTAAAATATTTTTTTCCTAAAAACTAATTCTCTAATCTCTAAAGTTAAAAAATATTTGGTTAAAAACTACAAAATAGCTATTCTTTTGAAAACAAACGGGATTTAAAAATTCGTATTTTCTCCATTAGCGTTAGGTTTTTATCTTCGTCATCTAAAGATTTTACTTTCTTTTTTTCTTCAGGGTCAAAGATCATAGCGGTACACAAACAGTTTTTTCTTTCTTTGGACTGTAAAATAGCATAGTTTACACAACTTTGACATCCCTTCCAAAATTCCTCATCATCTGTTAACTCAGAAAAAGTTGTTGGTCTATACCCAAGTTCAGAGTTTATCTTCATAACTCCGGCGTTGGTAGTTAAGCCAAACAGTTTTGCATCAGGAAACATAGTTCTGCTTAGTTCAAAGGCTTTGTTTTTTATTCTTCTGGCTAGGCCATATTGTCTATATTCTGGAAAAACAATTAAACCAGAGTTTGCCGTGTATTTTTTTCCTTGCCAAGATTCTATGTAACAAAAACCAACCACAGTATTGGTTTCTTTAGACATAGCAATAACTGCTTTGCCCGCAGACATTTGTTTTTTTATATATTCTGGTGATCGTTTTGCAATACCAGTTCCTCTTGCCTTTGCACTAGCTTCCATTTCATCGCAGATTGATTGTGCGTAAATATGATCTGATTGTGAGGCAACTTTTACTTCAAATTCCATTTATTGTATAAGAAATAGAGGGTTTTAGTATACATTTTCTTGATTTAAAACCTTCTAAAATTTTGTGTTACAAAACTATGCTTTTTTACGATAATTTTACGGTATTACAAGTCCAATTTTTTTTCAATAAAATCATATCTTTAACATCAATTATAGAATATCTATCTAATACATGAATTTTAGTTCATTAAACCGTTTATTTTATATGAGCACATGATTTTTTAAATACCTTGTTAGGATAGTTTATTCAAGAGAATAGTGATGAAATTTTTCTTGGATGCGTTTATTTCTAAACGTCATAAAAACTTTAGATTTGAAAATTGAATAAAGAATGCCAATTTTGTAATATATTAAAGTATTGGCAATGAATAAAACAAAACAAAAAGACGTAAAAGAAATAGGAATATTACTAGGTATTTTGGTGCTTTTAAATTGCATAGCAGTACTGTATTATTATCGTCTAGACCTAACCGAAGACAAACGTTTTAGCTTATCTGAACCAACCAAAAAATTGTTATCATCTTTAAACAAAGATTTAGAGGTAGAAGTATATTTAAAAGGTGATTTTCCTGCAAGATTTGAAAAAATAGAAAAAGCAGTAGAAGATAAGTTAAAAGAGATGAGACGAAGTGCCAAAGGGAAATTGCGTTTTAGATTTATAGACCCTATGGCAATAGAAAATGATTCTATAAAAAAATATACGCTCCAAAGATTGACTCAAATGGGCATAGAACCTATGCTTATTACAGAAGCAGGTGACGGAGCCCAGACAGAAAATTACATTTTTCCTGGTGCCGTCATTACTTATGGAGGCAAACAATTTCCTGTAAATTTAGTAAAAGGAAATGCAAACTTAGACTTAAATGATGATTTGCGCATAAGCCAAAGCATAAGTCTTTTAGAGTACGAACTTGCCAATGGTATAAAAATATTAGCCAACGGCAGGCGCAAGCGTATTGCTTTTATCAGAGGACATGGTGAATCTACAGGCAAGCAACTTTTAGACGCAGGAAGAGAATTTACTAAATTTAGTGATGTTTCTTTTCTAGAGCTTAATGGTGTAAGATCTATAGATTCTATGCTGCTGTATGACCTGATAATAGTTGTAAAACCAGTAAAAGCATATACAGAAGAAGATAAATATAAGCTAGATCAGTTTGTAATGCATGGAGGTAATCTTAGTTTTTTTCTGGATATGATAGACCTCAGGCCAGACTCTAGCAACATGACCAAAATAATAGGTGTGCCTAGAGAGTTAGAACTTACAGATTTGTTATTTACGTATGGTGCACGTGTAAATCAAACCATCATACAAGATATGCAAGGATCTGAAATACCTATAGAAGTGAGCAAGGGCAATTATCAAAGAAGCATCAATGATTTTTCTCCAATAATCACCACATATTCTAAGCACCCTTCTGTTAAATACGGCAAACCGGTTCTATTTCAAGATTGTAGTACTGTAGATACCATACGTGCCGAGGGAATAAAAAAAACACCTCTTATGTACACATCTCAATATACAAAAGTAAATGGTGGGCAGATTTATTTTCCAATAAAAGATTTTATGCAGCAGCATAATAGAAATTATTATCCAGAGATAAACCTGCCAGTAACGTATTTGTTAGAAGGTAATTTCACATCTAATTTTAATTTCAAACCTGTACCTAAAGGATTCGACAGAACAAAAAAGCTTAAAAAAGGCATAAAACCCGCTAAAATAATTGTGTGTTCAGATGGTGATTTTATCTCTAATGGTGTAAACCCTACCAACGGAAATCCTATGCCATTGGGAATTAATCAGTTCAATAAATCGCAGCAGTTTGCTAATTTAGAGGTAGTAACTGCATTGGTAGATTACCAGTTGGGAGATGCTGACATAAACTCTTTGCGTATAAAGGACATTCAAAAAAGACCACTAGACAAAATAAAAATAAATGAAGAAAAAGTATTTTGGCAAGTATTAAATCTAGGATTGCCCATAATACTTATTTTGATAATAGGTGGGCTAGTGTTTTTTGTAAGAAGATACAAGTATACTAGGTTTTAGATATTTTTGGTTGTTTTTAGTAAATATCCACGGTGGGTATCTGTTGAATATTAATGCCCAAAGAATCTAATTTTTCTTTTAACATGTATATAGCAAACATTGGTAACATATGAAAATGGAAAATTTACTTTAATCAATAACTAAACAAGGTTCTATAACTATTTCTGTATCAAAAGCTATACGGTAGGTATGGTGTACTTTTACTGGTGAACCTATTGTTTCTACTACTTTAATCATTTTGTGGTTAAAGTCGCCAATCCAGTTCATTTCATAATCTATATAACGCCCTTTTATTTCGCCTTGCACTACAGTTCTACTAAATTCTACAATGCCAGCTACTACTCCTTTTCCCTGGTGTTCTGGCACAATACCAAACCCTCTTCCTGTGAGTCTTTTGTTTGTTCTCAATAATTTATGATACAAAAATATGAGCTTGCCCCTCCAGTCCAATTTGCCATTTTTTATATGTTTAAAGATTTGATTTACCTCTGGCAAGTTCAAGAAAAAAGCAATAGGCGCATTGTCATAATACGCAAAATAGATGACCTTAGGATCTATGATAGGTTTCATAGATTTCATAATTGTTTTTGCCTGCAAAGATGTCATTTCTTTTGCTCCTGCATGGTTTACCCATGCTTTGTTGTATATGGTTCTAAAGTCTTCTGTGTATTTTTCTAATTTATTCATTTTTAAATACTCAAAACTGTACCTTTTGTTTTGAAAAATTTTGTCTGACTGCTCCGCATATTTAGGCGCTAAGGGTTCTAAGACAAATCTCCCGTAGGTGAGCTGTTTAAAATAGATTTTAAACCCATAATCCTCAAAAAAGTGTAAGTAGTATTCTTTGGTATATGGCATTTTATAATTGGGTTGCAAATTGAACCCCTTTGCCAATAACCCCCACCAATTGTCTCTAGTGCCAAAGTTTATAGGGCCATCCATAGAGTTCATACCTTGTGATTGTAGGAATTTCTTTGCTGTATCAAACAATTTAAAAGCGGCTTCTTTAGAATTTATACATTCAAAAAACCCCATGCCACCTGTATGCAATTCTTGGCCTAAAGAGTTTTTGCTTTTTTCTGACTTTTTATCTACAAAAGCGGCTATTCTACCAATAACCTCATTATTTTGTTTTAAAATCCAACGTGTACATATACCATGTCTAAAAAACTTGTTGTTTTTTTCATCAAAAACTTCTTCTATGTCTTTGTCTAGTGGTCTAATCCAATTTTTATCTTCTTTGTATAAATATACAGCTACTTGTAAAAAACTTTTTATCTGACGTTCATTTTTTACTTCTTCAATTTCAAACATATATGCTTCAATCTTGTAATCCTTTTATCACTACCAATGTAGATTTGTTAAATTTACTATTATTTGTGGTTTCAGGGTGTTGAATATTTACAAAATAATTTCCAAAAGAATCAAAAATACCACCCGTAGTTTCAGAGCCTTTTGGTGCTATCATAACTCTTGTAAGTTCTTTGGTCTTAAGGTTGTATTTAAACACTTCGTTTACATAAAAATCTTTTGGGGATCTACCCCTATCTAATCCTATAATGTCTTCATTTATAATTAAATAACTTTCTCCGTTTTTTGTGTAAGAAGTAATGCAATCTGGATTAGAAAAAAAACATCCATTATATTCCCCACCTTCTAATTCTACTTTTAGTTCATTCGTTAGTATATCTAAGACTAATATTCTTCCATAAGGATCATCTATAACAGTATCATTTTTGTAGTATGTTGGCAATTTTGCCCCTAAATTTAATGCTTCTTGATAAGAGCTTAGGTCTTTTCCTGTTTCTGTAATGTACAATTTAGTACCTACCAAAGTAAGCCATTCATGCCTAGTAAATGCAGTAGCCCCTTTTTTAAATGCAATGTTTTTTATGTTTAGTAAACTTTGGTAATCATTTGGAAGTTCTATCCATTGCTTTGTTTCTGAATAGGCAAAGAGCTTACCTGTTGAATAATCAAATGGGGTTATGGTTTCGAATTTAAATAAGGCTGCCGGTCCTTCGTCGTTGGTCAAAAAAACAGTTTTACCATCAGGGGTACAAAGGGCATCTTCATGAGCAAATTTTCCAAATTGAGTCATCTTTTGAGTTGCTTTGGCTGTTTTTGGGTCTATAGCCACTATCCAACCAAAATTATCAGTGATTGGCTTCCCATTATAATCTGATGTATCTTGTAAAATGGTAAAAAGCTCAGCTTTGTTTGATGTATAAAATTCTTCTGCACTAAAAATAATTCCATTAGGATTCATTTTCCCCCCACAATTGTTTATTGTTTGACCTACAAAAGCATAATCTATACATTTAGGTCTGTCTATTACATGCCAATTATCTTTATAAAGGTTCATTTTTAAAAGCATACCACCACCTCCAGCACCAAGATTAGGGTCATATAGCTTAGTCTCGAAACTTATAAATAGGCAGGCAAAAGAATTAGATTTTGCTTTAGCGTTTGTTTCTGGTATAAAAACATTACAATCTAAGTTTTCTTTGCTTGGCACCAGTTTTCCGTTTGGTGCAATTATAGAATCTCCAGATTGAAATAAAATTTGATAAGACAATCCTTTTTCTAAATTTATTTCTTCATAATTTAGTTTATGAGAATCAAGAGTGCTAGTAGAACAAGATTTTTCCTTTGTTTTACATGCAGCAAAAAAACAAACAAATCCTATAATTAGTAACCTCATAGTCATTTATTTATAAACACTTTTAGTTCTGAATTTAATTCATGGTAGGGCTTAGAACCTGCTTGGCGCCAGACAATTTTTCCATTTCTATACAACAACAAATTAGGAACAGAACGTACTCCCAAGTTTGTAGCCAAAGCTGGATTTTTGTCTATGTTTATTTTTATAACACTTAGTTTATTTGTATTTTCTTTTGCAATGCGCTGTAAAACTGGATTTAACGCTTGGCACGGACCACACCAGTCAGCAAAAAAATCTACAAGTATTAGCTTATCTCCTTGATTAATAATGCTTTCGTAATTAGACTTTTTCATTCAAACAATTTTATCCTCAACTTAACGATTATTTCTATTTGTTGAAAGAATAAAATTTATGTTCTTAAATATTTCACATACCTTTGTAAATCATAAATTATAATACTAGTTTCATTAATTGTTTGGTTTTGTTTAATTTTTTTTCATAGTTAATAGTTTGGTTTGGCCCTGCAAAGACTTGTTTTTGCAGGGTTTTTTATGTGTTCCTAAAACTATAAAAAGAGTAAAAAATTAAGGCGTACAATTTTTTTTTATTCCTTTTCTCGCTATTTAGTTACCATAGTTATATTTGAGTTCATTATTTGCAATCTTTAACAAAGAATCATTAGCACAATCTAAAGGTAGATTTTGGGCGCTCATCCAAAGATTAAGGTAGCATTTCTGTGTTAGCTGCTCTGCAAGCTCATTGTTTTTAAATTTTTGAAAGAACATGGTGTAGATTTTATCAGACTGCTTTGCAATGAGTTGCATATAAACTTTTCTATTCATTTCCTTCCGTATTTATTGAGTTTAATATGTATAAGACGCATTTATTGTTAAAACGTTACAGGTAATAATTAATTTTTTTTTAAGCGTATAATGATTCTAATCCATTTTTCTTCAATTAGAATTACATAACCCATAATAAAAGAGTATTAACTAACTTTTCTATAAATTATTTCAGTGCAAAAAACATTCCAATTCTTACCATTTCTTTTGTATTGAACAAAATAGCCTTACCTTTGAAATTAAATTTCTAAGATTACATTGTTTTTATATGCTTACTAAAGTAAAAGATCTTTTGGCTCATGCCCAATCATTTGAAATTGCTAACTCAGCAGATTTAGAACTTTTTAGGTTAGAATTTATTGCCAAAAAAAGCAAAATAAATGATCTTTTTACTCTTTTTAGAGAGGTTGCTCCAGATGATAAAAAACAATTTGGATCAGATTTAAATGTATTAAAGTCCTTTGTAGAACAAAAGTTTAAAGAGGCAGCAACCCTGTATAGTACCTCTAATGCAGAGGCCAATCTTTCAGGTATAGATTTTACTTTGCCTATTATTCCAAATACTTTGGGTTCAAGGCATCCATTATCTTTGGTTAGAAGAGAGATTATTCAAGTGTTTAGAAACATTGGTTTTAATCTTTCAGAAGGGCCAGAGATAGAAGATGATTGGCACAATTTTACAGCTTTAAATTTTCCATTAAACCATCCTGCTAGAGAAATGCAGGATACTTTTTTCATAGAAAAAAACCCAGATATTGCTTTGCGTACACATACTTCATCTGTACAAGTACGTATTATGGAAAACGAAAAACCACCCATTAGGACTTTATCTCCGGGTAGAGTATACAGAAATGAGGCAATTTCTGCAAGGGCACATTGTGTTTTTCATCAAGTAGAAGGTTTGTACATAGACCAAAAAGTCAGCTTCAAAGATTTAAAAGACACGCTATATTATTTTGCAAGAGAAATGTTTGGTCAAGATACAGAAATACGTTTTAGACCCTCTTTTTTCCCTTTCACAGAACCTAGTGCCGAAATAGACATTACATGTTTAATCTGCAAGGGCAAAGGATGTAAAATATGCAAAGGAGCTGGATGGGTAGAAATAGGAGGTGCTGGTATGGTAGACCCAAATGTACTTCTTAATGCTAAAATAGATCCAGAAGTGTACTCTGGTTTTGCCTTTGGTATGGGTATAGAACGCATAACCATGCTTAAATACCAAATAAAAGACCTTCGTTTATTTACAGAAAATGACCTAAGGTTTTTAAAGCAATTTAAGGCCATTTAATAAGTAACCCAATCAAAAACTTTGGCACAAAATCAACTAATTCAGTCAATAGCATTATACAAAAGACTAGGAATAGCCTTACTTTGTTTTTCAATTCTTCGCATTCTTTTTTGGTTGTTTAATTTAAACCATTTTGCAGACATAGAATTTACTGTTTTTATACTTGGCCTTCGCTTCGATTTAAGCGCCATATTTTATGGTTATTCTTTGTTTATCTTAATGCATGTACTCCCTTTTACGTTTGTTTACAATAAGGGTTACCAAAAAAGCTTGTTTTGGATTTTTATGTTTTTCCAAACGTTATATATGAGTTGGAATATTGTAGATTTAGACTACTTTAAGTTTATTTTCAGAAGATCTACAGTAGATGTATTTCTATTTTTTGGTAAGGGGCAAGATGGTTGGTCTTTGCTTTCTCAGTTTTTGATTGACTATTTTTATCTTTTATTAATACTAGCATCTATCCTTTGGTTTACTATATTTCTATATAAAAAAACAATTCAACTAGAAATTACTAATAAAGCTAATTTTTCTAAGAAATATGCTTTAGCCCAGTTTGGCTTTAGTGTTTTCTTAATTATTTTTTTTGGTAGAGGGGGTTTTCAACTTAGACCCATTGGTTTGATAGATGCCGGTCATTTTACAAAAGCAAGTAATGTTGGGCTTGTCCTCAACACTCCTTTTTCTATTATTACTAGCTTGTTTCAGTCCAAAGAAGACAAGTTAAAGATTTACATGTCTGATGAAGAAGCGCTAAGATACTATACTATACAAAGAGACATAAAAGCGTATGACCATACAGCAGAACAGAACAAAAATGTAGTTATACTAATTTTGGAAAGTTTTGGAAAAGAGTATTCTTCCAAAAACAACCTATCTAAAAAGAGTTTTACTCCTTTTTTAGATTCTTTATCCAAAGTTTCTTTGGTTTTTGAGCATTCTTTTGCCAATGGTAAAAGATCTATAGATGCAGTACCTGCAATATTGGCTGGCTTACCCTGCTTATCTGAAAATCCTTTTATATATTCAAACTATGCCACATCACCCATTAGTTCTATAGCTACACACTTGAAAAAGCACAACTATAGAAGTTCATTTTTTCATGGTGGACAAAATGGTACTATGGGTTTTGAAGCATTTTGTAATTTAGCTGGGTTTGATGACTATTATGGAAAAGACCAGTATGAAGGTTTACCAACTGATTTTGATGGTAAATGGGGAATCTTGGACGAGCCCTTTCTGAAATTTACAGGTAGAACACTAAGTGCCTATAAAGAACCTTTCTTGGCTACAATATTTACACTTTCTTCACATCATCCCTATTTTATTCCTCCCCAATATAAGGGCAATTTTCCAAAAGGTACTCTACCTATACATGAAAGCATTGGGTATGCAGACTATGCCTTGCGCTTGTTTTTTGATCAAATAAAGACAGAACCTTGGTTTAAAAACACTTTGTTTATACTTACAGCAGACCATACAGCACAAGCAGAGCAAGAATATTATACCAAAGGCAGAGGGATGTTTTCTGTACCTATTTTTTTTTACGACCCACAAATTGATAAAGGACAAATTTTTTCAAGCCAAATGCAGCATATAGACATTATGCCTACTGTATTGGCTTATCTTGGATTAGAAACAAAAGACTTCTTCTTTGGATTTAATAGGCTAGACAAAATGCAACAACAAAATCCAATCTTTACCTATAATTATGGCGTTTACCAAATTGAAAAGGATGGATTTTTTTTACAACATAATAGTGAGAATACAGTTGGAATGTACAAAATAGCTAATGATAGTCTCTTTAAAAATAACATTGCATCACAAAATGCAGAGAAAAGTATTGGATTAGAGAATACATTAAAATCATTCATTCAGACATACAAACAAGTTATGAGTACTGGAGTGTTGAGCAATAAAAAGTAGAAATGCTTTAATTTTTGAATCAGATGTGACTAAATTCTTTGATTATTAAGGAATAAACTCTGAGAAAGCTCGTTTTAAACACTCATTGAAATGTAAATAAAGTATTACAAAAGGTCTTATTTGTTCAAACTTAAGTTTGCGCAACTTTCTATTTATAGTTGATTATTCTTTTGGTTTAATAAATTAAGGTATCATACTACAAAACAAATGTCACTACATTTGTAAAAGCCAACAAAAACCATAATTTTGTCTTATATAAATTATCCATAGATTCATGAGCGTATTAGTAAATAAAAATTCAAAAATTATTGTTCAAGGTTTTACCGGCACAGAAGGTTCTTTTCATGCAGAACAAATGATTGATTACGGAACAAATATTGTGGGTGGTGTAACTCCAGGAAAAGGTGGTCAAACACACCTTGGAAAACCAGTTTTTAATACGGTAAAAGATGCAGTAGAACAAGCTGGTGCAGATACGTCTATTCTTTTTGTGCCACCAGCATTTGCAGCAGATGCCATTTTAGAAGCTGCAGAAGCAGGCATTAAAGTAATTATTACTATTACAGAAGGCATTCCAATAAAAGACATGATTCCTGTAAAAGCATATTTAAAACAAAAAGGAGTCATTATGATTGGTCCAAACTGTCCAGGCGTAATTACCCCAGGCGAAGCTAAAGTAGGCATTATGCCAGGGTTTATTTTTAAACCAGGCCGCATAGGAATTGTTTCTAAATCTGGAACGCTTACTTATGAAGCGGCAGATCAAATTGTAAAAGCAGGTTACGGAATTTCTACTGCTATTGGTATTGGAGGTGACCCTATCATAGGTACATCTACAAAACAGGCTGTAGAAATGCTAATGAATGATCCTGAAACTGATGCAATTGTAATGATAGGTGAAATTGGAGGAAGTTATGAAGCTGATGCTGCCCGTTGGATATTAGCAGACGGAAACAAAAAACCAGTAGTTGGTTTTATTGCTGGGCAAACTGCACCAAAAGGTCGAAGAATGGGTCATGCTGGAGCCATAGTTGGTGGAGCAGATGATACAGCAGAAGCTAAAATGAAGATCATGGCAGAATGTGGATTGTTTGTTGTAGATTCTCCAGCAGAAATTGGTGCTACTTTAGCCGAAGTGCTTAAAAAATAAGTTTCATCAGCAACCATGATTTTCTAATCATTTCTGTTTCAAAAAATTGAAATTATATAGAAATCATTGCTAAGAGGTTAAAATATTTTTAGTAACAAAAAAAATCCTTTATTGATTTAGTTCAGTAAAGGATTTTTATTTTACATTAAGTTTCCAAACAATTTACAGTCAGCGCTTTATTTCTAAATACTACTATTTGGCTGTTAGTTTTTATTATTTATTGGGCTGAGGCGTTGTCCTAAGGTAATATTTAATCTTAGTATGTCCTTTAGGAAATTTCCCTGGAATATCCTCGTCTTTAATAGCAGGTGCAATGACTACATCTTCTCCATCTTTCCAATTTGCTGGTGTTGCCACACTATAATTAGCAGTCAATTGAAGCGAATCTATAACCCTTAAGATTTCATCGAAATTTCTACCGGTAGACGCAGGATAAGTAATAATTAACTTTATTTTCTTATCTGTACCAATTACAAACACAGATCTGACAGTAAATTTGTCATTTGCATTTGGATGAATCATGTCATACAAATGGGCAATTTTTGATTCTTCATCTGCAATGATTGGAAAATTTACAGTGCAAGATTGAGTTTCGTTTATGTCTTTAATCCATTCTTTATGAGACTCTACCCCATCTACACTAAGTGCAATAACTTTTACATTTCTTTTGGTAAATTCTCCTTTTAGCTTTGCTACAGTACCCAATTCTGTGGTACAAACAGGTGTAAAATCTGCTGGGTGAGAGAAAAGTACTCCCCACGAATCTCCTAACCAATCATAAAAACGTAATGTTCCCTCGCTTGTGTTAGCGGTAAAATCTGGTGCCAAATCTCCTAATCTTAAACTCATAATATATATATGTTTTGTACATTCTCTAACAGTTTTTACTAAATTAAGTTCATTGTATTCAAAAAATCATATAACTTCATATGCTTTTATATTTTAATGACCCAAAACCAAATTTTTCAGTGTTTTGTATAATAAAAACTTAGTATACTACAAATCAACACAACATTTAATGTTTTGTTAACAATTATTTAACATAAAAATAATGTGTTAATTCATTTTTTTTTATAGTAAATTAAGTTACAACTGCATACCTTTGCTGTGAGATAAATATAGAAGTATGAATAAGAAAAAGCAAATAAAGCTAGCGTTTGATGTAGAGACAATAGCCATAAAAACACAAAAAAAAGCAGACGCTATTGATAGATATAATGAATCTAAAATTGAGTTAAAATCTAAAATCATAGCTCTTTTAGAAAACGAATCTAATACTAAAAGCATAAGAAAAGCAGTAGAAAAATTAGAAAGAAAGACTCTAGAGATTAAAAAAACAGAAAAACTTTTAAAGAAAAATATGTCAAAGCTTGCAAAATTACAAAGCAAGTTACCTTTAGAGCAATCTGAAGAAACGCCAATAGTAGAAGAAGTTATACAAGTAGCTCCAATAAAAAAACAAAAAACACAAGAACCTACTGTTTAAATCTCTGTAGGTACTTATCTTTAAATGTGCAAATGCTTAGTTTTGTTTTTTTAACTATTTTTAAAACTGCTGTTGCACATTTATTTATACCTTTAGAGTATTAAATTTCAGAAATTCTCAAAATTTCATTTTTCTAAGCATCTCCCATAACACTATTCCCATAGATACACTCACATTTAAGGAGTGTTTTGTACCAAATTGAGGTATTTCTATGCAAAAATTGCTTGTTTCAATTGCTTGATCTGAAACGCCATCCACTTCATTGCCAAAAATAAGGGCTAGTTTATCATTTGGCTCTACTTTAAAATCTTGCAATGGTATAGAATCTTGAGCTTGTTCTACAGATGCAATAATATAACCTTCTTTTTTTAAGTCTTCTATAACGGAAATAATATCTGATTTATATTCCCAAGCAACAATATCCTGTGCACCCAATGCTGTTTTATGTATATCTCTATGTGGAGGTGTGCCAGTAATGCCAACTAAAAATATTTTTTCTACGGATAGAGCATCTGCTGTTCTAAATGCACTTCCAACATTGTTTAAACTTCTAATATTGTCTAAGACAATCACCAAAGGCAATTTTTTGCTTTCTTGGTATTCTGAAATAGATAATCTGTTTAGTTCCTGAAGTTTTAGTTTTCGCATATTTCTTTTAGTACAATCTGTAGAACAAAAATAGAAAAAGAAATTTGAAACTGACAAAAAATAAAAAGGAGTCTATTTTATTAGACTCCTTTTTAAAAATTATTGTAGAGATTTATAGTGCAGAAGCAAAACGCTCAGCAACTTTGTCCCAGTTTACGATATTCCAAAAAGCTGCAATATAGTCTGGTCTTCTGTTTTGATAATGCAAATAATAGGCATGTTCCCAAACATCTAATCCTAAAATTGGATGACCTCCGCAACCAATACCTGGCATCAAAGGATTGTCTTGGTTTGCAGAGGAACAAACCTCTAACTTACCATCTTTTACACACAACCAAGCCCAACCAGAACCAAATCTTGTAGCTCCGGCTTTTGCAAAAGCTTCCTTAAATGAATCATAAGATCCAAAAGCAAGGTCTATTGCTGCTGCCAAGGTGCCTTTTGGAGCACCACCGCCATTAGGAGAAAGACTCTCCCAAAACATGTTGTGGTTATAATATCCACCACCATTATTTCTTACTGCTGCACCTAAGGAATCTACCTCAGCCATAAGTTCTTCTATGCTTTTTGCCTCAGCAGGGGTACCCTGAATGGCGGCATTTAGGTTTGCAGTATATGCTGCATGGTGTTTACCATGGTGTATTTCCATAGTCATTTTATCAAAATGAGGCTCTAAAGCGTCAGTTGCGTAAGGTAAATTTGGTAATTCGAAGGCCATATTTTTTATATTTATTTTTAATTTTTAGACTTGCCATAAAGTTATCGTTCTAAGTGTCAATTTCAAATATTGTGGCATAAAATTTTAAAAAATATAGCTTAGGGTTATTTATAAATTTATTAAAAGAATTTTTAAAGTCTTAGTATAAAATAGGGTTTGTGTTTCTGACAATCTATAACTATTTGTTTTATAGTGTATAAATAAGATACAAGAGGATTTATTTTTTTTGAATGAATCTTTGAAAACAAAGTTTATGTATAAATAATTGTTTACTAATTACTTAGTAAAAATACTTGTAACGCCTTTATTCTAAGTATAGCAAGTCATTTACTTTTAAATAGTGACTACTGCTTTATTTTTATAGCTCATCTTTGTGATTATTTAAATAGACTAAAAACAAAAGTTATATTTTTATAAAATTTGAAAATTTAGTCTATATTTGAAAATGAAATCTCTATTTGGATTTTTTACAAAAACTAACCTATGAAAAACACTAGAATTATCATTTTACTTATTGGAGCTGTACTAACTAATACACCAGTTTCTTTTGGAAAACTTTCTAAAGACGAAAAGAATCTTTGCCAAAAATGGAAGTTATGGAAGGTTGAGGAAATGCAAAAAGAGGTTGAACCAACAAATGCACGCTACATTATAGATATTAGAAAGAATAAGACTTTTAGTATTATGTTAAATTACGAAATAGCCTACAGAGGCAATTGGGAGTATTCTAGAAAAACGCTTATTTTATATGACAAAGTAACCAATAAAGAGATAATTGTACCAGTAATTGAGTTAGACCACACGCATTTGGTTGTGAAAGATTTAGAAGGAATTGGCAAAAATACCTTTATGACTCCCCTTTCTCATAAAGATGCTGAACACTTAACACATTCAGAACACTTACTTGTAAAAAAATGGACTATATACCAAAGTTCTAACGAAAGTTTAGTGGGTTCTTTGTATGATTTTCATGAAAACAAAACGTTTGATTATTATTACAATGGGCAATCTGTACCCATATCCACTGGTACATGGTCTCTTTCTAAAAATGCCAAATACATTGTTTTGGAACCTAAGAGAAGTGAAACATCTACTTGGGATGTTTTGCAGCTGCACAGACATGAACTTGTAGTTAAAAGCCAATTTTCTGGCAACACAAATAAAATGCATGACCCTTACTTAACAGAAAAAGACGGTTTAGACCTTTTTAAAGAAACTACTAAAGAGAGAGTAGAAGTAATCAAATAATGAATACCTAATATTTTTGCTTTACTAATTTTCTGGTATTCTAAAGAATGTTGTATACTTGTTTATGAATTACTTTTTTTATTAGAGCAATTGGTTATTTATTTTCTATTTTTTTTGTGAATAGAATATAACAAAGATTTACTTCCGAAAAATATACTAAGTATTTTTACCTTCTTTTTGTCCAGAAATTTCTCTTTCGGTAGTAGAGCCATATTATTTATTGCCTAAAAAAAATACATCAAAACAACATTTATACATCTTAAAAATAACGTATTCTAGTATAGTGCTTATG
>JAYVIQ010000018.1:0-3159 GCA_043770215.1 Cytophagales bacterium | reverse complement strand
TGACCATACGATATTAAAAAAAATGCAAGGGTAAAAACACATGTATCAGAAATGTTAGTCTTCAAAAATATGAAGTTAGAAGGGTTAAATTTAAGACACCATTTTTATTTTTTTAGTCTTTTTACTTCCAATATCCAAACAAGATTTTTATATTTGATATATGCCTTATAAAGCCAAACCCATTGAAAAAATTTATTTCACCATAGGTGATGTTGCCAAACGTTTTGGCGTTGCTACCTCGCTCATTAGGTACTGGGAACAAGAGTTTAACAACATAAAGCCAAAAAAAAATGCGAAAGGTAACAGAAGGTACACTAAAGATGATATTAAAGAGATAGAGACCGTTTATCACTTGGTGAAAGAAAAAGGGTATACTTTACTTGGCGCAAGAGAGTTAATTGATTCTAAGAGAAATAAGGTAGACAACCAAAAAGATATTTTAGATTCATTAAACAAAGTGAAGCAGTTTTTACTTGAATTAAAACAAGAACTTTGAACCAAAAATTTTATCAAGTTGCTCTTAGCCTTGCTCCTAGAGTTGGGGACATTTATACAAAGCAACTCATTTCATACCTTGGTAGTGCAGAAGATGTACTCAAAACACCTAAAGCAAAACTCTTAAAAATACCAGGAGTAGGAGAAAAAACAGCTGCTGGGATTTCAGACCCATCACTTTTGCAAAAGGCAGAGAAAATTTTAACTAGTTGCAACCAAAATAAAGTAGAGATTCTATATTTTACAGATGAAAACTACCCTAGCAGACTTAAACTAATAGACGACTCGCCAAGTTTGCTATACAAAAAAGGAGACATAGACCTTAATTTTGAAAAAGGATTGGCTATTGTAGGAACAAGAGAAGCTACAAAATATGGATCTAAAATATGCCACGAATTCTTAGAAAACCTTAAATCATTAGATTGCGTTGTTGTCAGTGGTTTGGCCTATGGGATAGACATTATTGCACACAAAAAATGTTTAGAGCTAGGAATACCTACTATAGGAATAATGGCAAATGGAATTGACACCGTCTACCCCTCAAACCACAAATATGTAGCAGAACAAATGTTAGAGATGGGAGCTTTATTGACAGAAAATGCTCCAGGATCTAAACCAGACGCCCCAAAATTCCCTGCTCGCAACCGCATTATAGCTGGTATGACAGATGCTACTTTAGTTGTAGAAGCTGCTATAAAAGGCGGAGCTCTAATTACTGCTGAAATTGCAAATAACTATAACAAAGAAATTTTTGCAGTACCTGGAAATTTAGATTCGCCTTATTCTGCAGGGTGTAATAGCTTAATTAAACAACATAAAGCACATATCTTTATTTCTTTTGAAGATTTTGCTGCCAATATGAATTGGGGCGAATTTGAACAAAAACCAAAAGCAAGTGTAAAAGAGCTTATGCTTAGTGGAAAACAAGCTCAAATTTATGAGTTGCTTCTCAAAAATAAAAGAGCGTACTCTATAGATGAAATGAGTAGGTTAACTCAGATTTCAGTGTTAGAATTACTGCCTACCTTGCTAGAAATGGAATTTAGCAATGTTTTGCGTTCTGTACCTGGAAACGAATATGAAATAAGATAGTATTTTTTACTTAAAAATAAAACGGCTTCTAAGAAATTAGAAGCCGTTTTATATTAAATTATATTTAGGTTGATTAAAAGGTATTTAAAACCCTCTAAATCATTTAACTATAAAAAAAATTATCTTATAATTAATACCTGTATTCGTCTGACTTAAATGGACCAGCAGCAGATACGCCAATGTATTCAGCTTGTTCTGAAGAAAGTACATCTATTTCAACACCAATTTTTGCCAAATGCAAAGTAGCTACTTTCTCATCTAAATGTTTTGGTAGTGTGTATACTTTGTTTTCATAATTTTTAGCATTAGCCCAAAGCTCTAACTGAGCAATTACTTGGTTTGTAAATGAAGCTGACATAACAAATGATGGGTGACCTGTACCACAACCTAAGTTTACCAAACGACCTTCTGCTAAAACAATTACGTGCTTGCCTTTTAAATTGTACAAATCTACTTGAGGCTTGATAGTCTCTTTAGTGGAACCGTAATTTTTATTTAACCATGCCATATCTATTTCAGTATCGAAATGACCAATGTTACACACAATTGCTTTGTCTTTCATGTTCTCAAAATGACGACCAACAATAATGTCTTTATTACCAGTTGTAGTTACAATAATGTCTGCTCTAGGAATAGCATCATCCATTTTTCTAACTTCAAAACCATCCATTGCAGCTTGTAAAGCACAAATTGGATCAATTTCTGTTACAATTACTCTAGCGCCAGCACCTTTAAGTGAAGCAGCCGAACCTTTTCCAACATCACCATAACCAGCAACAACAGCAATCTTACCCGCCATCATAATGTCAGTTGCTCTACGGATACTATCTACACAAGACTCTTTGCAACCATATTTGTTATCAAATTTAGATTTGGTTACAGAATCGTTGATGTTTATTGCCGGTAAAGGCAAAGTGCCTGCACGCTCCCTGTCTTTTAATCTCAAAACACCTGTAGTTGTTTCTTCTGAAATTCCTCTTATGGATGAAACAAATTCTGGGTACTTGTCTAATACAAGATTGGTCAAATCACCACCATCATCTAAAATCATATTTAGTGGCTCTCTGTCTTCGCCAAAAAATAAGGTTTGCTCAATACACCAGTCAAACTCTTCTTCGTTCATTCCTTTCCAAGCATAAACAGGTATACCAGCAGCAGCAATAGCAGCAGCAGCATGGTCTTGAGTAGAGAAAATATTGCAAGAAGACCAAGTTACATCTGCACCCAACTCTACTAATGTCTCTATAAGAACTGCAGTTTGGATGGTCATATGCAAACAACCAGCAACTCTAGCGCCTTTCAATGGCTTAGAAGGTCCAAATTCTTCTCTTAAAGACATTAAACCTGGCATTTCTGCCTCTGCTAACATAATTTCTTTTCTGCCCCACTCTGCAAGACTCATATCTTTTACCTTGTAAGGGACGTATGTAGTTTTCACCATTTTTTTTACTTTAATAATATTTTAATCAAATTTAACTAATAAACACATCAATTCATATTTTTGTTTTGCCAAAAAACAAAAATACATCCTAAACGTACAATCCTAGGAATACAAAAATAAATGAGAAAAGG
>JAYVIQ010000017.1:0-14716 GCA_043770215.1 Cytophagales bacterium | reverse complement strand
ACATGATTTGTCATAATCACATAACTATACAACTCTAGTCCTTTCTCTTTTTGACAGTATGCTAAACTATCAATTAAAATATCTTTATAAATTTTTCTTTAAAAAACATCTACCCAGCCCACTGTAGCAAAAGTTAAAAAATGTAATGCATTTTGATCTCCTATACTATAACTCCTAAAACCTTTTTTACCCATATAAACTTAAAAATATATATTATTTTACTCAGTTAAATGCTATTTAAGAAATTGTTGTGGTAACTCTGTATTGTTTAACATCTCGTTAGCAGTTACAAACTGCTATAAGTTCTCGTATGTAGATTAGCATCTTTAAAAAGGTTTCAGTTTACTACGTAAAACTAAAACCAGCTTTACTTCTTAGTCTTTTGACATACTCCAATTAGCTAGGGGACAAATGTAGCACCTATTTTTCATTTCGCAAAACAATATCTATTTCTTTTGATAAACTTTTTTACCTAAATTTGCGTTATTATTGATTAATATAGCTACAATAGATAAATATGATTAACATTGGAGAACGTATTACAAGCCTTAGAAAGGCTAAAAGTTGGTCGCAGGAAGATTTAGCCAAGCAAATTGATTCCTCTAGGGTAATGATTGGCAAGTACGAACGCGAAGATAATTTACCATCAATTGAAGTAATTGTAAAACTTGCTAAAGCATTTGATGTGTCTGCCGATTTTCTTTTGGGAGAAGGTCAAAATGCTACTTACGATAAGGATATGGTAAAACGTTTAGACGATTTAGAAAATCTACCTAAAGAAGAAAAATTGCGTATATTCCATTACATGGATTTGATTATAAGAGATTTTAAAACAAAGGCGACTTACGCCACTAAATAAATAGGCTATGATAAAGACAATAGTAACTCCGCTAAACAATAGCTTATATTTAGCTATACCCAACAACTACGTAGGCAGAGAGATTGAAGTACTGCTTTATGCAAAAGACGAATTGCAAGAAGAAAAAATAAAGCCTAAAAAAACATTGGCTAATTTTACTGGTATTCTTTCAGAAAATGACTACCAATCTTTAAAATCACATACCGAACAAGCACGCAAAGAATGGAGCAGAGATATTTAATTGACACCAACGTAATCATTGACAATTTTGGCAACAAACTTCCTGAAAATGCCAAAAACTTACTTTACTCAATAGATTTAACACTTTCGGCTGTTACCAAAATTGAAGTTTTAGGCTGGATAAATGCCACCAAAGAACAACTGCAACCACTTTATGAGTTTATGGATATTGCCAATATTTTACCCATAAACGAAGCTGTGATTGAAAAAACAATTGCCATAAGACAAACCAAAAAAATTGCTCTTGGCGATGCCATCATAGCGGCAACTGCTCTTGTGTATGATTTGGTTGTAATTTCTCATAATACCTCTGATTTTAAAAATATTGATGGGTTAAAGGTTATTGACCCGTATAGTTTACCATGATGAAAGCCCGATTAGGTCGGGCTTTCGTTGTTATTTTATTACATCGCTCAATTCGCCTCGAAATTTCCCTCTCTCTATCAAAGTTTTCCAGACCCATGGACTTATTCTTCCATGAGGTTCTCCATCATTACCCCAATTCAAGATTATTGGAGTTCCGTAAGCTTCATCGTTTTTCATTTTGGATAACTCCCAATTACCTCCATGGTAAAACATAAATGCTTCGCCAACATAGGCATAAAATAAATTCACCAACTCATCGTAAGCAACCCCTAACTGCTCGGGAGTTTTGTAATTATTTTCATAAAACAACCGTAATTTATCAATTTCAGTAAATGAATAAGTGGTGTTTTCTAACTTCATTAACTGTTTTAAATTTTCTAAATAGTTGGGAATACTTTCTATGAAAGTTGTATACTCCGCTTTTAATTCTTTAGCTGTTTTCATAATCAATAAATCACAACTTTAAACAAATCGGGAGTTACACCTTGACTGGTCATTTCTGAACGAATAAACTGTAAAGCATTGTCATCTATGCCATCCAAAGCGTGCCATTCTATTTTTTGAATATCAGTACTTAATTGACGTTTTATGATTTCAATGTCTTTTTTGATTTGTCTTTGAAAGTCAGCACCGTTTAGCGTAATCTTTCCTGATTTTATTTCCCCACTGGTCGTAGCATCCGCTACGACCCATTATCAAAAGAGCGTCTGCTCGTACTTAACACTTCTTTTTATTCTAAATATATCAATTCTATATTACTTTTACCAGCACCAAAATATGCTGAGCAACTAATATCTAGCCATTCTTCTGCTTTTTGCACAAAACCTTGTTCTACAGGATTGCTATGTATATAATTTAAACTTTGTATTGTTTTCTGATGAAAACATGTAAGCAATATGCCTCAATGACATACTTTCTTTAAAAAAAGTGCAAAACCAATTATCAAGAAACTTACAATTCTTCTAAGTCTTCTTCTTTTAGCTCATCTTCTTTTCCAATATTGCGTAGTACTCTAAATGCTTTACCCAAATTTTCAATTACATCGCTAGCTATTAAAGATTCTGTGCTTTGTTCTTCCATAGCTAAATCTCCTGCCAAACCATGTAAATTTACTCCCAGCAGGGCTGCATCTATAGAATGGTAACCTTGTGCCAAAAGTGCTAGTAAAACGCCTGTTAGCACATCGCCTGTGCCTGCAGTTGCCATACCTGGGTTGCCTGTAGAGTTAAAATAAATTTCGCCATTGGGCAATGCTATGGCACTATGTGCCCCTTTCAATACCATAACTACTTGGTTTTCTATAGCAAAAGCTTGCAATGCATCTATTCTTTCTATGCTGTTTTCGAATTTTTTGTTTACAAGGCGCTCAAATTCACCTATATGTGGAGTTAGTATAGAAAATTTAGGGATTTTGCTAAACAGTTTGGTATTTTTTGCAATGGTGTTTAATGCATCTGCATCTATGACCATAGGTTGTTGTACTTTTTTTAGTACATCTGCCACTAATTTTTCTGTTTCTTTAGTAAGTCCTAAACCAGGACCTATGGCTACAAAATCAAAATTTTCTATATTATCTGGTACTCGGTTTATATATACTTCTCCTTGTACCAAACACATGGCTTCTGGTACTGACATTTGTACAATGGCATAATTTCTATCTGGTACAGCTATACTCAACTTTCCTATACCAGACCTCATGGCTGCTCTAGCACTCAATATGCTTGCTCCTGTCATTCCTTTGCTGCCAGCTATCAAAAGCCCATGCCCATTATCTCCTTTATGGGCAAACTTGGGCGTGTCTGTTAGCAACATATTGGTTTCTATGTTTAATAAATAATTATACTTAGTAGTTATTTTATCTATGGAGTCATAAGATAATCCTGTGTCTAAAATTGTCCAATTGTCTATATAATCTTCGTTTTCTGGCAAAAAGAAACAAAGTTTTGGAAATTGGTAACTTAAAACTACATCTGACATTATTATTGGCCAATCATCAGAGATTGTATCGCTAAGCATGCCAGAGGGTATATCTAATGAAACGATGGGCAAATCTTTTTTATTTATGTATTCTATTGTTTCTCCAGCTAGTCCTGTAACTTCTCTATTTAGTCCTACACCAAAAATTGCATCTATAATTACTCCTTTTCCAACCAACATAGGAAGGTCAGATTTAGCGTTTACATAATTAATTTCTGCACCACTTTCCCAAATTCTTTTTTCATTGCTTGCGCAGTCACTAGAGAGCTCTGTAGAAAATTTTATTAAATAAACCTCTACTTCATAACCATCTTTTATTAATATTCTTGCCAAAGCCAATCCGTCTGCTCCGTTGTCTCCGGTACCACAGAAAATATAGTATGGCAACTGTGGATTGAGGTTTGCATCTACCCAATTTTTTATAGCGGTAGCTGTTTTTTCTATTAAATCCAATGAATTGATTGATTCTAGAATAGTAGTTTGCTTTTCTAGGGCTATCATTTGTGCTGTATTGAAAATCTTCATTTTTTTTGTGCTAATGTTTTAAGCTTATAACTCGTAATATCTTTTTCTGGCTTCTGCTACATAAATACTTCCAGGAAAATCTAAAAGCATTTTTTTATAATATTCTTTGGCCTCTGTATAATTTCTTAGCTTGTAGTCGTACAATTGAGCCAATTGGTTTAGAGCATCGTCTGATAGTATGGCATCTTTATTTTGAATCACAATTTTTAATTCTTCAATGGCTTTGTCTATCTGATTTGTTTGTTCATAAATTTGCGCTTTTTGGTAGCTCATCTCATCTAACAAACTGTGTGCTGGATATTTTTTACTTATTTCTTGTAGGGTGCTAATGGCTTCATCAAACTTTTTTTGATAGATCAGTAGTTCAGTTTTTGCATACATACTCATTGCTTCATTTGTAGAATCCATATCATTGTTTCCTTTTATGAGTAATGATAAATCTTGGGCATCATTGGCAATTTTTCTACTTGTTGCTCTTTTTAGAATGTCTAATTGCTCCTGAGCCAATTCAAACTCTGAGTCATAATAAAATGATTTTGCGGTTTTTAATTTTGCCATGTGACCCAAATCATCATCTTCTATCATACGCTCTACTTGCATGTATTCTAGCATGGCTTCACCAATTTTGTTTTGAAGCAAATATATATCGCCCAACAAAAGTTTGGCTTCAGCTTGTTTTTTTTGGTTTTGTCTTGGATCTAGGACAACTAGGTTTATAAGTTCTACTGCTTTGTCTGTCTGGTGTAGGTATACGGCATGTAGTTCTGCTTGGCTCAATAGAATCTCAGCGGTTACATTTTTTAATTTGCTTTTTGCTAACAAAACATCATACTCTGAAATCACTTGTTTTACACCTACTATGTCTGTAGGATAGCTTTGCTTTACTTGAATTTCTTTTGTTTGAATGCGTTTTTTTTGAGTTTCTTCAAAATGATATTCATTGGGATACGTTTCTGTTACATAGCTATAAATAATAAGTGCATTTTTGTAATCTTTATTTTTTAAGGCTACATCTCCTAATTCTATTAAAGATTCTCCTCTATGGTGCGTAACTTTTTTGTCTATACTGCGCAATTGTATAAAAGCGTTGTAAAAATCTTTGTTTTGCATATACATCCATGCCAATACTTCACTTAATTGAACCTTATTGTTATCTAAACTTAATCTTTGAAATAGCTTGTCTAGAAAAATTTGTTTTTCTTCTTTTTTAGATAAATAAGTAGCTACTTGATTTTGGATATGCTCAACTTTAGAAGCATCACTTTCTAAAATATTCAACCATTCTTCCATCATTTCATTTTGTCTTCCTAAATTTTTGTATACCACAGAAAGCTCATCTGCAAAAAGGGAATTGTTTTTTTGTTCTTTTCTGGCACTTATATATATATCTATAGCTTGCTCATTCAATTTGCGTATTACGTAATAATTACCCAGGTTTTGACAGATACTTGTATTTTGTAGTGCCTCATTTTTTAATGCATTAAAAATAGTATTGCTTTCAGATGTTTTTCCTTCGTGTTTTAACAGTATAGCTTTGTCTACTTTATATTCTGTATTTGGGTAAGTATCGCTAATTATTTTATCCAATTGTTTTATAGCAGCCTGGTGTTCATTTAACTTTTGAGCACAGATCAAATAGTTGGTGTACACATATTTTCTTTCTTCTGGTTTTTTTATTTGTTTTTTATAATACTCAAATGCTTTTTCATAATCATGCTTTAGAAAATATTCATTGGCTATTTGTGTATCACTACTTTGAGCCCAAAGACCTGTTAATATGCTTTGTAGCATTAAAAAACATAAAAATAGCCTTTTGTGTCTTTTCATATAATATAACTATAGTTTATTAAATTTTAAATTTACTCCTTATTATTATAGTGTGAATTAGTGGATAAGTGTTTTTATGTACACAATAAACCCTTTTGTGGGGTTAACTATTATTATGATATTTTTTATGCACTAATTCATTTGCTTCTTTATGAATGCTTTACCTTTGTCAATAGTAAGATATACACACTTATACGCAAGGTACTCTACATTTGTTTCTGTTGATGAACTTTGTTAGAACATTTCTATAATTCTAAGTTATGCAAAGATTATCCCTTTATCTAAATACTATGTGGATTACTGAAGTTTATATTTGCCTATTTGGGTGATATAAACCGTCTTTATATACAGCAAATGTGTATAAAAACACTCTGTTTACACAGCTATAAACTTGACTTGTATTATTAGAATGTAATGTTAACATTACCTTGTTCCCAATTTGACTTTAGGTCTAATGGTTTTTCATAATAATAGAATCTTTCTGCTTGGCGTTTTTCTTTTATATTTCCTGTATCATATAAGCCATTGTTGTTGGCATCTATTAAAATTTTAATTTTATACTGACCTGCGTTTAGGTAGTTAAGTTCAATTTTTTTAGGGTTTCGCTGTGAATAAAGAATATTGTTACTCTTATCTAGTAGGTACAAAATATAATTTGGTTCTTTTGTCAATATAGTACCACTTATTTTGCTGAATTGTTTATTTAAAGTTGGAACATAAACAAATATTTGTTTTTTGTTATAATGAGCACTGTATGAATTTATTGTCTTATTGTTTAAAACCACCATAAGTGTATCTTTATTATTTATAGGTTCAAAACTCAATGTGTTTTTTTCATTATCAAGCTTTATAATTACCTTTTTGTTTGGCGCTTTTAGGGTATCTTTATTTAATATATATTTAATACTGTCTACGGTATAACTTTTAAGCTTATGGGATAAACTTAACTTTATACCCTCAAAAGGTTTTTGATTATCATATTCATCTACCCTAATTACTTGTAGTGTAGAATCTAACAGTTTAGATCCGCTTTTCAAGACTGTCAAATTGGTATCTATAGTATTTCCTAAACTGTCTTTTACTGTTATCTTAAAGTTATCTATATTACCCTTTGCCTCATAAATGTTCAATTTTCTTGTTTTAGGATTGTATAGGTACGGCTGTTCAGATGTTACCTTTTCCAATCCTTTAGAGAATTCCAATTCAACAAAATTGTCTTTGTAAATAGGTCTATTAAATTTAAATTTTCTTGTATCTTCTTTAAATAAATTTATTGCTAGACTGTCTTTTTTTGTTGAATAAACAAGTTCATCAGAAAACCCAACATACTCTGTCAGGGAGTCATATAAATTATTATTATTTATGTCTGTAAAAGCATACATTCTATAAGAATCATTTTTTAGATTAGTAAATAAAAATTTATCCTGATTAGTTTTTGTATAGTACAAAGCTTTGTCTTGACTAGGATCTAATGAATCAACCTGTGAATATAATCCTATAGTAATTGGTGTTGTTTTTGGTAGATTACAAAACGTACTACCTTTTAGACTTAAGGTATCTAGATTAGCACCTGAGCTAAAAACAATATTAAAATTTAGAATTGGATTTCCTTCCGTAAGATCTACTATAGATTTGCCAAAGTTTATATTATAGGTGGTGTTTGTATCTAAGTCTAGCGGCAACTTAAGTTCAATTTTTTTTCCTTTTATGACTGTTTGTATTCTGCTAGGGTCTATATAAGGATTTATTTTTACCTCTGTATTAAAATTAGACAAACTCACATACTCATCAAAAAATAACATGATTTTATTATCACGGAAAGAGGTTGTGTTATTTGCTGGATACTGAGACATTATTTTTGGAGCTTGTGCATCTTTTGGTCCGCCCTGAGGTGCTTTTACAATTGCACATGCTGAAATTAAAAACAGCGTAGTAATTAAAAAGAATTGTTTTTTCATATTGTTTATCTACCTAGGTGCACCATTAAAACAGAAATATCAGATGGGTTTACCCCACTAATTCTAGATGCCTGCCCCAAAGTTTTTGGTCTAATTTTTATTAATTTTTCTCTAGACTCATGAGATAAGTTATTTATTGTAGAATAGTCAAAGTTTTCTGCAATAATATAGTTCTCCAGTCTATGCATTTTGTTTGCAACACTCTGCTCCCTTTCTATATAATCTTCATACTTAATTTCTACCAAAGCAGACTCTATGGCTTCTTTACTAAATTTATTTCTGTATGTTTCTACTTCTGGCAAATTGTTGCATAAATCTTCAAATTCTAGAAGTGGTCTTTTTAAAATATTATATAGTTTCGTAGATTCAAGCACGGGTGTATTACCCAGTTTTTCAAGAACCGGATTTATTTGGTCTTTTATTAGTTTATGTTGTCTTATGTTATTTATAAAGTCATTCATTTCCTGACTTTTGTTTTTCATTGTTTTAAGTCTATGTTCACTAGCTAAATTTAGATCAAACCCTTTTTGAGTGAGTCTAATATCAGCATTATCTTGTCTTAGTAATATTCTATACTCAGCTCTAGAAGTAAACATACGGTATGGCTCATCAGTACCTTTATTAATAAGATCATCTATCAATACCCCTATGTATGCTTCATCTCTTGAAAGTACAAACTCATGCAATTCATTTACTTTTTGATGTGCATTTATTCCTGCCATTAAACCTTGGCAAGCTGCTTCTTCATACCCTGTAGTTCCATTTATTTGTCCGGCAAAGAATAAGTTTTGTATCTTTTTTGTTTCTAGCGTTGTATTTAATTGAGTAGGCGGAAAGAAGTCATATTCTATAGCATACCCTGGTCTAAACATTTTGGCATTCTCAAAACCTACTATTTTTTGTAATGCTTTAAATTGAACATCTTGCGGCAGTGAGGTACTAAATCCATTTACGTATACTTCTACTGTATCCCATCCTTCTGGCTCTACAAATATTTGATGCCTTGTCTTGTCTGCAAATCTGTTTATTTTATCTTCTATAGATGGGCAATACCTTGGACCAAGACCTTTTATTCTACCAGCAAACATTGGACTCTTTTCAAACCCAGTGGCAAGAATATCATGAACTTCTTGGCTTGTATAAGTGATATAGCAACTTCTTTGTATTGCTAGTGGTTTGGTATCTGTATATGAGAATTTGTCTGGATTCTCATCTCCCTTTTGTTCCTCTATAATAGAATAGTTTATACTTCTTCCATCTATTCTTGGTGGTGTTCCAGTTTTCATTCTGCCAGACTCAAAGCCCAATTCTACCAATTGTTCTGTTATACCACTTGCTGATTTTTCTCCTGTTCTACCTCCTCCAAATTGTTTTTCACCAATATGAATAATACCGTTCAAAAATGTTCCATTGGTAAGTACTACACTTTTCGCTGGTATTTCTATTCCTAAAGCTGTTCGAACACCTTTGACCACTCCATTTTTTACAATAAGACCAGTTACCATTTCTTGCCAAAAATCTACATTAGGTGTTTTTTCTAATGTAATTCTCCATTGTTCAGCAAACCGCATTCTATCACTTTGTGCTCTAGGAGACCACATTGCAGGACCCTTGCTTCTATTTAGCATTCTAAACTGTACTGCAGTGTTGTCCGTTATTATACCACTTTGTCCTCCAAGAGCATCTATCTCACGTATTATTTGCCCTTTTGCCACGCCGCCCATAGCTGGGTTGCAAGACATTTGAGCTATTGTATGCATATTCATAGTGCACAGTAATACTTTAGACCCCATATTTGCAGCGGCTGCAGCTGCTTCACACCCTGCATGCCCTGCACCTACTACTATTACATCATATTCCTGAAACATAATTCTTTGATTTTATTGTTCCACGTGGAACATGTTTAGATAAATTTTGTTTTCCAAAGCAACAAGCATTTTTCTTCAGCTTCTCTCATCAATAAAGCTTCTTCACTTGATTTGTCTTTCAAACCACATAGGTGTAAAAGTCCGTGAGCCATAACTCTTAAAATCTCGGTTCCACGTGGAACATCTAATGTTTGCTCATTTTCTAATACCCTATCTACACTTATAAAGATGTCACTTTCTATATGCCCTTGTTCCTCGCTATTGTCAAAAGTGATAATGTCTGTATAGTAATCGTGTTGTAAGTAGGTTTTATTTATGTCAAGAATGTAATCATCTGAGCAAAAAATATAATTTATACATTCTATCTTAAATCCATAGTTACCAGCAATTTCTAAAAGCCATATAGAAGTTTTGCTTGTAATATTTGGAACATCTCTGTCTTCTGAAAAATAATATATTTCTATGTCGCTTTCTAGCATTCAGTTTATAGATTAAACGTAAGTTCTATGCTTGTACCGTTATTGGAAAAAGATACATTATCGCACAGACTGTTTATTAAGAATATTCCTCTACCACCCTCTTTCTCTAAATTCTCTACAGAGGTTGGGTCTGGTAAGTTGGTAAAATCAAAACCGCTACCTTCATCTGTAATAACAAATTTTAGCATTTTCTCTTCTTCTAATAGAAGCAAAGATAAGCTTACAAGTTTTTTGCTTTCTTGTTTGTTTCCATGAATAATAGCGTTGTTTACAGCTTCTGTAACAGATACCATGATGTTTCCATACAAATCCTCGCTAAAGTTAAATAGCTCATTTGCATTGTCTATAAAACTTTCGACAATTCGAATGTTTTCTGGTATAGAGGGTAATTTTATATTTAATTGATCCATAGAGTTGTAAAGCTATTAAGTTTCTTATTATTTATCAATAGTATCGAAATATTCATTTACTTCTTTTTTGTAGTATGGGCTTAGTGTTGGCGGTATTGTTTGCAACAGTTCTATTTGCTTTTGCTTGTTCTTTAGGTATTTGTCATAGTTAGGGGGTAAAGTATTGGTTTGTGATTTAGCTTCTGTAGCCTTTCTTTTTTGGTCTAGATCTCTTTCTTTGGTTGCATTTTCTGCTTCTAATAATCTTGTTAGTATTTGCTGGTTGCGTTGAACTGTTTTCTCGCTGAGTTTATTGTTTAGTAATTCTTTCTCTGTTTCCTCCATTGCTTTCTCCATGTTCTTTATCTCCTCTGAAAGCTTTTGATTTTCTGTACCGTTCATACTACCTTTCTTTAATTCTGATAAACCCCTTCGCAACATTTCTTGTCTTGCTGCTGCCTTTGCTAGTTCAATACTCATAGATTTTCCAGCTTTTTGTCCTTCTTGCAACTGTTTGATCATGTCATTCAATTGTTTTTGCAGATCTCCCATGCCTTGTTTTGGTTTTCCTTGTTTACCCCCTTTTTTATTTCCAGGTTTATTACACATTTGGTCCCCGGATTTCTTTGCAATCATCTGCTCTTGTAAGTTATCAAGAATATCATCCAGCAACAAAGCTAAATTATTCATTGAGGTCATTGCATATTGTTGCTTTACCAAAGCCCTAGATGTATTTCTTTGTTTTATAAATTCTGAACTCTCTTTTAGTTCGTTTTTTAATTCTGTTACTTGCTTTGTAACTACACTTTCTATTTCTACTAATCTTTTTGCTAATGCATATAGGCTGTCTTCTAAAACTTCAGAATCTTTTTCTATGTTTAGTTGCTTTTGTGAATATTCTATAAATAATGGGTCTCTAGTGTTAAGTCCTGATAATTTGTTAATTACTTCTTCTTGTTTGAAGCTCAGCTTTATTAAATTATCCATTATTTTTTTCAAATCCTCTATATTTTCTTCTAGAGCCTCATTTTCTTGGGCTTCTTTCATTTCTTGCATTTTCTTGGCCATTGCCTTCATTTTGTCAGATGCATTTTCTTGTGACTGTGCAGCATTTTTGGCATTGTTTTTCTCAAGTTGTTCAGAACTGTTTTCCATATTCTGCTCTGTGTCTTTTTGGTCTTGTTTTAAATCCTCTAGTTCATGTTTGTTCTCTAATTCTTGGTTTGCTTTATCAATCTCTTTTAATTCTTCCTTGGTTTTATTAAACTCTTTGTTTAGCTCCTCTTGTTTTTTATTTATTTCTAGTAATTGTTCTTCTTTCGAGGATTTCTCGGTCTCTTTTTGTAATTCTTTTTGTTTTTGGCTGAGTTCTTTTAGTTTGTTTATAGACTTATCTAACTTTTTTTCAAACTCCATTTGTTTGTACATTTCTAACGCTCTGTCAAGTTCTTTTTCAAAGCCTTCGTCCTTTTTATTAAGTTCTTCAAGCTTTTTGCTTATTTCTTCTACATTGGCTTGGTTTTCCATTAGTTTCCGTAATTCTTCCATCAGTTTTTTTGTCTCTGGATCAATCATTTCTTTCATTAGGGTTTCTAATTGTTTTATCTTCTCTGCCAGTTCTGGATCTGCCTTGTTAAAGCGCTCTTGTTGTTGGTTTTGCTGTTCTATTTGTTGATTTAAGTTTTGAATCTCTGATTGCAACTCTCTGTGCTTTTGCAATACTTTTTCTAAATCTTTTTTGTCTTGCCAACTAAGTTCTTTTTTTGTTTTTAGCTGGTTGCTAAGTTTTTTTATTTCTGCATTTATCTTTTCTGTTTTAGATATTGCTTCTGCTAATTCGTTTTTATTGTTTTCACTTTCTAATTCTTGCTTATTTTCTACTTCATCGTTGGTTGGCAAAGAAAATGTCATGTTTGTAGATTTGGTTGTTTTTACTCCGTTTACTCCATCATTGTCTGAAACACTTACAAAATACTCTATTTTGTCACCTGATTTTAGATCTAACGTTTTAAGTTTAAGTTGAAAAACAAAGTTTTGGTTTGTTTGCGTTTTATTAAAACTAAGAGGAACTATTTTATACTTTTCATTTTTCCTGTTTTTATCGTTTTCTACTTTGTAATGAAGTCTTAAATTACTTATTCCATAATCGTCACCAATTGCTCCACCTACCAATAGGTACTCGTACAACACTGTATCTGTATAATGCTCTAGATTTATGTTTGGAAATTTATCCTCTATACTCTCTATTGAATAATTTATTTTGTCTTTATTTTCACCAAAACTATTTTTTAGCTTAATAGAATATTGTAAATTTTTATTAATTCTTTTGTTGAATTTAAATACATTTTTATCTTGTATATTAGATGTATAAGATAAAGAATCATCAAAGACAAAATTTATTTTATTTGTTTCTTTTGTATTCACTATCCAAGTTATTTTAGTACCCTCTGGCACACTAATATTGCCAATGTTATCGCTTACCTTATTTTGTATTTTTAAATATGCAGGATATTCAATTTTTACTTGTATATTCTCTATACTTGGTCTTTTTATTATGTTTAGTGTATGTGTTTTAGAATTATATCCTGCTGCTTCAAACCAAAAATTCTTTGTACTGTTTATGTTATACATTGAGTGTTTAAAAATTCCTTTTTCATTACTCATTAAATACCTTCCGTCTGTGCTTACTATATATACTTCTTCTGGCAATATGTTTCCTACCAGGTTTAGTTTCAATTCTACATTTTCAGATTCAAAAACATTTAAATTTTTATTTTGTAATTCAAATTCAAATGGAGCTTGTGGTACAAATTCCTTATTAAAATGTACAAGTCTATGCGATCCTAGGGATAATGTTTTAGCATCAAAAATAAGAATAGATACAAAAATTAATGTCGGAATAAGTAAGTAATACAAAAGGTATTTTTTGCTTTCTTCAAAGTCTATCGCATTTTTAAAATTAAATGCTTTAAGGTCAGAGCTTTTCTGAGAGATACTTGCTAATATGAGTGAGTTTTGACTATGGTTTAGTTGAGCAAGCTGTAGTGTATTTAGTAATTTATCCTTAATTTCTGGGAAGTGATTTCCTATAAGTGTAGAACTATCTTGATCTGAAAGTACGCTGTTTTTAAAAATTAGATTTTTTATAGGTACAAATAAATGCAAATAGCAAGCGGTGCACATAATACCCATAAAACTGAAAAACAAGATTTTTCTAGCAGTACTTCCAAAGTTTCCATAATACTCCAGTATACTAAAAAACAAAAATGAGATCAATACAATGCTCACTAGAAGTATAGCACCATTTATCAATTTTTTAGTAAAGTATCTTTTTTTGTATTCTTGTATTTTGCTTTTTATTTCGTCTAGTTGATTATTCATTTATTCTTTTTTGGGCATTAATCCATCTATTCTTAATAATTCTACGTTTTTATAATTGTTGTTTTTATAGTCTTGTAATGTAAAATACTTCAAATCACTTTGTAAAACCAAACGAACTTCATTTTTTTCCTTTCTTATATAAGCATCAATACTACCATTATCAAAAAGAGCCTTAGTATCTAATATATTTGGTACATACATAAAACGAATTGCTTCTATTTTTGGTATGTTTATCTCAGCTGTTTTGCCATGATATTTATTGTTTTTTAGCAAAACCACCTCTTTTGCAGAACTGTGATGTATAAAAAAAGGACCAGTACCTATAAGTTTAGGAATCTTAGTATTAGAATAAAATGTGTTCATTTCTTTTGGGTAAATATAATATTGTGGTTCTGATAGTTGCCTTATAAAATTGGAGTCTTTTTTTGCAATTCTAACGCTAAATTGGTAGTTTGTAATGACTTTGGCTTCAATTATTTTAGTAGTATACTTTAGATTTTTGTTAAGTTCTTTTAAAATATTTTTTTGGCTATCTTTTTCTAAACTATCTATTGCTATAGACAAGCTATCTTTAGTTTTCATGTTGCCTACTGAATCAGTGAACTCTGTAACTAATTTTGTAGAAATACTTACGCTATCGTAAGCATATAGTTTGTTTAGACAATAGACAACATCTTCAGAAAATACTTGTCTGCCAATTCCATTTTTAAAACAGGGATCATTATGAAAAAATACATTTTTCTTAAGTTTAAATGTGTATAAGGTACCACTACCATCAACCGAATAGTGCTCTATCAAAAGTGGTTCCACTTTATTAGTTTCTGAGTTCACCCAAAATAAACCTTCA
>JAYVIQ010000016.1:0-2393 GCA_043770215.1 Cytophagales bacterium | reverse complement strand
CGCTTTGAGTCATGTAATTTGTTACCAAAAAATTATTGAGCAAGAGTTGGATTTTGGGATTATTTTAGAAGATGATTTCTTTTTGAAAAATCCTAATGTGTTTGATTTAACAAATGATATTTTTAGCACTATATCAAATACTTCAGCTGTAATCTCTTTTTTTTCAGCTACTTTTTCTAGTGAGGAATTAACTTTTAAGAAATATAATATTCCTTTTTTTAGGTTAACAAAAGGTAGACCTATAATGACATTGGGTTATTTAATCAATAAAAAGGCATGTCAGAAATTTTTAGATAAAGCATTTCCAATTATTACAGCTGCTGATGATTGGAAAATGTTTATTGATTTAGAGATAGTAGATAATTTTTTTATCCAATATCCTTTCCCAATTGTACCTGGTAATTTTGAAAGTCAAATTGGGTATTCACCCCAAGGTAGAAAGCAAAAAATCTTACATTTTTTGAAAACTAAAATTGGAATTTCATTAAACTTTATAGACAAAAGGAAGTATATTATATTTGAAAATGATTAATCTAATTTTTTTAATTAATTATTAGGGTGATTTCAGGAATCTCAATCCAATTAATAAATGACTAGTTCTTTTTTGGAGAAAAACATACTACTTATTTCGCCAGAAGCTTGGGGGGTAAACCATGTCTCTAAGCACCATTACGCCATAGAATTAGCAAAAACTGGAGCGCATGTATATTTCTTAAACCCACCCAGCAATGCTTTTTCTTGTACAGAGGCACAGCCTAATTTGTATTTATTAGACTATAAACCTAAGTACAAAGGCTTAAAACACTTGCCTAAATTTATTTCATCTTTTTTAACAAAAAGAGAAGTGAAAAGTATAGAAAAATTTTTAAGCACCGAGTTTGACATCCTATGGAATTTTGATTCTTCTAGATTTTTTAATTTGGCAGGGATAAAAAATAAGTTAAAAATTTGCCATATAGTAGATATGGCAGAAAACATACAGCGGCCATTACTGGCAAAGACCAGTGATTTTTGTTTCTGTACATCTGATTATATCAAAAAAGAATTAGAATTATACAATCCTAAGGTGTTTAAAATACATCATGGTTATTCATTGGTAAATCAAATTTCAGACACCAAAGAGTTTTTTGATACCAATAGGCTACAAGTAGGCTTTGTTGGTAATCTTTCTAGAGCATGTATAGATTGGAATGTTATTTTTGAATTGGTAGAAACACACCCTTTGGTACAGTTTAACTTTATTGGCAGTTACAAAGCTTCTAATTTATCTAGGTCTGATATAGAAAATAAAATTTTAGAAAGGCTCGAAAATAAGGCAAATATTACCCTTCTTGGTCAAAAGGGAAGTGAGCTTTTGCCCAATTATTTTGCTAAATTTGATCTGTTACTTTGTGTATATAAAATAGAAAATAAACAAGATATAGCCCAGCATAGTAACTTGCATAAGATAATGGAATATTTAGGCAGTGGTAAAATAGTACTCACCTCTTATGTAGACGAGTATAAAAAGGACACCACTCTTTTAGAAATGACTAAAAACAATAAAGATATACCTAAAGTATTTAACAGGATTATTAGTAATCTAAATTTTTATAATAATCAAGAAAATCAAGGTAGGCGTATAGCGTTTGCATTAGAAAATGTATACTCAAAACAAATTAAAAGAATAACCAATATAATTACTAATGAAGCCCAATAACACCAATTATTTACCAGGACTAAATGGCATTAGAGCCATAGCATTATTAGTAGTTTTGTATTGTCATATTTGTTTATTTATAGAGGGTTTTGGTTTTCAAAGAAATGTTTTGCCTACCAGCATGAAAGGAAGCCTAGCCGTAACGTTATTTTTTGTGTTAAGCGGGTTTTTAATCACACATCTGATCTTAAAAGAAAAAGATAAAAATGGTACCGTTGATATAAAATCATTCTATTTCAGGCGAGCATTGAGAATTTGGCCAATATATTTTATAGTTCTTTTTTTATCTTTAATGCTTCACTATGACACTATTATACACTCGCAAAACGTACCTTTAAAATTGTTGTTGTATTCTTTTTTTGCTACAAATGTAGCCTTTGTAACTAATTTAAGTATTGTTGGCTTAACTCACCTTTGGTCAGTTGGGGTAGAAGAACAGTTTTATCTTTTTTGGCCCTGGATAATAAAAAAAGTCAAGAAACCTTTACCTGTTTTAGTTGCTTTGTTTGTTGTATTACAAATAATATTGGTGCTATTAAGGTTTTTTGAGTTTGGAGTATTCTTCGATTTTTTTTTCCAATCTAGATTTGATAGTATGATAATGGGTGCTGGAGTGGCTTATTTGGCTTATACGAATCATCCAATACTTTCTTTTTTTAAATTAAAGGCAACCCAAGTAATCTGTTGGATTATG
>JAYVIQ010000015.1:0-6366 GCA_043770215.1 Cytophagales bacterium | reverse complement strand
TCTAAGTTTTTATATGAATAAATTTGTTCCTTCAATTAATCTAGAAGGACGTAAAAATATTTTTAACAATTGGAGAGAAATGGAAAAAGTAAATGGATTACCATATTACCTGATTTCTAGTAACAAAGATTTAAAAGGAAATAAGATATTTACAAATGGAAAGATAGATTATTACCTGTCATACCACAAAAATTTACCGGCAATACAAGGCGTAGAAATTAATAATATTAAATATAAAAATGGGCAGTTAATTTTGGAAGTCCCAAAAAAATGGATTTTTGAAGTGTTGAAAATGCAAAAATATAGCAAAACGTATCTTTCAATAGAGTTAAGTGAAAATGATATGGAGGAAGAGCTTATTTATAATGATTTCAACATTTATGAAGCATATGATAACAATAGTGTTAGTATCAAAATAGCTAAAAAATTGAAAAAGGGTTCATATAAAGTTAAAATTAGGATTAAAACGGATGGCTTTGGTGGATGGTCTAAAAAAATTATAAAAGTAATAACTGTTGACTAGTACAAATGATGATATAGATTTCATACATTGAATGTGCTTGGAATTTGTAATTTTTAGTTTTTTGTAAAACGGTAGCACATTATCCAAAAATGTTAAGAACTGTTTTAGAAAATTATTTTTTTATTTTAGGAAGTTTTACAAAACTTTTCAAGTAATAGAGAAAATGGGAAAAATTTTAAATTTAATTTATTTTTAAATCCCTTTACCTCAAAAGAATTCTTATAAGTTGGCTCTTCTTTTTTACAATATGATTTGTGTCTTATTGTTTTTTGTAAGATGCATTAACTTTTTTTTAGAGCTGTAAAGTATTATATTGGCATAAAGGTTCTGGATTTATTACAAGCAATGTGTATTTGCTAGGTTAGAAACATTAATTTATCTTTCTAGAAAACCAAAAATGTGGGACGGTGATTCTTTTTTATAAGTGAGATTAAGTTTAGTATTTTTTAAAACACTATTTTTTGTGTGTAGTACTTATTTTTTGTATTTATTAATTGGTAAAGCCTTTTTTTAGCTTTAAAAAGTAATTTCTAACCTTTGCAGCATTAATTTTATGTTTCTGGGATAGATTTTGTGTTTATTTCTTAGGTCTAAAAACTTAAACCATAATATAAGTGTAAAAAAAATGCACTGTATAACCAACGTGGTGCACTGTTGTAATAGAGCCTATTTTTTTTGGAGTAAGCTTCAAATGTAGTACCTGTCTCTAAACCTAATTTAAAATAATTTTCAGGTCCGTACTCAAAGTTAAAAGAGGTTCTAGCATGAGCACCTACGTTTAATTTAGCAAGTTGGAAACTATTAAAAATACCTAATCCATTTTCTATATTAGAAAAATTATGAATGTTTGGATTGTATGGTACTACACTTATGATGTCATTTTGAAAAGCGTCTTTACCTTCTATCCACTCTATCATATAAGGTTTTACAAATCCAAGTGTGGGACCGGCAGAATATGTAAAATTTACGCGTACACCATTCTCTGAATATTTATTAAATAAAGTAATCTCTTTACCGTATGAAGGTCTAAATGCCAGTAGGTGTTTTATCTTCCAGGGTATATAGGTACCGCCCGCTTGAGTATCGTCAAGAATTTCTTTTTCATGTTTTACATTCACAAACTCCAAAGAAAATAAATTGAACTTATTCTTGGCGGTTTGTTGTGTAAATCTTAGGTTTATACCACTAATTAAACCACCGTTTGTATTTGTATTTATGCCTATACTTGCTTCTTTGGCATATTTCAGCTCTTCTTTTTCTAAATCCTGAGAGAAAGAAGTGTTAAAAATTAATATTAAAAGAATTATATTAAACCGAGGGAGCATATTTTTTTACAGCTTCAAAGTCTATATCCATATGAGATGCAGAGAAAATAGCTGCACCATCTTTTACTAAAATCATTTGTGGACTTTGATGTTCTACTCTTAACAGGCCAGCAATTTCTGCAGAAACATCTTTATGATTTAGTAAATCTAAATAAAAAGCCCTTACATTTACTTCTGAACTGTTCCAGTTTCTTTTTAGTCTTTCCAATGCACTTGTGCTTATGCTGCATCTAGTACTGTGTTTAAAAAGCAATACAGGTTGCTCATTAGAATACTGTATGGCAGCCTTTAGGTCTGTTATACTCCCAAGATTATACCACTCTAAGGTTTTAGAGTCAGATACAATTTCTATTTTTTTTGTTCCAAATAATTTATCTAATATTCCCATTATTCCCAGATTTCGCTTTCTTTTCTACTGTACTTTACTTTATCTAATTTCTTTTTATCAGAGGGACTTATATCCCAATCGCTGTTGGCATATTTTTTTAGCATGTATTCTCTGTATTTGTCTTCTTCTTCTAAAGAATTTTTTAGTTTACCACCTCTGTATATTGCACTTGGATGCATAGATTTTTCGTATTGTTTTATCTTCAATTCTCCAATATACCCTGCAATGTCTTTGTCTAATGTTCTTATGTTTTGTTGTTGTTGTCTATGATACTTAAGCGATATTGTCCCAGAATAGTTCGAATTTTCTTTGTCTTTTGCTCGAATCAATTTTTTATGATCTAAATACTTAGATTCAGGGTAGTTTCCGGTGTATTCTGCATTTTCTTTATCGTTTGTTTTTGATTCTTTTTTCTTTTCTTCAAAATATTTTGCACTTATAGACCCAGTATAGTCAGCTTGTTCTTTTTCAGCGTTTCTAAGACTTTTTTCTTGTTTTGCTAAATCAATATCTCCAACATATTCTGCTTGATGTTTTTCTTTTGTCAGTTGATTCGCTTCACTTTTCTTTAAATCTATTTCTCCGCTATACTTTGTTACTTTGTCTTGTGAAAGACGTACAATTTTTTGTTTTTTGTTTAAATCAATATCACCAGAAAAATCATAGTTTTGTTGATTGTTATTTTTTATGACTTGGTTTCTTTTGGTCAAATCTTGACTATTGAGATTTGCATTGGTTTGCATTTGTTGTGATTTTTTTATTTCATTGTTGTAAATGTCCTGATACCTAATGTTTGGCTTGTTTCCAGAAGCTAATTCTTTAGATTTATTAGTTTTGCTAATGTTTAAATCAGTATTATTTGTTTTTTCACTGCTAGCTAGTTCTTTAGATTTTCTAATAGATTTGTTATGAATATCTGTGTAAGTAGCTCCTCTAGTTTTGTCTTTTACAACCATTGGAGTCTTGTTTTCTATCTTTGCACTCTGATGCTTCTCGTTTCTGCTTGCAAATTTAGAATTTTGAATTTTAGTTTTATTTAAGTTTTTGTAAGTAGGGCCTCTAGTTTTGTCTTTGACTGTTAAGGGGGTGTTTTCAGCATTATTTAATGTTGGTCTTTGTCTTTTTTCTATTTTGTTAGCCAGTTTTGAATTTCGTACTCTAGTTCTATTTAGTTGTTTATAATTTCTTGCTCCTTTGTTGGTGATTCTAACATTAGAAAATTTTTCTCTTTTAACTTTTATGTGTTCAGATTGAGCTTTTATTGATTTTGATTGTCTTTTAGAATTATCTACTAATTTAGTTTCTGTTTTTTTGTTGGTGGAATTTATATTTATTTTAACACCTTGCTTTTGGTTAGCATCATTTCCAGAAATAATAGGTTTTTTATTTATCTCCTTACTTTTGTTTTTTTGTTTTTGATTACTGTTTTGACCAATAACTATTGTAGTTGTGCTACATAAGCAAAACAGCAGTAAAAAACATAAATATTTGGAGTTAGATAATTTCAAGTTATTTTTTCTTTTTCTTAGGTTTTGGATTTTTTTTAATAATTATCCCATTATCCGTTCTTTTTTTCTCTGTGCCTTTTCCTGTTTCGGCACCTAAAGCTAAGTTTTTAGCATCTTTTTGTCCTGTTGGGCATGTGATGTCAGGAGCACAAGACATTTGACCAGACAATAATACTGCCAATACAATATTTAGTATTAATTTATTTGTTTGCCAACAACACATATTTCAAAAATAAGCATTTTATCACAAACTTACATTGTTTAAAAGTCGAATAGTTCTTGAATCTTACTTTTAAGTCTATTCTTGGGAAGGAATTCATTTTCTAGAACTTTTGCAAATGGTATTGGAGTGTCTAAACTACCTAAAGTTTTTACAGGAGCATCTAGCACGTAAAAACATTCGTCGCTTATCCAAGAAGCAATATCGTTTGCAATACTTCCTTGTATTGTATCTTCAGTTAATACCAAAGCCTTACCCGTTTTTGTTACTGAATTCTTTACAGCATCTTTATCCCATGGCAATAGGCTTTGTAGATCAATTATTTCTATGCTTTGGCTAAATTCTTTACTTATCTCTTCTGCCCAAAGCACACCCATTCCGTAGGTGATGATGCTCAAATCAGCACCTATTTGATGTGTAGATGCCTTACCAATTTCAAATATGTAGTCATTCAAAGGGACATCAGCTTCTGTGCTTCTGTACATTTTTTTATGTTCGAAAAACAAAACTGGGTTAGGGTCAATTATGGCCGCCGAAAGCAATCCTTTGGCTGCAATAGGATTAGAAGGATACACAATTTTTAAACCAGGCACTCTGTAAAACCAGGCTTCAGTACTTTGAGAGTGAAAAGGACCAGCACCAGTACCAGCTCCAGTAGGCATACGTATTACTACATCAGCATTTTGTCCCCATCTATAATGACTTTTAGCTAGGTTATTTACTATTTGGTTAAATCCGCATGTAACAAAATCAGAAAACTGCATTTCTATTACAGATTTGTATCCACAAATGGATAGTCCCAACCCAGCACCTATTATTGCTGACTCACACAAAGGAGTGTTTCTTACCCTATCCTTACCATATTTTAAAAATAAGCCTTGTGTTGCTTTAAAAACTCCTCCAAATTCAGCTATATCTTGCCCCATTAGTAAAAGTTTAGGGTGCTTTTCCAAATTTATATCTAACGTGTGGTTTATAGCATCAATGAGCCTCATTTTTTTTGTAAATGTAAAATCTGGCTGAATAATCTCAGAATTGTACTTGGCATACACATCATCTATTTCTCTAAAACTTGCTTCTCCAATGTTTTCTTCCATATCTGCTTCTATTGCAGCTTCTTTTATTTCTAGTTCTAGTTTTTCATATAATTCAGAAACAGAAATTTTGTTTAGTATGTTTTCCTTTAATAAAAACTGTTCATAATTTTCTAAAGGGTCTTTTTTAGTCCATTTTTCTAAAAGTTTCTCTGGTACAAAATCATTGTTGGCAGATTCTTCGTGCCCCCTCATTCTAAATGTATTAGCTTCTATTAGAATAGGTTTATTGTATCTTAAAGCTTTTGCACTTGCTCTTCTTAATGTGTTATATACCTCGAGCACATTATTGCCATCTATTTCTAGTATTTCTATGCCGTAAGCATCTTTTTTTTCTTTAAAACTTTTTATCTTAAATTGTTGGTTGGAAGGCGTAGAAATTGCATATCCATTGTTTTCTACAATAAAAATAACGGGTAATTCCCAAGTGGCAGCTAGGTTAAGAGATTCATGAAAATCACCCTCGCTGGTAGAACCTTCTCCCAAAAAAACTACAGTAGCTACTTTTTTATTTCCTAATTTATTGGCAAGTGCTATACCATCTGCTACAGGTAGTTGTGCTGCCAAATGAGAAATCATTCCAACTATATAATGGGCTTTAGAACCAAAATGAAATGACCGATCTCTGCCTTTTGTAAATCCTGACTCTTTTCCCTGAAACTGAGCAACCAACTGATTTATAGAGATTTCCCTTGCTGTAAATACACCTAGATTTCTATGAGCGGGTAAAAAAAATGCCTCTTTTTCTAACGCACAAGTTGCACCTATAGAAATTGCTTCTTGCCCTATGCCGCTAAACCATTTTGAGATTTTATTTTGTTTTAAAAAAATAAGCATTCTTTCTTCTACCAAACGTGCTTTCAAAAGTTCAGTATATAGTTTTAGTAATGTCTTATCTGATAAATTTTTTCTGTCAAATATCATATTAAAAGCAATTTATAAGATAAATGTGTTTTTTCTAAACAGGGCATACTTTAAAAGTAAATTAGAAGCCAAAAAGATAGTTAGGATGTTATTTCTTACTATTAAATATGGTACTAAGTCTTTAAAAAACTATAAAGTATTAGTTGATAAATGAATTGTGTCTTTAGGCTTGACTATTTACCAAATAACATAAATTTAACTTCATTTATAAACCTATGGACACAACTACACGTTTATTTACATTTATAATAGGTCTAACGCCACTGTAAACTTTAGAAAGTAAATGTTAAATAGAGCCTACTGAAAAACCCATAACTTGTTTTATATTAGATAAATATCTAACTTTTTATTGTAATAAGTGCAAGGAAATATGGCAAGAGCCTC
>JAYVIQ010000014.1:0-3731 GCA_043770215.1 Cytophagales bacterium | reverse complement strand
TCATAAAAGGAACATTTGAGTTTATTTTACCGCACCATACGGCAGCATTATGACCAAAGATTTGTTTAGGTACTTTGGTTATTATATTAGCCGCATCTACAGTAACAGTAGATGTTACTGGAGAAATAGGTATTGGAGTTTGGACTGATCCTGTTGGGTTAGTTATATTTTTAGCCTTCCAACCATCCAAAAAGAAACCTTGTGATGCCGTTTGTGCAACCATACTTTTGTAGAAAAAGAATACAATTACAAGAAATAAAGTGTGTTTTTTCATGATTATTGTTTTAAAGTTTAACATTTTCTACCTTGTTTCTGATATGAACCATCTCTAATATACAACTTATTAATGATAAACCGATCAACATTTTCTGAAAATAAATTATCTTTTTGTGCAAATAGCTAGCTATAAAGTCTAAAGAACAACATTCTTTAGACTTTATAAACTTAATTAGCATAGCCTACTTGAATTTACGGAATTCTGTGGGAGTAATTCCCAAGACAGATTTAAAAACTCGTAAAAAATGAACTTGGTTCTCATACCCTATTTCGTATGAAATTTCTTTTATTTGTAAGTCTGGACTGTGGAGCAGCCGTTTGGCCTCAGCTATTCGTAAAAAATTTAGATGTTGCCTAAAGGAATGATTGTAACGCTTTTTTATTAGTGCAGATACTTTTCTTTCAGTTAAACCCAAGTCTTGTGCCACAGAGGTCAAGTTTATTAAATAATCTTTGTAGTTTGTGGCTAAGTAATTTTCAATCTTATCTGTATTAGGTTCTAGAACAGAACTAGTTATATCTTCATGTAGAAAAGGCACAACTTCTATGGTTGGTTCAACAATTTCAAAAACCTGTATATTTTGATTAAGAATATACCCACAGGATACCAATATGGCAATAAACACACCAAAAATTAAGAATATGAAAGTATACATAGGACACTTAAAATTTAGCTCCATTATAGTTAAGACAGCCTCTTGCCTCATATAAATACCTAAAGTATTTACACAGTAGTTTAGAGCCAATAGACTTTAAAAAAAACAAGACCAAAATTGTATGCTTACATTTTTTCATGATCTTAAATTTTAAAGATTTACTCAACTACTACACGCTGTACTTTTTGGTTCGTTTCAATCAAATAAACACCTTTTGGATATCCCAAAAGATTAATTTTGTCTCCGTTTCCTTTTGCTAGTTCTAGACCCAAAACAGAGGTCACTTTCCAATTTGAATTATATGAAAGATTGAAAATACCATCTTGGCTTGGGTTTGGAAAGACATTTATTAGTTTATCATTTGATTCAGATTCATTTTCTAAATCCGTGATTAGAGACACCCTTTCTCCAATTTTTAATGCATCTGTAGAAGCTTCTGTAGTAGATAAATAGGCATCTAGAACCACTACAGCCTCTCTAATTTGTTTAGGGGTACCATAAAGCATAAAATACTCTGCCCTATACGTTTCATACCTTCCATTTTTAAGCACTTTTGTATTTAGCATAGCAGTAATATTATGTATAAAACCTACCCAACTCATTTTATCGGTTCTTGTGTATGACTCATTTATGTATGCTGGTTCTAAAGGTTCTGTACGATCATACTCGTAATTAGGGATTTGTTTGCCATCTGCATTTCTACCTATTATAGAAAACTCATTTACTTCATTTTTAGGTCTGTAAAATCCTAATGACTTGCCCGTGGTGCCATTGCTATTAGGATCTTCAGAAATAATAAATAATTCATTATTAGACTCTGGTCTTTTGTCATTTAAAACCTTTATTTTGGTTCTATCTTGCGTTACCCAAGTACCATTATCCAACACATGACGGTATTGGGGAGACCATTTTACCAAATCTATTCTAACAGACCATGGATTTCTTAAATGACTCATATCTTGATACGTAGTAGTGTAGCTATTGTTTAAAATAACTTTATTTTTAGGCAGGCTAACATCCAAAAATTTGGTTTCATCTAAAATAGGAATACCTGCACTAGATGGAATGTAGGGCTTTCCTGCTAAGGGTGTTGGATCAATTCCTGCGTCTTTTCTAATAAAACCTGACTTAAATTGTTCCATACTATGGTTTGGAGGTAAATCAAAACGGTATTCAAAATAATGTCTAATTACGGGTATTGCAATTTGATTGCCGCTACCTGATTTTCCTTTGTAATTTTCATAGGTACCAGCATACGTAAAAGGACTACCTACTTCATCTTTGTGCGTTATTGTAGTGCCTTCAATTATGTTATCATCGTCTTTTGTGCCAAAATCGCCAGGGATAATTATTTTATCCAGAGGGTCTTCAGTAGAAAAATCAAGTTTTAACAGGTTCCCAAAAGAATAGGAATCATCATATAATCTATCTCCAGTAGCTGGCATATCTGTTACAGGACCTTCGAATTCTGTAAAATCATAATCACCATCTGCTCTCCAAAGGGCTAATTGAAAAGGAGAGACAATGAGCTTAGTTGCTACAGTAGTTCCAGTGGCTAATGCATTTCCGTTTGAACCGTTTATTTTACATGGCGAACCTAAATGTTCATTAAAACCTGCCTGCGTTGGATTGAATCTACCATTATGAGCTTCATCTCTAATACTAGATTGTCCAGATCTACCATAGCTATCCGTCTCAACATCCATTATATCATTTGATGGATCTTGTAGTGTACCAATTCCTGGGATAATTATTTCATTTAACACACCCCCAGCGTTGGAAGTAATACCAATTTGAAATCCATCTACCCCTGATTTTAAATGGTGTGTTGTTTCTCTTCTATCTGAAAATTTGACAATACTTTGGGTTTGATCTTGACCAATTGCTGTTAAACTCAATAACAGTAATGTTGGAGCAACTAAACTTTTATTTTTCATGATAAAGATTTTGAAAACATATTAATTATTGCGTTTATCCGAAATGACATAAGTGTTCCTATTATTTTTTTTACGAAAAAAATCTAATCTGATAGGGTTTTGCAGAAAAAGCAAAAAAATATCAGATTAGATAATAACCAGATAGGGTTTTGTACAAAGTCACTAATGAATCTAGCTACTGGTACAATTATGGATATTCACAATAATTATTCTAAACGATTAAATCGGTAACCATTTATAGCATTTGATTTAGTCTATAACTAACCGCTCCACTTTGTTGTTTGCTTTAATAAGATAAACACCTTTTGGATATTCTGAAAGATTAATCTGATCTCCAGTGCCTAGCTTTAATTCAATACCCGTAAGAGAAGTTACTTTCCAAGTAACTGATTTTGACAATTTAAAAACCCCATTGTTACTAGGGTTTGGATAGATGCTTACGCTTTCAAGATCTAAATTATCTTCATTATCTAAAGAGGTAACCGTTGTTGTTTTAGCGGTGATGGAAAACGTGTACGCACTTTCATTCGGATCATTATTAGCTATAGTAACAATGGCTGATTTAGGTCCTACAAAAGCGGGTTTGTAGCTAATGGTAAAGGTACGAGAACCTGAAGGAGCTATAATTGGATTAGCTACTTGTGTAACTACAAAAGAAAATGGATTTGCGCCACTTAGAGCTATATTACCAATTGTCAAGTTTGAACCCCCTATATTTTGGATAGTAAATGTGGTGGGTAAACCTGTTGTATTTACCGCTACATTTGGATTAAATTCATAGGTCCCTGTGCCATTCAAAATAGAATTCGCACCTTGTTGTACGTTTATTTCAGGTGCTGTGTTTACTGAACAGTTCATTTCA
>JAYVIQ010000013.1:0-5428 GCA_043770215.1 Cytophagales bacterium | reverse complement strand
AGCTATGCACAATTGACGGCACGCCCTTTTTTGGGTGTATCGTCTGGTTGGTGCAGAGGTATAGATCTAAAAGGAAATATTGGCAACTCCAATTTTTTAACAGGCCAAAACTACGGAATAGAAATTGAGAAGAAATTTAAGCGTAACGCTTTTGGATTTAGTGCCAAAAATACTCAGCTATCTATAGGAGCAGAAGTGTATAAACAAAGTTATGCTATACACCCTCTTCTAAGCCCCACAGAGTTAACGTTTGTCTAGGTTTACGCTTACTTCGTCTCGTTCTATTTTAGAGTACCCAGCCACAGACATAGCCAACCTATCTGCCATAAATTGCTGGCTATAATTTCTTAGCTCTCTTGCTTTTTTTATGTTCGATCCTATTTTCATATACCGTATAAGTTTATAATTTCTACTATTTGTATAATATTGCTACTAATTTATATAATATTTTGCTATTTTAATAATGAACTTTGCACTTTCTAAAACTAAAAAAAGTAAAAAATGAAAAAGCAATTTATTTCCATAGCCATTGTTGGTATGGGTTTGGTATTTTTGGTATCTTGTACCAAAGAACAAAAAGAAAATGTGGTAGCTCCAGTGCAAAAAGTAGATGTAGCCCGTGTGGTATTTGAGAGCATAGAAGAGTACGAAAATCTTTTTGCAGATCCAGCTACTTCAGAAGAGAAAATAAACAAAGTAGCAGCACGCTTTGGTACGTTTAATGAGTCTGCCAGAGTAGGTACAGCATTAGAAGATACATTGTACCCAGAAGAGTTACAAAAAATCTTAAATGATGACCATATAGTGCAAATAGCACAATGGTTAATAAAAGTAGATGCTGCAAAAGAACAAGTATTAGTTTTAGATAAAAAATACTTAGACCAATACAACGATTTAGCAATCAGCAATCTAAACAACAAAAACATTTTGGTGTACAGTACAGAAGATGAGGTTTTAAGTATGCTACAAAACGGAGAGTCTCCTTCTAATGCAAGAGTGGAAGCACTTTTTTGTAGTGAAAGTGGGGGGAGAGCTAAGCAAAACGATGGGCCAGCTATTGCAAATATAAATCTTTTGAATACTCAAGGTGGAGTAACACTACTTGAAACTAGGTACAACATAGAGACTAGATATTTAAAATTAGGCATTTATTTTGAGTTAAAGTGTAAGGCTCAAAACGATTGGTGGCAAGGAGTAGCTCTAAATGCGGCAGGGAAATATAATATTGCTTGTGTAGATAATGGAGATTTATACTTTAATGAATGGAAGTCGTCTCCAGCTGATACTTTTTTGGGAGAAGCAATTTTAAAACCATACACAGGAATTAAAAAATTAAATAAATATTTCTTAACAGCTACAGTTGCTTCAAGTAGTAAAGATTATTTTACAAATCAATATATCTTTGCAAGCCCTACAAGAACGATTACCGATGGATATTAAAAAATACGCTAGCGGTGCTTTTTTATTACTTTTAGCTATATGTAGTTATGCACAAGTGACGATACGCCCTTTTTTGGGTGTATCGTCTGGTTGGTGCAGGGGCATAGACCTAAAAGGAAATATTGGCAATTATAATTTTTTGACAGGTCAAAATTACGGGATAGAAATAGACAAAAAATTTAACCGTAGTGCTTTTGGTTTTAGTGCCAAAAACACACAAATACTTTTAGGTGCAGAAGTTTATAAAGAAGGTTGGTCTTGGCCAACCTATAGAGTTAATAAATTTGGTGTTGGAATGTTAAATTTAGGTTTTTTTCACACCTATGATTTATTAGCCGTTAGCAGAAGAAACAAATCTACAGTACAGGCTACCAAACCCATACTTATGATTAAGTCTATTGTAGGTATAAATTTTCTGAAATCAGAGAGAAACATAGATTGGTATGGAGGTGTTGTTGTTATAGGTGGAGGAGATTCAAGTGCTTTTGTATTAGAAAAAGATGATTTTGATGTCAGTAAATTTGTAGACAAAGCTTTTTATGGCTATTCTTTTGATTTGGGTTTATCTTTTAATTTTTATACTAAAAGAAAAGAAGTCTTTGGTTTGCGCATATTAGCAAACATAGGTTTAAAAGATATGCTACGCACAGAGTATGAATTTAGAGAACGCTACGCAGATGGCAGTATGTATGAAGCTTCAGGTACTTTTGCCTCTAGAGGTTCTAATTTTGCTGTAGATATGTCTATACCCATAACCATTATTAAAGCAAACGGTGAGCGCAGAAAAGATAGGAAACTGTAATAAAACTGTATTTGTATTTATTATACTGTTTAGCAGTATATTATGCCATGCACAGCTAAGAATTATACCCAATTTTGGTGTTATAATTACAAGAAGTAAAACAATTAGTGCAGATGATAATGTTGGTATTTACACCAATTTGCCAGCTTTATATTATGGGTTAGAGCTGAATCAAAAAATAAAAAACACTCAAATAAGTCTTGGTCTACACCATGCAGCTGTAGGCTCAGGTTCTACATATACAACTGACAAAGGCTACAAGTCTGGTAGGGGCTTAACAACTACACAATTGCAATATAGTGCCACTGTGTACCAAAAAGTAGCAGAGGCAAAATGGTTTAGAAGATATTACAATCACAAAACAGGTATTTTGTACACAGCATCGAACCCAAATGCCAAATTTTACACTTTTCTTTTTGATGTTTACCCATTTCTAAGCTATAACCTAAACCAAATAATCATAAACAAATTTACCAGAGGGGTACAAAAAGACAATTACTTATACTTCTCTAACAACGAAGGTGGTAGTAGGCTTTATACCCAAAACTTAATTGCTAATACTTTTGGGCACTCATTATCTACGGGTATAAAGTTGCAATTTAAGAATAGAGGCAAAGATGTTTTAGGCTGTTCCATGGTGTATAATTTTGGTTTTTCCAATTTGTTTGCCACTCGTTTTGAGCACAAAAGCGAAAATTCTACAACTTACGATAAGGTTGGTCTATATTTTTCTAAAGGGTCTTATTGGAGGCTAGTTTTCTCATATCCCATACAACTTTCCAATAAGAAACATTTTTAAAAAAGTAATCGCAAAAAATATAGAAAAATGTATACTAGTTGTAAAAAAACAGTAATTAAAACTATACAAACAGTAAACTAAATGTACAAAAATTTGGGGCTTACTAAATAGAGCTATAGAAATCGTATTTAGTGATTCTTACAACATAAAAGACTTCTTGTATAGTTGCCATTCTTGCCTACAATACAAGAAGCCTTTTAAATATACTAAAATATTCTAAAAATCATCTTTGCTATCTCTCCCCTATTTGTTGCCTCCACATGGCATAGTAAAGCCCTTTTTGGTCTATAAGTTCTAGGTGCTTTCCTTGCTCTATTATTTTGCCTTTTTCAAATACGTATATTCTATCTGCATGAGATATAGTAGAAAGTCTATGCGCTACTAGCACTGTAATTAAGTGATCTTGAGAGGAAATATCTTGAATTGTGTGCGTTATCTCTTCTTCTGTAATTGAATCTAAAGCAGACGTAGCCTCATCAAAAACAAGCAACCACGGTTTTCTAAGCAGGGCTCTGGCAATAGATAAACGTTGTTTTTCTCCACCACTAAGCTTCACTCCATTTTCGCCAATAAGCGTTTCAATTCCTTTTTCAGATCGTTCCAAAATAGAATCGCATGCGCTTTGTTTCATTACATTAAAACACTCTTCTTCTGTGGCATTTGGGTTTACAAACAATAAATTTTCTTTAATTGTGCCAGAAAACAATTGAGTATCTTGTGTTACATAGCCTAGTTTGTTTCTAAGTTGCTTAATGTCATATTTTTCTATCTCAACGTCATTGTATTTTATGCTGCCTTCGCTAGTTTTATACAGCCCCAAAATTAGTTTTACTAACGTAGATTTACCACTACCTGATGGACCAACAAAAGCTATGGTTTCTCCTTTTTTAGCCTCAAGACTTATATTTTCTATAGATTTATATTTAGCACTAGGGTATTGATAGCTTACATTATCGAAACTAATTGAATCTAACCTTGGTATCTCTATATCAGATGATGCTACTTCTTCTTGGGGTGTATCTAACAATGCTTGATATTTAGAAAGTGATACTTCTGCCTCTCTGTAATTGTTAACTATATTACCTAATTCGTACAATGGATTAAAAATAAAAAAACTATAAAACATAAACATATAAAACTGTTCAACTGTCAAATCTTTTTCAAACACCAACATAAGCAAAACAAACAACAATACGTTGCGCATAAAATTTACCGACGTTCCTTGTAAAAAATTTAAACTCCTTAATATTTTCACTTTTTTAAGTTCTAAATTCAATACTTTTTTGGTATTTTTTTGTAATCTTTCGGTTTCTTGATTTTCTAAACCTAAGCTTTTTACAAGCTCTATATTCCGTAAGCTTTCTGTAGTATCTCCGCTAAGAGAAGTAGTTTCTCTTACTATATTTTTTTGTACAGATTTGATTTTTTTACCTAACCAAGCACTTATAAACCCTAGCACAGGTATAGTTAGCAGGTATACAGGCGCTATAGCCCAATGTACTTTAAGTGCTATAACTACCACAAAAACAATCCCTACTATAGAGGTGTAGACCGTACTTATCATAGAAGTGAGTAGTTTCTCTATGTCTGTTCTTATTTTAGTTAATAAACCTAGTGTTTCTCCGCTTCTACTATCTTCATATACAATGTAAGGCAGGTTTAACGAATGTTTTAGTCCATCTATAAATATTTCTGATCCAATTTTTTGTATGATTACATTTAAGAAATAATCTTGGAAGTTTTTTGCTATTCTAGATACCATTGCCAAACCTATCATAAGTCCTAAATACATCAAAATACCCGTTAGAAACTCATGCTGAAGATAATTAGAAGCTTTAGTTCCATAATCTCGCATCATCAATTGCAAATAGTAGGTATCTAATAAAGAAAAAAGTTGTGCAACTGTAGCCAGTAGCATGGCAATAAAAAGTAAAAATTTGTATTTTTTAAGGTAAGAAAATAATATTTTCATTTATGTATACTTGTTTAATGTTTTTAATTCAAAAACTTCTTCAAGTTAGAAATAGTTTCTTTTTAAACGATACAATTTATTGATTAAGTTCTATTTGGTATTTTTTTTTGAAATGAATAAAGAGGTAAAAAACATAACAAATTATGCATTTACATACATTTTCAAAGAACTTAGCTAACGGTACTAAATCTTTATAAAAATGGTATTAAAGATTGATAAAGCCTATTTTAAACTCAAAATGAATTTTTTTATGAATTAATCCAGTATCATTATTTATGGACTAGACAATTATTTTTGTTTCTGCTAAAGAAGAGAATAAAATGTAATGTGAATATCCGCAATGATACCAGTACATATTATTTTTTTTGCGAAAAGGATCGAAGCGGAGCTCTTTTTTGCTTTTTCAGCAAAAAAA
>JAYVIQ010000012.1:0-16976 GCA_043770215.1 Cytophagales bacterium | reverse complement strand
ACTAATCTAGTTACTGGTCTTATCTCATGAACCAAAAAAGCCACCTTATTGTAAGGTGGCTTTTTTGGTTAGGTTTATTTTCAATGCAATAAGTTTTTATAAGAAATAGATAGAAAATTTTTTGTTTGTAAACGTTTATTTCTCCAAACTTTTTACTAAGCGGTAGGTATTTCGTTGAGTTTATATCCAATACCTTTTACAGTTGTAATAGTATCATCACCAATTTTCTCTCTCAGTTTTCTAATGTGTACATCTATAGTACGGTCTCCAATCATTAGCTCCACCCCCCATACTTTATTAAAAATTTCTTCCCTTGTAAATAATTTTCCCGGTTTAGATGCTAGGAGAATTAAAAGCTCAAATTCTTTTCTTGCCAATCTAATTTCTAAATCATTTTTAGTAACTAATAATTTATCCATATCTATTGCCAAGCCGCCAGCCAATAGTGTTCTGCCATTAGAAAATGTATCTGTTTTAGATCTTCTCATAACGGCTTTTATTCTGCTTAATAAAAGTTTAGGCTTTGCTGGCTTTACAATTAAATCATCCCCACCACTATCATAGCATGCTATGTGTGTAAAATCTTCTGATCTGGCGGTTAAAAAAATTATGTAAGAATTTTGGAACTGACTTTTAGACCTAAGTGTCTCGCAAACTTCCACTCCATCCTTCCCAGGCATCATAATATCTAAGATAAATAAGTCTGGAGTTATCTTAATAGCCAAAGGCAATACATCATTTCCATTTTCTACTGCAAAAACTTGATACCCTTCCTTCTCTAGATTATATTTTAAAATGTCTAAATGATCTCTATCATCATCTGCAATTAATACCTTGAGCATAAACAAACATTTGTTAAACATCAAATCTATGGTATAGATACTAACCAGTAGTTATGAGCGTGTTAATTTTATGTTAAGCAAATACAAAAGATTCTCTTTTGTAAAGAAAAACCCAAATAAGACATGTAAAGCTTTATTTTTTTATTGTAAACTGTGTGTAAACCTGTATTTTATATTGCTTAAAAATAGAGTTCTAAACAATAAATGATTCAAAAAAATGATTTATTGATTCGATTCAATTTTTGTGTAAATGCTTAAAATTAATTTTCTTAAAAATAAGAAGCATTTACCTTACAGCAAATTTTAACGCATTGTACAGCTTCTTTGCTATCATGTACCCTTAAAATTGAAGCCCCTTTTTGGAGGGCTATGCTATTTACTACAGTTGTGCCATTTAGAGCTTCTTCCGCACTGATTTCCAGCAACTTGTATATCATAGATTTTCTAGAAACACCTACTAATATGGGGCAGTCCAACACCGAAAACTCAGTTAATCTGCGTAACATCTCATAGTTTTGGTCTAATGTTTTAGAAAAACCAAAACCAGGATCGAAAATAACTTGCACTCCGTTTAGTTTTAAAAATGCAATGGTATCTTTTGTTTCATTAATAATATCCTCAACCAAATCTGTATAGGTACAATGTTCTTGCATCGTTTGTACCGTACCCCTCATGTGCATAAGTACATATGGGATTTTGTACGCAGCTACATACGTAAGCATTTCTGGGTCTAAGGTGCCCCCACTTATGTCGTTAACAATGCTAGCGCCTGCTTTTACTGCTTGTTCGGCTACTTCTTTTCTAAACGTATCTATAGAAAGTACGCAATTTGGAAATTCATTTTTTATTGTTTCTATAATGGGTATTACTCGTTTCAGTTCTTCATCTACAGAAATATGTGTAGCATTTGGTCTGGAGGAATAACCGCCAACATCTAAAATAGTAGCTCCATTTTTTATGTGTTGCCTACACGCTTCTAAAACCGAAACTGTATTTACCCTGCTTTGGGCATAAAAACTATCTGGCGTGCAGTTTACAATAGCCATTACGCATTTTTGGGGTATAATAAGGTTTGGAAATAACATACCCAACAAATTAAACTAAAATCTTGTACAATTAGAGATAAATGATTTAGATTTTTGTAATTTTCTACTTCTTTTATAATTATGCAACAGACAAAGACTACAGAGCAACAATACAATCAAGTAATTGCAAAATGTTACGACATTTTCAAAAAGAAAACGATAGATTATGGTACCGCTTGGAGAATCTTGCGTCTGCCATCACTTACAGATCAAATTTTTATAAAAGCCCAGCGGATTCGGTCAATACAAGAAAAGGGAGAGCAAAAAGTGGATGAAGATATATCTTCTGAATTTATAGCCATTATTAATTATTGCATCATAGCCCTAATACAGATAAATTTAGCAGAAGACAGTAGAAATGAAATTCCTGCAGAAGAGGTGCTGCCACAATATCAAAATGAAGCAGAACTCACAAGAGATTTATTGTTGGCCAAAAACCACGATTATGGAGAGGCGTGGAGAGATATGAGAATTAGCTCTATTACAGACATTATTTTAATGAAAATATACCGTACTAAACAGATAGAAGACAATAGTGGCAAAACGCTTATATCAGAAGGGGTAGATGCAAATTATAGAGATATGATAAACTACAGTGTATTTTGTTTAATAAAAATGGGGTTCTGATTTTGAAAATTTTATCTTGGGTATTACGCACAACACTAGGGCTATTATTTATGTTCTCTGGCATCATAAAATTGATAGACCCAAAAGGAACTGCGTACAAACTGCAGGAGTATTTTACTGCCTTCGAAATTTTAGGCAACCACTACTTAGGTGGGTTTTTAACTTCCTTTTTCCCCTATTTACATAGTTTATCAACTCTATTATCAATTGGGTTGCCAGTGTTGGAGGTAGTGCTTGGGTTTTGTTTTTTGATTTGGTACAAACCAAAAACCACTCTTTTTACAACCTTTGTTTTGCTTTTGTTTTTTGGATTTTTGACAGGTTATTCTGCTGCTTGTAATCCGTACAACACCTTAGGAATAAGTTGTGTAACAGATTGTGGCTGCTTTGGAGATTTCTTAAAACTAAAACCAATCCATTCTTTTTATAAAGATATAGTATTTCTTTTACTTGCTATTCCTTTGCTTTTTGTTGATCAAAACAATAAGGTTTCAAATAATAAAAGGAATGATGTGGCAGTTATAATCGTTTTTATATTGTCTATTTCTTTTGGATGCTTGAATCATTGGCAAGAACCAATGATAGATTTTAGACCCTACAAGATTGGGAATAACATACTAGAAAAAATGAACGATGGTATACCTGCTAAAGTAGCTTATATTATGCAAAAAGAAGGCAAAGAGTATACTTTTGACACATACCCTAAAAGTAAAGGGTACAGGTTCATAAAAACAGTAGAGGTATTGCCAGAAAAGCCAGCTACTATTCATGATTTTTATCTTTTTGATGCTCAAGGTAATGATGTAACTAACTCTATTTTGAGAATGAAAAATACATTTCTGGTTCTTAAAAATACAAACGAATGCTCTGAGGATGACATCAAAAACATTAATTACATTCTTACTAAAGATAAAAAAATTAAAATCATAAGCAATGCACCACATACTTTTGGAAAGCTAGAAAATAGATTTATGCTAGACGAAACTGTTATAAAAACAATCATGCGCACATCTCCAGGAATTTGGGAAATAAACAAAGGGGTGGTTGTGTATAAAGAATCCCTGAAAGTATATTTGGCAAACAAGAATTTTTAAACTCAAGACTCTATTAACTTTAAAAAAGATGCTTAATTTTATAATAAAACGAATTTTAAACGGGATTTTGGTATTGTTTGGTGTGGCAATAGTTATTTTTGTGGTTTTTAAAATTATGCCAGGAGATCCAGCTAAAATGATGCTCGGACAAAGATCTGACAAAAGCACTATAGAAGCCTTAAATAAAGAATATTATTTAGACAAACCATTGAGCACGCAGTTTATTTATTTCATAAATGATTTATCGCCACTTTCAGTACATAAAAACGACACGATAAATCAGAAAAAATACACCTATGTGCGTGTTTGTGTTATTAGAGACATTGCCTTGGTGGCAAAGGCACCTTATTTAGGCAGATCTTTTCAATCAAAACGGTTTGTGTCTGATATTATTTGGGATAGATTCCCTTCTACGGCAATTTTGGCATTGGTTTCTATGATTTTTGCTACTTTGGTGGGAGTGTTTTTTGGTGTAGTTTCTGCATTAAATCAAAATAAATTTTGGGACCGTTTTTTGGTTACCATCTCTATTTTTGGTATTTCTGTACCCTCATTTGTGTCTGCTGTATTGCTTGGGCTTTTATTTGCGGTTTTTTTAAGGGAGTATACGGGGTTGAACTTATTTGGGAGTCTGTATGAATATCATGCTTTTGAAGGGAAATCATTACAACTAAAAAACCTACTGCTTCCTGCACTTACTTTGGGTATAAGGCCATTAGCAATAATAGTACAACTTACCAGAAGCTCTATGATAGAAGCCTTAGGCGAAGATTACATTAGAACAGCAAAATCTAAAGGATTGTCAGAAAACAAAGTGGTCTACAAGCATGCCTTAAGAAATGCCTTAAACCCTGTGGTGACAGCTGTATCTGGATGGTTTGCTGGTTTGCTTGCTGGCGCTTTTTTTGTTGAAAAAGTATTTAACTGGAAAGGAATAGGTTTAGAAACCATAAACGCTGTTTTTAATTTAGATTTTCCTGTAGTTATAGGTAGTACGCTGTTTATAGGACTTATATTCATCATTATTAGTATTTTAGTAGACATTATGTACGCATGGTTAGACCCAAGAGTGAGGCTTCAATAATATATTTAGTAGGTATGCCTGGTAGCGGAAAAACAACACTAGGTAAGCAATTGGCAAGATTAAAGGCAATGGATTTTGTAGATTTAGACATTTACATAGAGCAAAAAGCCAACACTAGTATACAAGACATATTTAATACATTAGGAGAGGATGCTTTTCGTTTGTTAGAAAAACAAGCAGTATTAGACTCTACAAAATGGACAAATACAGTTGTAGCAACTGGGGGTGGCGCACCGTGTTTTTTTGACAATATGGATCAGTTAAATGCGCATGGTCTAACAATATTTATAGATGTGAGCGCCCAAGAACTGACAAGACGAGTATTAGGAAAAGGACAAAACAAAAGACCTTTATTGGCAAATTTTAAAGAAGATGAACTTTACAAAGGAATCTTTGAAAAAATGAATGCTCGACTTCGTTTTTATACTATGGCAGATATATGCATAAAAGACAATGCTGCAACAGTAGAAGATATTCTAAATAAAATTTAAAAAAATAAACATAGAAACTATTCCAGCTCCTATACACAACGCCAAGGAAATTAACACCAAGTTATGCGCTTTTTCATTTTCAATTCTTAAATCCATCTCAACTGAGTTAAAATTTTCATTGTAGTTTTTAACAAATGAGATCTCATCTAATGCTGTTTTTAAACCTTCAAAGTTTGAATCATCATCTAAAAAACCATGAATAAACCCTCTAATTGTTTTTTTGAAATCAGAAATTACCCCCCCAATCACTAATATTTTAGCTTTAGGGCAGGTGTTTATTATTGTTTGTAAAATAAAATTGTTACTAGATGAATTGCTTAAGCATCTTAAGACAATAACTTTAGGATTTAATGACAATCCAGCGTTTAAGGAAGAAGAATTTGAAACAGATTGGTATTTCAAATCAATCATAAGGTTTTTGTCATACATTTCATTGTACAACTCTCCTACATAAAGAATTTCTGCTTTAGTATAAACTTTTTTGTAATAAGAATCCATCTAAGTGTAAAGTATATTCAACACTTAAATATAAGATTTTATTCTATAACACAACAGTTTTTTCGACTATTGAAAAACAAATCACGTCAAAACGTACGTATTTTACATTCAAATCTACGTTTAACCAATAATATGCGCTAAACCCACCTTTAGGCCCTTGGATGATATTGCGAAATGGTTTGAGATAAAAAGTCATTATCTAAATGTGTGTATATTTCTGTGGTAATAATAGACTCATGCCCTAGCAGTTCTTGGATTATCCGTAAATCTGCCCCGCCTTCTATTAAGTGTGTGGCAAAGCTGTGCCTGTAGGTATGCGGAGAAATATTTTTTAAGATTCCAGCATCCAAAGCACTTTGCTTGGCAATTAAAAAAACCATCTGCCTAGTAAGTATACCACCTCTGCGGTTTAAATATACAATGTCTTCAGCACCTTTTTTTGGCGATAAAGCGGATCTTATTTCGCTGTAATAAACCTGAATGTATTTTCTGGCATCTGTGCCTATTGGTACCAATCTTTCTTTGTTGCCTTTTCCTATAACTTTTATAAATGATTCTTGAAAATTTATTTGACTCCACTTCAATTGTACTAATTCAGAAACTCTAAGCCCTGAGCTGTAAAGCGTTTCTATCATAGACCTATTTCTAAACCCTTCTGGAGTACTTAAATCAATGGCATCTAAAATTTTTTCTATCTCATGAAAATCTAACGTGTCTGGAAGATTTCTCCCTACAGTAGGACTTTCTATCTTAAGCATTGGGTTTATAGTTACAAGCCCTTCTTCCTCCCAAAACTCAAAAAAAGACTTTAGCCCTGATATAATTCTTGATTGGCTGCGTACAGAAATCCCTAATTGAACTAAATACAAAAGCAAATCTGAAATTTGCTTTGCTTTTACTTTTTCTAAAGGGGTAGGGTTTGTCATGTCTAAAAATTGAATTAACTTGTATACATCCCGTAGGTAGGCTTCTATTGTATTGTCAGACAAAGAACGCTCTACTTTTAGGTACTGATTAAATTCTTTTAAATGAGATTCCCAAGTCACTTTTAACAAAATAAGCTATGTTTTTTATAAATTTATCTAAATTTGACGTAAATAATATACAATGAAGCTAATCATTATCAACGGGCCTAACTTAAATCTTCTTGGGCTAAGAGAGCCAAGCATTTACGGAAACGAAGGATTTGATTCTTATCTAACTGTTTTGACACAAAAATACCCCAATACAACATTAGAGTATTTCCAATCCAACCATGAAGGAGGGTTGATAGACATGCTCCATAAAGTTGGATTTAGTTACGATGGCATTATATTAAATGCTGGTGGGTTTACACATACATCTGTTGCTCTGGCAGATGCAATTTCAGCTATAAATACACCAGTGGTAGAGGTACATATTTCTAACATTCATGCTAGAGAAAGTTTTAGGCACCACAGTTACTTAACAAAAAATTGTGTGGGTATAATTGCAGGTTTTGGCTTAAAAGGGTACAGTTTGGCTATTGATTTTTTTGTTTCGAAATGATAAATTTTTATCCCGGCCCTTCAAAAATACATCCAGAGTACAAAAAGGTTGTACATGATCTTTTAAGCAATGGACTAGCAACGTACAACCACAGAAGTCCAGAGTTTATGGCTGGTTATAAAAGCACAGTAGCTGTTTTAAAGCAAAAGTTAGATGTGCCACCAACCTATGAGCTGTTTTTTTTAAGCTCTGCTACTGAGTGTTGGGAAAGTATTTGCCAAACTTTTTTGGATGTACCAACAAAGTTTCTTTACAACGGCGCATTTGGAAAAAAATGGGCAGAAGTAGGCAAGTCCTTAATGAAAAACACCCGCGCTATTGAATACAATGAAAATGAAGGCATAGATACGGCGTTAAATCAAATAAGTAGTTGCGGGCTTATTGCGTATGTACACAATGAAACATCTAATGGTACGGTGGTTAGAAAACCATATCAAAAATTAATAAAAGATAAGTTTCCAGATGCTTTTATAGCTGTAGATGCAACATCTTCTTTGGGTGGCTCACAGATAGATTATCTTTCTTGTGATATTATTTTTGCTTCTGTTCAAAAATGTTTGGGAGCACCAGCTGGTTTGGCAGTGATGATTATAAGCCCCAAAGTTCAGGAATGGTTAGAAAAAATTGAGTTCACCAAGCACTACAATGATTTGAACGAAATATACTTAAACCACAAAAAAAATCAAACCACACATACGCCAAATGTATTAGGAATTTTAGCTTTAGGTAAAATGTATGAAGAGTTGCAAGACTTAAATAAGTACATAGAAAAAGTATACACCAGGGCAGATAACTTTCAACATTTTATAGAAAATAACCCTTCTTATCATTTCTTGACAGATACTTCTTTTAGATCAAAAACGGTTTTTTGCATACAGCACAGCAACGTAGAAAAAATCATCCGTCAGGCAAAGTTACAAAACATAATATTAGGAAAAGGGTATGGAAAAAATGCAAATTCTACGTTTAGAGTAGCTAATTTCCCAGCCCACTCAGACGCAGATTTTGAAGAACTAAAGCAATTTTTATACGCATGCAAGTAACCATTTATACAGACGGTGCAGCTAAAGGAAACCCTGGAAACGGTGGTTTTGGTACGTTGCTTGTAGCCGGAGAAAACAACAAGAGCATATCTCAGGGGTATAGACTTACTACCAATAATAGAATGGAACTGCTTGCAGTAATTGTTGGGCTTAGGGCCTTAAAAAAACCAAATACAGAGGTCTTAGTGGTAAGTGACTCTAAATATGTGGTAGATACAGTAACCAAAGGTTGGCTACAAAAATGGCGGAAAACTGGGTATAAAGATAAAAAAAATCCCGACCTATGGGAAGCGTATTACCAAGTTGCTAAGAATCATATAGTCACTTTTAAATGGATAAAAGGGCATAATGGTCATGCAGAAAATGAACATTGTGACAGACTTGCCGTGGCGGCATCTGAGTCAAAAAATTTGCTTATAGATACTGAGTATGAGCGCATCTCAAAAATGGCAAAGGCTTTATAAATGCTGCTTAAATATATAGTATTACTATAAAGAAGCACTATTTTTAGGCCGTTTTGGTACGTACAGTTTTAATCATTTTTGCTTTAGAATATTTCTTTTTATTTGATTCTAACAGTCCTATGATTTCAGCACACAACAAGTCTTTATCAAAAAAGTGTAGTGCCAGATGCTTAGCATTTTGTTTCATACTTAGATGTTCATTGGCGTTTTGCAATAAGTCATGTAGTTGAATTTCTATTTTAGACTCGTCTATTCTTAAGCCACAATGATGCGTTTCTATTAAATTTGCAATCCAGCCACCAAAATTTATTAATGAAATATTGCTCATAGCTAGCCCATCAAAAAACTTATTTGGACTATTGCTTTCTAATATTTCAAAAGGTAAAAATGTTGTAAGTGATGCATCAGAAAGCAGCAATTCTTTAAAAACTTTTTCTTTTGGCAAAAAACCTAGAAAAGAAACATTGCTTGTTTTTTGGCATAAAGATTTAATTTCTTCTGCAAATTTGCCATTGCCCATAATGGTAAACTGAATAGAGTGACCAAATTTCTGATCTATCAAAACAATTAATTTTTTAAGAAAAGCTATGTCATTTACCAATCCTAAAGCACCTGCGTACGTGATTTTAAATTTTTTATTCAGCTCAAAGCCTGGTACTATTTTCTGTTTTGGTATAAATGAATTGTCAGAAAAATTGGGGACTACACAAATTTTAGATTCATCTATATTTTTGGCTATAAAGGTTTTCATAGTAGGAGAGAGTACTATTATATTATCTGCCCTATGATAGATTTTACGCTCCAAAATCTCTAAATAGCGCAACAAGAATTTATTTTGTATAACCCCTAATGCTTTTGGAGCTTCGGGCCATAAATCGCGCACTTCAAAAATATATGGCATTCCTTTTTTAGCATTTAATTTTAGTGCTGTCCAACCTACACTCAGAGGGGTAGAAGTAGCGTAAACTAAGTCTGCTGATATGTTTTTGGCAATCTTATAGCTTTTGAATGCAAACTGTATAAAAGACCAAATTCTTCTTAGGCTGGTGTAATGGTTGTGGTAAGAAATGGGCAGAAAATGCACGCGTATACCGTCTATTTTTTCTACCATATACTCATTTTTGTTATGAGTGGTAATCATATCTACCTGATGACCAGAAGATATCATGGCTTTTGCTATATGATAAGAACGTGTTGCCCCTCCTTTATCTGGTGTACAAAAGTACTGATGTAGGTATATAATTTTCATTAAGCATCTAAAATAGGGATTATTTCTTATTTATTCTTCAACCATTTACACAAAATAAGAATAGCCCAATATTCATTGCTTAAACTTGGTTTCCATAATTTAATAAGTTGTTGAATATGCAATAACTCTGCATTGGTTACAAAGTGAACAAGTACAGAGCTCAAATCCAACAATTCTATTTGCATATTTCTACCCCAAAAAGAAGTAAAAGAGATGCCAAAGCCAACTTTTTTTCTTTGTTTTATTTCATTTAAAACAGAAGAGTTTGGAAACAATGCTTTTAAATGAAATTTACCATGATTTAGGAGTTTTTCTTCTGGAGAAAGAGTCTTGCTCCAGGCATACAAATCAGCATCTATAAAAGGAGATCTAATTTCTAGTCCAAAAGCCATACTGCTTTGGTCTGCCGTAGCCAATACATCTGTTTTTAAATAATTATGAACATCAAAATCCAATGCATTTTGAAGGTTAAAAGGATCTATTTTATCATACCCTTCTTTTAAAAAGACTTTTGTTTTGGTAAAATTTATAAAGGTTTGCTTTTCACTTTGGTCTAGTGCATGTAAGAATGTAACCAAAGATTCTTTTTTTTGACCACCTGGGCACAAAGAAAGCAAAGATTTTAGTTTGGCTAGCAACAACCAACTTTTTTTGTTTTTATGGTAGTGCCTAAAAGCGTTATGTCTTTGGTATCCTCCAAAAAGTTCGTCGGCACCATTGCCACTTAGTGCGTAAGTATGGTTTTTACGCATTTGTTTTGCCAGTAGATACTGAAAATAAAATGCCCCATTGCCTATTGGCTGGTCTATGGTGTCTATAAATGCATCAAAAAAATCCCTTTCTGCTTGTATGATTTGATGCTCCACACCTAAAACATGACATAGTTTTTTTGCACTTTTTACATCATCTGAAACCTCGTATGTACTTGTGTCAAGCGTATAAGCTATAGGGTTTTTAACTTGTGAGTGAGCTGTATGTAGTATCAAAGAAGAATCTAACCCGCCACTTACCAAAACAGCAGGCCTACCTTTGCCTATGCAATGGCTGGTTATGCTATTTTCAAAACAAAGTGGGCCATTTTTTTGGTGATTAGACATGATCTCAAAAGAAAACTTTTTACAATCTAACTGATGATCTATACACAAATAATGACCAGCTTCTAGCACAGAAACGCCATCATAGATGCTATGATGGGTACTTTTGTACATTAGTACTTCTCTAACAGCTGCTGTATGAATATAAGTGCTGTGCACCAATTTTTTTTGGACAGAAGAGGCCTTAAAAGTAGATTCTTTAAGGCTGTAATACAAAGGCTTTTGCCCAAAATAGTCTCTAGCCAAATAAGTTTTACATGTAGGTTTATCTATCCAAATAAAAGCAAACATTCCGTTTAGCTCTGGCAAAATGTCCATTCCTTTTTGCTTTAGCAATTCAAACAATACAGTAGCATCATTTTTTGTGTTGCTAACAGAATATTTTTTTGCCAAATCTAAGTAATTATACAGCTCGCCATTGTAACTGAGGCAATACTCATCAGAAACCAAAGGCTGCTGTACAACATCTACAACAGAAAGCAAGTTATGCCCTATAGCATAGTAAGAATTTCCTAAGTTGCCAAAATTAGATTGGCTACCATCTGGACCTCTATGAGATGCACCTATAAGCAGAGAAGATATTTTTTCTGTCTCTTTGCTATTTTTGCTAAGTATGTAATGAATTCCGCACATTGTCTTTGCAAACGAATATATAGCAATTTTCAAACTTATAAGAGATTGAATCTAAAATTTTAGCATTTTTTTCTAAAGAGCGTGGTTGCTCAATAACTGAACCGAGTAGAAACATTTGAAACCCTCACCAACCTAAACCAAGGATAAATATTTATTACCTGTATAACGCCTAAATTGTACTTTTTTAAGATTTTTGAAAAAATTTCATCTCTACTATAATCAATCAACCAATTGATTTTCAATAAGTAAATTCTATATCTCCCCTTACGTTATCAAGTTATTCACATCCATTGCTATTTTAAGCCAAACACTTTTGTGGGCTTCTCGTAAAATGCTATATTAGTTTTAAACAAAAGTAAAATTATGGCAAAGAAACAAGTGACTGGCGGAAAGAAGGCATTTATTATAGATACCTCTGTAATTTTATTTGATCATAATTCTATTTATACCTTTAGCGAGCATGATGTAGTTATTCCTATTTCTGTACTAGAAGAAATAGACACATTTAAAAAAGGCAGCAGCAGCCTAAACTTTGAAGCCAGAGAATTTACTAGAAAGCTAGACAATATGTCTGAAGGTAAAGTGCTTAATGATTGGCTAGATTTGGAAAACAAAGACAAAGGCAGGCTTATGGTAGAGATGAGAGAAATCTCTAACCCAGATGCCAATGTAGTTTTTAGTGAAAAGAAGGTAGACCATAAAATTCTAAATGTAGCCATTAATTATGCGCAAAGTGGGTTATACACAGAGGTAAAACTCATTTCTAAGGACATAAATTTGCGCATTAAGGCAAAATCATTAAGTATAAAAGCAGAGGATTATGAGCACGGTAAAATAAAAAATTCTGATGCCTACACAGGCAAAACAGAAATTACAGATTTAGATGACACAGTAATCACGCAAATTTTTGATGATGGATTTATCCCTTGGGCTTTGGTTATAGACAAACGCCCTAGCCCAAACCATTATTTTATCTTAAAAAACGGGTCTAAATCTGCTTTAGCAGTTTACAATGCCGGTGCAGATAGAATAGAAAGAGTAGAAAAAAGCACCGCTTTTGGAATAAAACCAAAAAATGCTGAGCAAGTTTTTGCCTTACACGCTGTCTTAAACCCTGAAGTAAAGCTAGTAACTATTTCTGGTTTGGCAGGTACTGGCAAAACATTAATAGCCTTGGCTGCCGCACTAGAACTGAAAAAAGATTACCGCCAAATTTATATTGCAAGACCTATTGTACCGCTAAGCAACAAAGACATTGGGTATCTGCCTGGCGATATTAAATCTAAGTTAAACCCTTACATGGAACCTCTGTGGGATAACTTGAAATTGATACAATCACAATTTAAAGAAACAGACAAAGATTTTAAAAAGATAAATGAAATGGTAGAGCAAGAAAAGATAGTAATATCTCCGCTTGCTTACATAAGAGGCAGAAGTTTATCCAACATTATATTTATTGTAGATGAATCTCAAAATCTAACCCCTCATGAAGTACGTACTATTATTTCTAGAGCGGGAGAAAATGTAAAAATTATACTTACAGGAGATGTAAATCAGATAGATACACCCTATTTAGACAACCAAAGTAATGGATTGTCTTATGTGATAGACCGTATGCAGGCACACCCCATACATGCACATATAACTCTAGAACAAGGAGAAAGATCTGAACTAGCAAATGTAGCCAACCTACTATTGTAAAGAATACACAAATCAGAAAGGCTTTCAATCCATTTTTTTTTGGTTGAAAGCCTTATTTTTTTGACTCAGGTTTGTTTTTACCTTTAAAATAAACAATTTTTGTAGGGTATAAATCATTTTTTAAAATCACAATTCAAGATCAAAAAAAATAAAATGAATAAAATCTTACTATTACCTATCATCTTCTTTGCAAATCTAGCGCTTAGTTTTGGGCAGAGTTCAGAAAATTTAAGAACACAACTTGAGTATTGCAAAAAAGAAAGTGCCAAGTTCGAATCTAATGTAGATACCTATAAAAAACTGCTAGAAATTCAAGGCAGTCAAATTATGGAGTTAAAAACCAAGAACCAGAATTTAGAAACAGAAATAGCAAATCTAAAAATTGCCAATGCAAAATTAGAATCTGTATCTTTAGAATTAGTAGAACTGGGTACTAAGTACGAAGAGTTAGGCAAGTTTCAAGAGGCAATAGAAGTGTATAAGCTACTTATTAGAAGTTTCCCAAGCTCTATGCAGGCTATTGCTTCTAAATTACGTGTGTTAGACATAAAGAAAAAAGAAGGCGCTACCGCTACCAATAAGTAAAACCAGAAAACCAAGTGCTTTTGGATGTACCTGTACAAATTGAATCCTAGGCAAGGGCAACCAGTTAAAATAAATTTACTAACACAATATAGAACCAACAACAGAAACAGACGCTACAGCTTTGTGCTTTATAACCCTATCTAAACGAGCTAAAGCTTAAGAAATGATACAAAAGAGCAGTATTTTTTTTATTTACTTGGTTTGTTTTTAAAGAGATGAACTAGATTCTACTGGTGATTTTCTCTTAGCAAATCATTCATGGTTTTTACTGGATTAAAGGTTATTTGGGGCACTTCTACAAACAGGGTAATCCAATTTGCCATAGCTCCATTCCATAAACCTGGTAATTCTTGCGCTTTAAGTGGCAACCCGTATTTAGATTTTTCTGTAATAAACCCTGTTTCTTCGTCTACAAACTTAGTAAGGTCAAATTTATTGCCTTTATAATCTTTTACCCAACACACTAAATCTACTGGATTAAAATGAGAGGATTGTTTTAAAATCTCTACTTGATCAGCATCATTCATATTTATTTGCGAAGACTCTACAATTTGCAAGCTTGCATCTCCGCCATTGGTATCATTTACCCAAAAAGGTCCTCCGCCAGGCTCACCTTCATTTTTTACCATGCCACATATTCTAATAGGTCGCATTAAAAATTTCCGCAAATTAGCCTCATCTTTGTGTGTAAGGTCTACAATTAGCTCTTGTTCTAGCTGTTCTACTTCGGGTATTTCGTTTATTTTTTCTCCATTATCAAGCTTTATAAGTATGGTTTGTACTACTTCTTGAATGTGTATAAGCTCACCAGCCAATATTTTTTTAAATCTGGTAGTTTCTGGTTTTATCCTATCTGGCACTACATTATCTATATTTTTTATAAAAATAATGTCTGAGTCTAGTTTGTTTAGGTTTTGTATAAGTGCCCCATGGCCACCAGGTCTAAAAAAGATGCTCCCGTCTTTGTCTCTAAAAGGCTCGTTGTTTTGGTCTACTGCAAGTGTGTCTGTGCTATGCTCTTGCTCTGAATAGCTTATGCTGTACGCTACTCCATATTTTTCTTCGTATTTTTGCTGTACTACATTCAATACTGCTTTTATTTTAGCTTCAAAAACTGGAGAAATAGTAAAATGTAGATTTACTTTGTTGTTTTTGCCTTTGGCATACATTGCCCCTTCTATGAGGTGCTCTTCAAAAGCGGTTCTATTTTCGTCTGGGTAACTATGGAATTTTATAAGTCCTTTTGGCAAATTGCCATAATTTAGTCCATCTTCTTCTAATATAAAATGAGCCATTTTACACAAGCCGTTTAACTCTGTGTTAGAAACTCGTTTTTCTAAAATGGAATATAGCTCTTCTGCAAAAGCAAATTTATCTATATTTTTTAGTGCTTCATGAGAAATTCTGTTTTCTGATGGGTCTGTAACATAGGCAAACAAATCTTGAAACATTCGGCTGGCAGCTCCGCTGGCAGGGACAAATTTTACAATGTCTAGGTGTTTTGTATGCTGCTCATACAAACGTACCATGTCATCTGCATTTTTTCTGCCTAATGCCACTACACCATCTCCTACTGTTGCAGGGCGGTTAAGCGCAATAAAATCAAACCCTTTTATAAAATGTTCTATTAAATTTACAATTTTATCTACAGGTATACCCAAAGATTTAAATTGGTTTAAATCTTTGTCTGAAAAAACTATCTCTTTTACTTCTGTCATACTGACCCAACTTTATGAATGATACGCTTTGCTATTTAAAGCAGAAATCTAAAATAAAACTTTTTTTTAACTTCATAGGCACTAGAAGCAAAATAAAACTTTGGTTTAGTTATATTTTGCCCAAAAGGTATACGGCAAAAAAATAAAAAAGTTAAATTATTTTCTTTTTAATCTAAAAACAATTAGATTAGTATAATTGAAAAATTTAAAAAAACGAATAAAATGAAAAAAACATTACTTTCTATAGCTAGTGCGCTAGCTGTAATGAGCTTAAATGCTCAAGTTGTACCAAATCATTTAGGAACAAAAGCTTGTTTTGATGATTTTGTTGATGGAAATGCAGATGTACCTGGCAATAGTGAATACTCTGCACTTACTACCCTTACAGGTTGGGATGAAGTTACTAAAGCTCCGTCTGCTACAGAAAAAGCATATAGAGGCATGTACTGGACAGAAGCAAAGGGTGAAATTAATGGTTTCTATGCAACGAAAGTGCGAAACGCAGCTACAAATTCTATAGATTACACAATTACTCAAAACCAAGGTTATTATGAGCCGTTTTTGATGGTATTTGGTTCTTATGCAGAAGGTACTACTAAAAAAGAATTTACCATTGACTTGTCTTCTGATGCTAATGTGTCTTTTGATGTAACTAACGGTGGAGATAAAGCAATTAAGTTTACTGTTCAGTTGCAAGATATAAATAACAAAAGTCTAGTTTATTTACCAAGTGTTGTAGGAGAGGCAGATGAATACAAGCACAACATTGGTTTTTCTCAAGGGGAAACAGCTCCTTTAGCTGCTGGTGCAACAAAAACTTTTGCTTTTGATTTTGCAACGGCTATTACTGGTTGCCAACCAGGTAATGTAGTAGGTGGTGAAGGTAGTTGCGGTACTGCATTTGATTTAAGTAAAGTAAAAGCAATTACTTTTACTGCTGTAAATGATCTTAATACTCCTGCTTATGCACCGCTTACAATTGCAGACTATAAAATGTCTATCAAAAACTTTAAAATGGGAAACCAGGCAACTGTAGGCATCTCTAAGAAATCTAATGTAGCTTCATTTGCGGTATATCCAAACCCAGTATCTGGTACAGCTACCTTCTCAGAAGAGCTTACAAACGTAACTGTATATGACTTTACTGGCAACGTAGTAGCTACAGAAGCTTCTGCTTCTAGCTTAAATACTACTGACTTACAAGCGGGTATGTACATGATCTCTTCTGACCAAGGTACTAC
>JAYVIQ010000011.1:0-21232 GCA_043770215.1 Cytophagales bacterium | reverse complement strand
CTTCAGATTTACTAAGACTTGCTTGGAGAGGGAATGGTCCTTTTGTAGGAGATCAAATAAATTTATCAAAATTTGCAATAGATTACAACCACTACAGAGAGTATGCTCTAGGATATTACAGAACAAAAGACAAATGGCAATTTGGTGGTAAAGCAAAATTTTTGTTTGGAAAATCTGCCATACAAACAAAAAAATCAACTCTAACAATAGATGTGGAAAATGATTATGACCATCTTGTAAAAGGAGATTTTCTAATCAATACAGCAGGTTTTAGTGACTTTGGCATAGATTTTTCTAAGCCTTTAGATTCTTTACAAGGAGATAATGATGAGGATAAGGCATTCCAAAATTATATTTTAAATAACAAAAACAAAGGTTTTGCCTTAGATTTCGGTACATCTTTTAAATATTCAGAGAAATTGCAGTTCAATGCTGCTGTTTCTAATTTAGGATTTATAAGATGGAAAGAAAAACCAGCGAACATTACATACAATGAGCAAGTAGCAGTTGTAGGGGTTGATGTTTTTGAAGTCCTATTTAAAAACAACTTAGATAGTTTAGAAAAAGGATTTGAAAATTACTTCGATGAGCAATTTCCAGACACAATTACCACAAAAGCATCTCAAAAGTCTTTTACAACATATTTGCCAGTAAATATTGCTTTGGGTGCAAGGTATGATCTATGGAAAAAAACCTATGCTGTTGGTCGTGTAAATTTAACAGGATACAAAGGGATTCAGACAGCAGTAACAGTAGGTGTATACCATGATTTTTTTCGTTGGTTTAATATAGGACTAACAAATACATACATGTATGGCAGAGTGTGGAACCCTGGTTTAGGATTGGTATTAAAAGGTGGTCCAGTGCAGTTTTATTTAGCAACAGATAATTTATATGCAGCACACTTTATGAGAACAAAACAAGCTAGCATACGATTTGGAATAAATCTAGTTTTTGGTAAAATAAAAGACCAGGAGAAAATATCTTCAGTAATTAAATAACATCTAATATTTATGAACAACATAAAAAAAATACTTTCAATTCTGCTCTTGACAATAGCATTTAATTCATTTTGTCAACTAGACTTTTCTTACAAAGCGGAGAAAATGAGCGACTCTATAAACTCTAAATACTCAGAGTGTGCGCCAGTATTTTCACCTGACGGGACTAAAATGTATTTTGTACGTGTAAACCATCCAGAAAATAGATTTGGAGAAAAAGGTAGTCAAGACATTTGGGTAAGTGAAAAAGTAAACAACACTTGGAACCAAGCCACTAGATTGCCAAATGAAGTAAACTTAGCAAGGTACAATGCTATCTACTCTGTATTACCAAAAGGAGAATTACTTATAAACGGAATTTATACAAAAAAAGGTAAATTCCTGAAAAGAGGACTCTCCACAGTTAAACCAAATGTAAAAGGATATTTTGCACCAAAAGCATTAAAAATAAAATCATATGCTAGAAAATCTAATGGCAAAGTAGCTTCTTTGCATATGGATCCCTCTGGTAAACATATATTTATCAGTTTTTCTAAAAAAAATAAGTCCACAGCTAATTCCTTATATGTTTCTAGCAATAAAAATGGAAAATGGAAAAAACCAAAGAAAATTAAAGGTCTCAATAGCATAAGAAGTGAAGAAAGTCCATTTTTATCACAAGATGCATCAACACTATATTTTTCTTCCAACATATCTGGAATCAAAGAAGGTTTTGATATCTATAGTGCTAAAATTTCTAAAGCAAAAGAGTTTAGAAAATGGTCTTACCCAACAAAATTAAATGGAGATTTTAATTCCCCAGACAACGATTGTTTCTTTGTCTTAGACGCAAAAGAAGAGTTTGCCTATTTCAGCTCAAACAGAGGTTCAGGTAGTAATTCAGAAATTTATCGTTTGAAGGTTAAAGACATTAGAGATTTTGTTTTAGTGAAAGGCTATGTTGTCAATATGGAAAACAACAAAAAAATACCTGAAAACACCCCTTTTTCTATCAAAATTGAAACAAAAGGAACTATTGGGCAGCCTAAAACAATTACTCCAAATAATTTAAGAATAGCAAAAGATTCTTCCCTTTTTGAATTTGAATTGCCTTTTGGTTCAGAATATTCTATGGTTGCTGTTGTAGACGGATATGAAGAAGCTCCTGTAGCTATAAACTTGCTAAAAATTTCTAAATATCAAGTCTTTGATAATGATGCTAAAGTTAAAGCTGTACCTGTAATGACTTTAACTGGAAAAATAGAATTTGAAAATAATACAAATCCAAATTTCGATAGTACACAAATTTATGCCAATGGAGTATTGGTGGAGAATGCAATCATTAGTACTAACGGAAGTTATTCTTTGCAATTACCAACAGGTAAACTGTACAATATAGAAGCTAAAAAGGCAAAACACATTGCATACCCAGTAAATGTAGATGTTACCAAAGAACTTACTAGAACAACTAGAACTGCCAATTTAAAGTTAGAAGAAATACTAGAAACGTATTCTATCTTAAATTCAAAAGTGCTTAATAAAAAGGATAGTTCAATTATAGACCCTAGCAAATACACCGTTTTTGTAAATGGAGCTAAAGCCCCTTCTGAAATTTTATCATTCACAAAAGAAGGATTTGAGCTGAGATTGGAAAAAGGGAAAAGGTTCTTTGTAATGGTAAACTCGCAAGAGTATATAGAATCTCATGATAGTGTAGATTTTAGAAATGTTAAATTAAAAGAAAAAATAGATAAAACTTTTTTCTTAACGCCATTAGAAGTTGGTGCAACTGTCAAAATAAAACATATTTATTTTGATTTAGGAAAATCTAAATTGAAAGAAGTTTCTTTTACAGAATTAAATTTATTGGTGCAACTGTTAAAAGACCACGACCACCTAAAAATAGAAATCTCTGGACATACAGATAATAAAGGAAATGTTTATTTGAATCAAAAACTTTCTGGTGAAAGAGCATTGGCTGTAAAAAATTATCTAATAAATGTAGGTAAAATAGATCCAGTAAGATTAGAAAGTAAAGGGTATGGTTTTTCTAAGCCTGTTGCAAAAAATGATACAGAATCAAACAGAGCTCAAAACCGTAGGGTTGAGTTTATGATTCTTGCAAATGAATAAATAGTATTTGTCTAGTTATCAAATAATGATATGGGACTCACTGACAAATACACTACATCATTTAAACAGTAGTAAGCAATAGTTCACTACTGTTTTTTGTTTTGTATCGCTTTTTTTTATTTTTATTGTAACTTTAGTAAAACAAAAGATTATAAGTATCTATGAATTACATTATATTGTCTATAGCACTAGCGTTGGTTGTGGTTCTCTTTTTAATCATTAAATTTAAAAAGAAATCATATGCCATAGGTCTAGATTTAGAGTTACATAATTATATCCTAGAGTATATTCCATTTGTACAATCTTTGCCAAAATTAGATCAGGATATTTTTTTTAAAAAAACACAAGATTTTATGAATACCCATAATTTTATAGGTGTGGAAACAGAGATCACCAGCAAAGACAAAGCTTTGGTAGCAGCTAGTATTGTAATGATGATATTTAAATCAAACATAGATTTAACTACTAAGATAGACAATATTTACCTTAGCGATAAACCAATAACAGGTTCAAATCATGGTTTGCCTGGTAAAGCAACAGGCTTTGTAAGACAGTCAAATTCTGGCACAGATATTTATTTGAGTAGGTTACATCTTATACACGGATACACAAACTTAGACGATAATAAAAATGTAGGCGTGCATGAGTTTGCACATTTTATTGATGGTTTAGATGGTAAGATAGATGGTTTTCCTATGGCTTTATTACCAAAAGGAGATGTGACAGAGTGGAATTTATTAGCTCAAAAGTATATGGGGCTAATAGAGGCAGGAGATACATTAATAGACCGCTATGCAACAAAAAACAGATCCGAATTTTTCGCAGTTTCCTCTGAGTTTTTTTTTGAAAATCCTTTTTTAATGGAAAAAAAATATCCTGAACTATACCATTTTTTAGCTAAAATATATGGCACAAATTTAGCATCAGCTTACAGAACTCAATTTGGAGCAGAGCCTAAACCAAGCTCAGAAAGTAATCAAGATTAGTTAATAATATTATTTTTAAAAGACATAATATATAAAAGATTCAAAATAAAGTAATAGCTATTCTAAAGTGTTTTCCGTTTGTTTAGTTTCATAAATACTTTGAATGCTTTCTACCCTTTTTAATTTTTTATTTTCTGTATACTTAAACTCATTTGTGTAATATATTTTTTTTGGTATTTGGTATGCCTCTAATATCTTTTTTTTCTTTAGTTCGGTTTTTAATTCAATAAAATCTATGGAGATTTTAGATTCTACTAAAATACAAGCGCAGTTTCCAAGCTCTTCATTTGGGATTCCAAAAACCAAAAAAGGATAAGGGATAAACGAACTCAGTTTATGTTCAATTTCTTCTGGATGTATTTTTTTTCCTCCAGAGTTTATTACATTATCTATTCTACCTTTCCAAAAAAAAGTAGTATCAGAAATAAGTTCCACAACGTCATTAGTTACTAAATTTTTAATGGATAAATGACTATCTGAAATAATAAGTTGATTTAAGTTATTTTTTTGAATGCTAACGCCATCAAGTGTTGTAAAGTAGTCAGATTGATTTAAATGCTTTATAGCTATATGAGATATTGTTTCAGTCATGCCATAGGTCTCATAGCAATTATTTAAAAGGTGTGTTTGTATATTATTTTTAAGCTCATGACTTACTTCAGAACCACCTAATAAAATTCTTTTAATTTTTTTTAGTTCTTTTGCATACCTAGAAACTAAATAATTAAGCTGGTAGGGTACAAGGCTCAGCATTGATATTTTGTCCCAAGGAATACTATGGTTTTCAAAAGGGTTTTTCTTAGGTTCTAGTAAAATACAATCAAGGTTTCCTTCCAAAGCTCTGATTAGCTGCATGGCACCACCTATGTGATGCAAACTTAGGCAGTTCAAAACTATACCGTCTTTTATGTCAAAATAGGCTAAAGTTCTTTTGGCACTCGCTCTAAGGTATTTTTTTTTAAGTGCTATTTTTTTTTGTTTACCTGTAGATCCAGAGGTCATAAAAAACATAGTATCTGAACTAGACATCCAATTGGTTAGAAAATGATATACTTCATTTTCTGCCTCAGTCAAAGTACCTAAATCCTCTAATTTTATTAAATCTTTTATTAAATACGTCTTATCCTCAATTTGAATACGCATATATTTTATTTATCTGTTTCTGTTACAGATATTTCTACCCTTCTGTTTTGGGATTTACCTATTTCAGTGGTATTGTCCGCAACAGGTTTGTTCTCGCCATATCCTTTAGCTATTATCCTACTTTCATTTATTCCTTTGCTTACTAGGTAAATTCTTATGGCATTAGCTCTATTTTGAGAAAGGAGTTGATTGAAATTATTCCCACCCTCATCATCTGTATGGGCACCAATTTCTATTTTCATTTCTTTTTTAGCTGTCATTTGATTAAATAAATCATCTATGGCTTTTTTGTTCTCTTCGGTAATATTAAACTTGTTAGATTCAAAGTATACAGGTAGTTTATAGTTTTTAATTACTTTTCGTATTACTTGAATTGTTAAATGAAATGGAATCTCATAATCTCCATAGTTACCTACGGGTATTGTTTGCTTAAAATTAAAAACGGTGTCATAACGATATACTTCTATATTTAATTCCTTACCCAAAGGTAAAAGTACCTTCATAATGCCTTGTTCATCTGTATTTCCTTCATGAACATAGGACTTATCTGTAGAGAATATTATAATTTTCGCATTTGTTTCTGCAATAGAATCAATGTCTGTGAGTAGTATCTTTATTGTTGCCGAACTTCCTTGAGCAAAAATAGTAGCATATAGAACGGTTATAAGTAAAGTTAGGTATGCTCTTTTCATAGTTAAATGATATATTTGTGTTTAGAACTTTGTAACCAATGTAAGTTACACATATTATGCCAAATAGTTTATCAATAAAAGTAGGGGTAATTTCAGACACGCATGGCTATTTAGATCCAAAAGTACTGCACTATTTTAAAGAATGCCATGAGATTTGGCACTTGGGAGATTTTGGACAGGGTGTATCTGATGTCTTGAAAGAGAATTTTACTTTAAGAGGAGTTTATGGCAACATAGATGACTTAGAAGTCAGAAACTGTTTTCCAGAGCATTTGTTTTTCGAGTTGCAGGGCTTGAAAATTTTATTAATACATATTGGTGGATATCCAGGCAAATATTCAAAAAAATCTAATGATTTAATACATAAATACAAACCAGATTTATTTTTATGTGGTCACTCTCATGTTTGCAAAGTAATGAGGGATTCTAAAAACTATTTGTTGCACATCAACCCTGGAGCTGCAGGTAACCAAGGATTTCATTTAATGAAAACAATTATGCGTTTTGATTTGATAAATGGAAAAATTTCAAATCTAGAAGCAATAGAATTAGGGCTAAGACAAAGAAGTTCAGCCCCAAAATAAAATTAGGAAGTTAGGCCTTAAATTGAGCTTTTACTTCTTCTGGTGTTATTTTTTTGATGATAGGAGTTGCAGTTAATACCTTAATTGCAGTAGCACGAACAATAACTCTTGATTTATTTCTTGCTGCTTTTCTTTTTAATTCTGTAGATGCCATAATTGTTATCTTTTGTTCTCAATATGCAAATATATTAAAATTAGATTTATTTTTAGTCTTTTTAGATTTTATTTTGTTAGAATGATTTTTATTTTTCTGAGGATAAGATTAAGTGAAATTTTACGTTAAATTTTTTTTATGCAATCACAACTTTTTCATGAAACAAATTAAATTGTAAATTTTGTAAGTAATTTGAAATATTTTTTTTTTGATTGTTTGTAACTGATTATATTTTATTATATTGTGTATGTTTATAATTTAAAATCCGTCATATTATTCATTTTATGAAAAAATATTTATACAAAGTAATAGTGCTTATCTTTTTTGTTTCTCAAAACGTTTGCTCCCAGACAATAGGAGAAAACTACATTTATAACCATGATACCCTGATTACAAAAGATAAAAGTATTTACCAGGTAGAAAATTTAGGTGCAAATATAAACTCTTCTCATGCTGAATCTGGACCTAAAATAAGTCCAGATGGAAAAAATCTGTACTTTTTTAAAGTGGTACATGATCAAAATATTGGTGGATCTCAAGATATTTGGCAGTCTACATATGTTCCATCAGACAGCTCTTGGACAAAAGCAACTCATGTTCAAAAGCCCTTAAACAGTTACGGTCAAGATGCGGTACATTGGATTTCAAAGGATGGAAATACTATGCTTTTACACAATGAATATTATAAAAATGGTACAGTTGGTAATGGTGTTTCAATAACGCACAAAGTAGATGGCAAATGGTCCTTCCCAAAAGCACTCAAAATTAAAGGGTATAGGAACAATCAGGTATGTTCTTTTTTTATGAATGATGACAAAGATGCATTGCTCATGTGTGTGCAGCAAAAAGACAAACACACTTACGGTTTACAAGACATTTATGTTTCTGAAAGAAAAGGATTGTCTTTAATAAAATGGGGCAAACCAAAGAATTTAGGTCCTATCTTAAATACTGCAGGTAAGGAAGCTACTGTATGGTTAAACCACACACAAGACACTATCTATTTTTCTTCAAATGGACATAAAAATTCAATAGGTGGGATGGATGTCTACAGATCTTTTAGAACAGACACAAGTAATTGGACATCCTGGTCTAAACCCGTGAATTTGGGAGTTCCTTACAATACAAAAGATGACGAATATTATTTTTCTATTCCGGATAAGGGAGATTACATATACATGGCTCATCATTTTGAGAATTTGAAGTCAGATACCTTAGCACATTCAGACATTGTAAGAATTAGAATAAAAGATCTTTTTATAGAACCCTTTTTACAAGTTACTGGAAGGTTTTTTGACGATTTTTCTAAAGACACAATTCCTGGTGTTATTAATTTTTCTGTATCAAATACTGGAAAAAGTGTATTTTTAGACACAACTTTCACAAATCAAGATGTGTTTAGTGCAAGATTAGCAGGTCAGGAAAAATACAAGTATTTAGGAAAAAGTACTTTAGAAGGTTACCTGCAAGAGGGAGGCATAATTGATATAACTGATTTGGTAAAAGGTATAAAAGACAAAACGCTAAATATTTATTTGAAAAGAAAACCAGGCTTGAAACTAAGCGGCTTCCTATTTGATGATGAAACAAAGAATAAAATACCTGGTAATTTGACAATAACTATAGCTGGAACCAACCAAGTGTACAAAACTGTAGTTTCAGATTCATTAAAAGGATATGATGTTTTTCTAGAGCCAGGAAAGAAATACGAATTTAAATATAAATCAAATGGATATTTTAATAAAATTCAAACCATAGACCTTTCTAATTTAAAAGAGTATAAAGAAGAAAAAAAAGATGTATATCTTACACCTTTTAAGGAAGGTCAAAGTTTTGTAATCAACAATATTTTCTTCGAATTGGACAAAGCCATCTTAAAACCACAGTCATTTATAGAATTAGACAACTTAGTAGAAGTTATGAAAGAATATAAATCCATAGTTGTAGAAATACAAGGGCATACAGATAGCCAAGGATCTGACGAACATAATAATAGTTTATCTCAGAGAAGGGCACAATCTGTTGTTAATTACCTTTCCAAGAACGGCATATCTGCTTCACAGTTTGTAGCAAGAGGTTATGGAGAAAAAAGCCCTAGAGCTACTAATGATACAGAAGAGGGAAAACAAATCAATAGAAGAGTAGAGTTTAAAATTTTAAAAATTATTAAGTAGGAACAAAGTCGCTTACTTTTATGGTATTTAAAGTATTAACAGTGTTTTAAAGTTTATAAATATGAATATTCCTAAAAAAATTCTTGTCTTTACAGCTGTTTTAGCTTCGTTTATCTCAACTAACAGCTATGCTCAAGTGAGAAACGTTAACACAAATATCTCTGGTGCTGTTGATGCATTTGGAAAACCTACACAGACATTATCTATGTTGTTTCCTGGGTTTAGTGTTATTCGTGTAACTGCCCCAACAATAACCATAAGTAACATAATTATAGATGCCTCTAACCAAACAACAGGTATTGAAATTAATAATCAAGCCAACATTGTTATAGATAATGTTGTAGTTAAAAATGCTAATGGAAATGGTATTCTTGCTACCCTTACAACCAACTTAGTGATTAAAAATTCTGAAATTACAAACAATTGTAAAAGCCAAGATATATCAACTACAACATGGGTAGGTATTAAAGACGGCTATGGTGTGTATCTTAACAATGGTGCTTCTTTTAGTTTTGCAGGTATTCATGTTACAGGTGGGCAGGATATGACAATAGACAATAATACAGTGCATAATAATTTTGGGCATGGCATTAAATTTTTAGGCTTAAATATTGATGGTAATAGTGATGGATATAGTGGAATAATAAAAAGAAATACAGTAGGTGTAAATGCATTAGGACAGGTAAGTGGTAATCTTGCGGATGGTATACAGCTAACAAATTCTAATAAGGTTCTAATAGATGGCAACCTAAGTTCTGCAAATGGAAATAGAAGATTATGGGATTTAGCTCCAGGAAATATTGCAACCGATCAAAATTCTGGTTTAGATAATGAAAATTTTTATGGCTCTGGAATAGAACTTAAAACGAGTAATTTTAATACCATAATAAATAACTTTGTAGGTACTAATGCAACAGGCACAAGCTTAGTTGATAATGTAGGGGGATTACTAGGGAATCACAAACACGGAATTTATGTACGTAATGGTTCTAAAAATAACATTATCGGTTTACCTGGTAAAGGCAATATTGTTGGGGGTAATGGATTTGCTTTTGCAAATGTACATACAATTGACTCTAAACCTGACGCCACTCCACCAAGGTATAGTTTTGGTGTGGGTCACGGTATAGTTTTGCATGATGATAAAGGGTTAACCTCTAATAATATTGTTCAATCTAATTTTGTAGGTTTTTATAACGGAAATTGTTTGGGAAACAACCAAGATGGTATTTCATTGTTAGGTTTTAACGATCCTACAAGTCCAAACAGTTTAATAGATAACACTATTGGTGGGTTATTGCCTGGAGAGGGAAATATTATTGCTGGAGGAAAGTTTGGGATTTTTGCTCAGGGGGAGAGTGCTGGTCCAAATAAAATTCTAGGTAATTTCATTGGTGCTCAAGATGCTAATTTAGCAAGTTTAAATTGTTCTCCTGCAGACGGAGGTATAATGTTACTAAATGGAGCTGAAAACTTTACTATAAAAGGAAATACAATTGCAAATATTGCTGGTGGTGCTGCAATTAGTATTAAAGATCCATTATCTGTTTCTAATAATATTTTATCTAACACCATGTCTTGTAACTCATCTGGAATAGATTTAGTTGACAATGGTAATATAAGTTTTGGTAATGGACCAACTAAATTTGTTGCAGTCAATACAGCCGAATCTAATAAAAACACCATAACAGGTGTGTCTCCTAATACAGGAGACTCTATAGATGTTTACCTTGTAGATAACAAATGTAGCTTTAGCACACCACCATGCCAAGCACCAGGTGGGAATTCAAACAATGCTCAAGGTTTCAAACTTATAACTTCTTTTAAATCAGTTTCTAATACTTTCTTAGCAACAAGACTAGAGCAAGGGTATTTTTCATTTGACTTAACCTCACCCTTAGCAATAACTAATGGTTTAACCCTAAACAATGTTATTTTTGCAGCAAGAGACGCAAAGTTAAACACTTCTGAATTCCATACTTGCATAAATGTTCCATTGTGTAAACCCCCTGCAACTGTTTCAGCAGTTGCTAATGACCAAAACCTATGTGCGTCAGAAAAAGCAACAATAACTACAACATTTACAAAAGTTGTTGGTGATATATCTTTAAATTCTGATTTTAGATTTATTCTCTTTAGTATGTTGCCTTCCAAAACTCAGTTATTTGAAAACACAACAGGAACATTTACTAATTTAGAATCTGGTACTTATACAGTATCTGTTTACAACATGAAGGATAAAGCAAAATGTGAAAAGAGTTCTATCAATGTAGTAATAAATTCTCAACCTATTGTTCCTTCGGTAGTTATAAGTCAAGTTACTTCAGGTAAATTATGTGCAGGACAAACTAATGTACAGTTTTCTGTAACCGGACAAGTTGGATCTACCTATATATGGACAAGTACGCATGATGCAACATGGAGTGCTACTGGAACTACAGCTACAATTGCAACGGTATCATCTAATTTTGTAGTTTCTGTAATTGAAACAACAGCATCACCTTTTTCATGTCCCCAACAGCCTGTTAATTTACCTGTGATTGTAAATGCATTGCCAGTTAATGAAACAATAACAGGAGATGTTGATGTATGCGAGGATGAAACGGTTGTTTATTCTGTTCCAAGAAGGGCAGGTCATTCTTATGCTTGGAGTGTTACTGCACCAGATGCTGTGCTTACATCTACAATAGGGAACAGAGCTACAATTAAGTGGGGGGTATCTTCTGGAAATATAGGGCTTACCATCACAAATCCAAATGGGTGTAAAATAACAAATACTTCAACAGCTGTTGCCGTTAATTTGCTACCAAATGCAAAAACCATTGTTGGGTCAACACCAGTTTGTGCAGGATCTACTCAAACCTATTCGGTTACAAACACAACGGGTAGTACTTTTAAATGGATACAAGATGCTACCGTTTTGGCTAGTATAACCAATCAAGTAACGATTACTATTCCAGAGACAGCATCTACAGTGCTTAAACTAATAGAAACATCTTCAAAAGGTTGTGTGGGTTATAATACCTCAGATTTGACTGTACAAATAAATAAAAGACCAATCCCAATTAATTTAATAGCTACACCTAGTACACAGGTTTGTTTAAACGATTTGTATAGTGTATCTGTAGATGCTGAGACAGGTGTAAACTTTACATGGTCGTCTGTTCCATCAACTATGATTTCTACCGTTTCAAGCTTAAATAAATTAGATTTAGTTGGTGTAGCTAGTGGAATAATTACAGTTTCTGCAACTAACACAACTACAAGATGTTCTAGCAACCCAACTGAACTTAAATCAATAGCAATAACAGTAAATTCATTACCCTTAAAACCTATTTTATTAGGCAAAAATTCTATTTCATGTAGTGCAACTGAAGTGTATAGTGTACAAACACCAAATCCCAAATCTAAATATATTTGGTCTTATGGTCAGGAAGCTATAGGAGTGCCTTTAGAGGGAGTTTTATCTACTTCATCATCTGCTACTGTAGATTTTGGTCCTAGAAGAGCTGAAGTGGAAGTACTAGAGATAAATGAGTTTGGGTGTACTAGTGAATTGAGTAATATTACCCCAGTAATGAATGGTTGTAGGCCTAGAGCAGATTTTAAAATAGACAAACCAAACTATTGTTTTGGTGAGGTTGTTAAGATAACTGAGTTTGCAACGTATACACCACCATCCATTGAGCCATTGACAATGAAATTATTTTTTGTTGGTGCAATTGAAACAGAGCTAGATATACTTCCAGGTGGTACCGTGAATGTCAACTACCTAGCACCAGGAACTTACAAAATAAAGATGGTTGTTACACAAGCTGGTTTTACAGATACTAAGGACAGCTTAGCTGTAGTTACTATAAAACCATTAGCAGATATAAGTTCTAAGAATTTAATTGGTAATTCATCAATTTGTCAAAATTTTGAAGGTACATATACTATAAATGCACCAAACTCAGGTTCTGTATACACATGGCAGTTTCCAGGGGCATCTGAACTTTCTGGTAGCTCAGAAATATCTAAAAATTTAAAATTTGGACCTTCCAATGCAGATGTTACCATAACTATTTTTGAAAATAGAAATGGTTGTTTAGATGTATTAAGAGTTCCTATAGATGTTTTGCCTACACCTTCTAAGATTAAAATAGATGGCTTGAAAACGGCATGTGAAAACCAAGAATTTTTATTGAAATTGACTGGAGCACCTACAACGAGTACTTATGTTTGGAGTCCTAGTGCTAACATAGTTTCTACAAATGTTTCAAAAACAGAAGTTTCATTTAAGTTCGCAACTGAAGGGGATTATCAAATAGCCGTTTTAGAAACTAGTGCGAGTGGTTGTTTTAATGTAGATAGTACTTCATTTGCAACCGTTACAATAAAGGGAACTCCTTTAGTATCTAATATAGAAGGGCTTGGATTGAACGGAGTATGTTTAGGAAATAATGCAGTTTTTACATCACCTTTGGTGTCAGGGTATACTTACAATTGGATTGTAAATGCACCAGATGTGATTCTATCAACAAATAATAATGAGGTTTCTGTAAGACCAATTGGCGAGGGTACTAAAACTATTGCTTTGACTGTTACTAAAGACGGATGCCTAAGCAATCAAACATCTAAAAACTATGAAGTACAATCTATTCCTCAAGCTCCTACTGTCATTGCAAATGGACCAAGCTATTGCCAAGGTACAGAAGCAGATTTCAGTATTTTAAATCCAAAAGCTACCTCTGAATATTGTTGGACAATACCTTCTGGAACAAGCTTAGTAAGTAGTAGATTGTGTGGCATTTCAAATGATAAAATTAAATTAAACATTGGTGCATTCAATGGTGATGTAACAGTTACTGAAAAAACTTCTATTGGCTGCCTATCAGGAACATCAATTCCTAAGCAAATAATTGTTCAAAAGTTGTTAGGAAATACTAATGTCACTACTTTCAAAAAAGGTGGGATTTGTTCTGGAATATCATCCGATAGTTTAGCAGTATATGAAATTGAATTCGAAAACGCTACATCTGTATCTTACAATATTTCTCCTTCAATTCCAGCATCTAATTTTGTAGAAGAAAGAATTAGTGGAACAAAGGCAACCTTAAAAATAGTTTTTCCAGAGTCTTCTGAGAATATAAACTACGTTATTGCTGCTAATGCAGAAGCTGGAGTATGTGATGCGGATATAGTTAAGTGGGATGTTAGTGTTAATTCTTCAATAGAAAATGATGTATCTATCAAAAATGAACCTGTATGCGAAGGAAGTGATGTAAAATATTTAGTTAACACTACTACAAATCAAGATCTAACAGCTAAATACTATTGGTTTTTAAATGACAAGTTTATTGGTGAAGGAAAAGAGAAGTTGGTTTTAAATGTTGATGACAAAGACATTTTGAAAGTAAACTATTTGCCAACGAAAGGGTTTTGTTTGAATCTTGGAAAATCAAATGTAGATACAATAATTAGTATTAATGCTTTTGAAAGCCCTAAAGTAGATATAACTATGGCAGATGAAACTGTTCTTAAGGAAGACTTTTCAGTATTTAATGAAAGGTATTATGTAGCAAAAAATAAAGTTGATTTTAAATTGTTAGCCAATTTAACAATTGAAACAATCCCTAATGCAGTTTACGATTATGAATTCTATTGGGAAAATGGTCAGAGCAATTCTAAGTCAGAAATTAGTTTACCACTTGGTAAATTCTCAAATTCGAAAGAAGCCATATCAAATGCATCTTTAAGCGATTTACAAAATGGTCAATTAGAAAGATGGTATGGTGTAAAAACAACTGTAAACGGTATTTGCCCAAGTACCTCTAGAGTAAAGGTTGTTATTGACTATAATACTTTTATTCCTAATGTTTTGAATCCTACTTGTAACTGTCCAGATGCAGTATGGAAAATTGATAACATAGAACAGTTTCCAGGTAATACTGTTATTATTTACAATAGATGGGGTAGTATAGTTAAAACGTACAAGTCTGGTGAATTTGTTTTATGGGATGGTAAAGGAGACAATGGACAAGACCTACCAGTAAGTACCTACTTTTATACTGTAGATTTGAAAAATGGTAATCCAGTTCAAAAAGGTCCAATCACACTTTTAAGATAAAATATTAGAACGCTTCGAAAATGAAAAAAATAGTTATTTATAGTTTAGCATTTATCTGCCCTTATTTGCTCAATGGTCAGCAGATGGAACAGTTTTCTATGTATATGGAAAACAACTATTTGATTAATCCTGCTGAAGCAGGTACTACAGATTATGTGGACATAAAGTTAGGGTACAGAAATCAATGGACTAATTTAGATGGTGCGCCAAATACCTATTTTTTTTCTGCACATTCACCGCTTAAAAAGAAAAGAAATGATTTCTCTGAAGTAACCCCATTGCCTTATCATGGAGTAGGGGTTGCTGTAATCGGAGATCAAATAGGTCCGTTTAACCGTTCAAATTTAAAACTGTCTTATTCTTATCAAAGACCTTTAAGTCAAAAACTTACTGTTTCTGCTGGGGTACATGCTGGTTTTCAGCAATATGTATTTAATCCTGATTTGATAAAGAATGTTAGAAGTAGATCTGAATTGTTTAGTTCTGATGCTACTGATAATACTATAGTTCCTGATTTAAGTATTGGATTTTGGGGTCATACACATAATTTTTATTTTGGTTTTGCGTCATTCCAATTGATTCCAGCAAAATTAGATATAAACGTTAGTTCTGATGGAAATGATGGTAGATTGGCAGCGCACCATTGGTTTACTACTGGGGTTAGAATACCTTTGGATAAAAAAGAACATTTTAACTTTGTGCCTTCTACAGCGATTAGAAGAGTTTCTGGAGCACCAATTTCTGCTGATATAAATGCTAAATTGCATTATCAAGATCATGCATGGTTGGGATTGTCTTTAAGACCTAAAGATGCATTAGTAACGATAATAGGGCTTACCTTTATCAAAAAAATTGATGTAGCCTACTCTTACGATTGGACATTTAAAAACAGCAGAAGACTTAGTAATAATACTCATGAGATTTTGTTAGGATTTAGATTACCAAATCATCCTCATGATCCGGCTCCACCTCCATTTTGGTAAGAAATATGGCTTACCATTAATTAAAATCAATTCGTTAAAACTTAGTTTTAGAAAAATTTATATAGTTTGACACAAAAAAAAAGTAGCCTTGTATTATTACAAGGCTACTTTTTTGTTAATTTTTTTTTAAATAGTTTCAATCAATGTATACAATTCTAGTTTTTTTAATAGAGTTACCTTTAATTTTTTCTTAAAATTCTAAGTACTTCTGCTACACTCCATGCTTGTGCAGGGCAACCGCCTGCTTCATGGTCATCATCTCCGTCAAAAACTTCAGATAATGAGCATATTCCATTTTTGTAAAAATGTTTTTCTATTAGTTTTAATTGTTTAGAAATATCTTCTTTTGCATTTTTAGCGTTTGCATACAGTTTAGTTTCTGCATATGCTCCCCATAACCACATCCATACAGTACCTTGGTGGTAGGCATAATCTCTACTATGTAAATCACCATTGCAAAACCCTCTATATCCTTCGGCCTCTTTATTTAGGGTTCTTAGTCCATGAGGTGTAAGTAAGTACTTTTCTATTTCTTTAGTAATTTCTTGTGCTGTTTCTATATTTACTACTTTGAATGGTAAAGAACCTGCAAATGCTTGATTAGGACGAATAGATTCATCTTTAAAATCATCACCTATTACATCATATAAAGCACCATTTGGTTTTATAAATTCTAAATTGAAACTATTTTTGCATTTAGAAGCAAGTTTTTTTAGTTCAATTTTGAAATCGTAATCTTTGCTAAAGTAATCACCAATCATTAATGCGTTATACCACAAGGCATTAATTTCTACCGCTTTACCTCTTCTTGGAGTAACTACCACATCTCCTAGTTTTGCATCCATCCATGTAAGTTGCCAACCAGATTCTCCCCCACTTAACAATGCGTCTTTTGGGTCCATTTTAATGTTGTAGAGAGTACCCTCTATATGATTATTTAGGATAGTCTTTATTGTTGGATAAAATTCTTCTATGGATTGTTTTGATTCTTTGTGGTATTGATACAAAGCAACAAAGAACCAAAGTGTTGCATCTATGGTGTTGTATTCTGGTACAGAACCTGTTTCAACAAATCTATTTGGTATTAAGCCATGCTGAACAACATTTTTAAATGAAACTAAAATTTGGTAGGCATCTTCAAATCTTTTGGTGCTTAAGCAAAGCCCTTCTAAAGAAATCATAGTGTCTCTGCCCCAGTCTGTAAACCATGGGTAGCCTGCAATGATAGATTTGCTTTGGTTTCTTGCTACAATGAACTGATCTGCAGCTAAAGTTAGTTCTTTTTCAAAATCTGAATTGGATTGCTCTGTTAGTTTTTCTCTTCTTTTTACCTCTTGATTAAAATACGTTGAAGCTTTTTTTATGTCGAAGTATTCTGTAGAAAGTACTAAGTAAATTGGGTCATCATCTAACGATATGTCTAAATATCCAGCTGTCATCCAGTTTTCTACTGCATCGTAGCCTCTGCTTTTTTCTATACTGTAACTAATGTTGTTGTAGAATTCTGGTTGTAGATTTATTTTTGTTGGGTGTGAACAGTGTATATAAACTTTGTGGTTAGTAGTTTTTTCTGTTATAATTAATTGATTTTCATTTGTTTCATAGTCAAAAAGATATCCGTTTTGGTTATACAAGCTATGAATATCTCTAAAAATATGATACAATCTAATATGAAAATTAGTGTTTTTTTTTGCTTTTATATTGTAGTTAATAATTGTACAATTTATGCCGTTTGGCATAATTAAAGATCTTTTTAGATCTCCTAATGGGGTTTTAAATGTCCATTTTGGGTAATATTCTTTTTCGAATTCTTTTAAATAAGTCCATCCGTGAGGGTGTATATGGTCTCCAAATTCGTTTGTATCTAATTCATGGTATTCTTCAGCATTTGATAAGCTCTCTGTAAGTTTTGGAATTAAAACCACACGGTCTGTAGGAGGATTGTATGAAGCAGTAAGCCAGCTATGGTATTTTCTAGTATTTATACCAGATAAAGTACCCATAGCCCATGCACCTAAGCCATTTGTTTCTAACCACTCTAATGACTTTAGCTCGCTAATTGTTTGATTCTCAATTTTTAATTTCATGTTATTGTATTAAAAATTTAGCTACTCTTTTTTTATTTGAGATAACCCATTCAAATTAAAGATTAAGTCGCAGACTAGACCTGTCCATCCTGTTTGGTGAGATGCTCCAAGACCTTTTCCGTTATCTCCATGAAAAAATTCATGGAATTGAAGGTGATCTTTAAAATGTACGTCTTTGTTTAGTTTGTTGTAGCCACCATTACAAGGTCTGTTGCCTTTTTTGTCTTTCCTAAAAAGTGCTACAAGCCTAAAACTTAACTCAGTAGCAACATCATGCAAAGTTATTAAATTGCCAGATCCTGTTGGGTACTCAATTGTAAAATCATCTCCATAAAACTCATAGTATTTAAATAAAGATTCTACTACCATAAAGTTTAGTGGGAACCAAATTGGACCTCTCCAGTTAGAGTTTCCGCCAAACATTCCGCTGTCTGACTCTCCAGGAAGGTATTTAACAGTATGGTCTCCTCCATTAAAATTATATACAAATGGTTTTTCTTCATGGAATTTAGACAAAGAACGTAAACCATACTCGCTTAAAAATTCTTTTTCGTCTAGCATGGCTGTTAAGATAGCTCTTAACTTTTCCTCGTCTACCAAAGATAATATGTGTGTATCTCCTTGTCCCAAATGGTGAGGGTGAATGATAAGTTTTGCCAAATCTGGTCTGTATTCTAAAAACTGTCTTAATCTCCTTTTAAAGTCTGGTAATTTAGAGTAAGTATGTTCTGTAAAAGTTTCTACGGCAAACAATGGAATTAATCCCACCATTGACCTTATTTTTAGATTTTCTTTTGTTCCATCATTTAAAATAATGGTATCATAATAAAATTGATCTTCTTCGTTCCAAAGGCCTACTGTGTGTTTTCCTGTTTTGGTTATAGAACCAGCAATAAATAAGAAATGACTAAAAAATTTAGAAGCAGACTCCTGATAAGCAGGGTTTAGTTTTGCCAATTCTAGAGACATTCTTAATAAATTTAGGGAGTACATAGCCATCCAAGAAGTAGCGTCTGCTTGTTCCATAGACTCAATTCCTTTTGGCAAATGGCTTCTGTCAAATACACCAATATTGTCTAAGCCTAAAAATCCACCTTCAAAAATATTATTTCCAGAAGTATCTTTTTGGTTTACCCACCAAGTAAAGTTTACAACTAATTTTTGAAAACATTTCTCTAAGAAATCATAATCTGGATTTCCGGTCATTTTCTTATCTATCAGAAAAACTTCCCATACAGCCCAGGCGTGTACAGGGGGGTTTACATCACTAAAATTCCATTCATAAGCAGGTATTTGTCCGTTTGGATGCATATAATATTCCCTTAACAAAAGCAATAATTGTCTTTTTGCAAAATAAGGATCTATGTATGCAATAGGTATTGTGTGAAATGCTAAATCCCATGCAGCATACCAAGGGTATTCCCAAGCATCTGGCATAGAAAGAATGTTTTTATTGGTAAGGTGAAGCCAATTGTGGTTTCTGTCTGTGTTTGCTCTAAGCTTTTTTGGTTGTTCTTCATCTCCATAATACCACTTAAATACATTGTAATAGTAAAATTGCTTAGACCACATCATACCAGCAAAACCTTGGCGCTGAATGTCTTTGAGTTCTGAATCTTTTATTATGCTTTGTAATTCATCATAAAATTGATCTGCTTCTTTTATTCGATTATAAAAAATTGTGTCGAAGTTATAAAAAGGGGTATTTGTTTTGTTGTAAGCCAATCTTACTTTTACTTCTTTGCTGCTTTTGGCTGGGATTTTTAGTTTGAATACAAAAGAACATTTAGATCCTTTGTTTAATGGATTTACTCTTTCGGTTTTACCGTCTATGATGTAATCATTAATGCCGTCTTTAAAGTACTCATTTTCAGATTTAAATCCATATATTCTCTGCGTGTTAGTCTCATTGTCGCAAAATAAGATAGTATCTGGGTCTTCTGCGTATAGAAAAAAATCTCCATACACTTTGCATTCCATTTTTACAGATCCATCTTGCCTTTTGTACATAGTAGATGGTTCATGGCCAGTTTTATATGCCCAATCGTTTCTAAACCATGATGTGGGTAATATGGTTATTTCTGCTTCTTTATCGCTTCTGTTGTGAACAGTAGCTTTTATGAGTATGTCTCTTTGGTCTACTTTTGCGTATTCCATAAAAATGTCAAAATACTCATTGTTATCAAAAATACCTGTGTCTATAAGTTCGTATTCAGGATCTAATCTTGTTCTTTTTTTATTTTCATTCGCTATTTCAGCATAAGGGAACTCATTTATTGGGTACTTATATAGCATTTTCATGTAAGAATGGGTAGGAGTAGAGTCCAAATAGTAATATAGCTCTTTTACATCTTCTCCATGGTTTCCTTCATTGCCTGTTAGACCATAAAACCTTTCTTTTAAAATAGAGTCATTGCCATTCCAAAAAGACCAAGCAAAACATATTTGTTGTTTATGGTCTGATATACCTCCAATTCCTTCTTCGCCCCATCTGTAGGCATTACTTCTCGCAAGTTCATGGGGTATAAATTCCCATGCGCTTCCGTCTTGACTGTAATCTTCTCTTACTGTTCCCCATTGACGGTCAGTTAAATAAGGTCCAAAGAATTTCCAATCTTTATTATCATTTTGGCCTAATATTCTGGCTTTTTCTGGATTGATCATTTTGTTTAGGCAATTTTGGTTCAATTTACACAAGTTATACTATTGGTGAAATTTTTTGACTGATATTTATGACATCTATTGCACTTTTGTCTCTTTCACCATTCTCTTTAAGAGTTGTATTTTTGTTTTTTTTAATGAATCAAGACTTATTAGTGGAATATTTAAGGGCTACTGAAAAAGTAAAGTAGTTTTCTTAGCTTATTTACAATCAATCATTTGCCACTTTTTTCTTGACAAAAAAGTAACCAAAAAGTCAAGACTGTATAAAAAATTACTAAAATTTGTTTGATTTCGCTGAAACATGCATGACCAAAGGGAACAAAAACGAGAGTTTTCAAACTTGCCTTAAATTCAGTATATAATTTACCCATAGTTTGATGGGCTCAGACAGTGTTTTGTTTTTAACCGCTACATCAATCAAATTTCTTAAGGCATTTTTTATATGGTCGATGCAAAGGTTTTAGCTTATTTCCTTTAAAATCTTTGCATCAAAAATTGAAAATAGCAGAGTAAAATATTGAATTACAGAATAATACACGTTTT
>JAYVIQ010000010.1:0-7545 GCA_043770215.1 Cytophagales bacterium | reverse complement strand
TCTGTGTAATTGCCATCTTTGAGCCCATTTTTTAAACTAACTTCAAATTTTAACTCCCCAGAGTCATAGTTCTCTTCTTGAGTTTTAGCATCTAAATCCTCTAGAATTATATCCTCTAATTGAATCAAAGCAGCATCCTCTATTGCTTTTATGGACAGCTGTACAGAATCGCCTTCTTCAGAAGTACTTTCTAATGTGCTCATACTTCCATTATTGGTTTTAGTTTTGGTATCCGATGCTATATCTTCTTTTATTTTTACTATGCTTTCTTTGTTTTGGTAGTCAATAGAAATTCTGGTATCAAAACCATTATCTTCACTAGTAATTTGGAAACAAAAATGAGGGAAAGCTTCGAAATAAGGCTTGTTTTTTGCCACATCTGCCAATGCTTCTTTATCTAAAAACTCTTTTAACCCATTCTGGGCTAGTGGCATATTAGCATAAATAAGTATAGAATTGTTTTCATTGAAATTTTTAGAAAAAGTTTTGAATTGTTCGCTATTTTCTAGAGTCTCTTTGTTTGTATAATCATTTATAACATTTTTTATTGTTTGCGGATGGTTACTGAAAATAACATAATCATCTATAATGGTATAATAAGGCTTTTCTATTTTCCCAAAAAAATCTCCCATCATAAGTTTAAAAAGTCCTTTTACAGACAAAAAGTTTATTGTAAATCCTTTATAATCAATGCCTTTAAATTTTATAGGAGTACGTCTTTTTATCTGTTTGCAAATTTTATCTAATTTTTCTTTGGCTTCAGAGCCACTTTTAGATTTTACAAACAAGGCATATTCATTTTTTATACCTAGACCCACGGGTTGAGTATGTACAAATGTTAGTTCATTATCTATCCAAGAAATAAAGTCTTCTTTTACACTAATTTTAAGAAAACGCTCTATTTTTCTAATTTTTTTCTCATAATCTGTGTATTTTTCAGATTCACTATTTTTCATGCGTTCTTCTAGCGCATCATAAAAATCTCCAAAATGAGCAACATTCATGGCGGTAACAAGTGCAGCTCTTTTTGAAACATAAGAAGCAAATCCTATTTTAGAACCTCCTTGTTTTTGTAAAAGTGACAAATAGCTGTCACTGTTTGGCGTAAGTGTAGAGTGTCCATTTAGTAGTAAAATAGAGTTAGAAGCATCATAATTGAATTTAAGGCCAGAATATTTAAGAGAATTAGATAAAATTTGAAAATAGCTATCATTGCTTTTGGTATACACACGCATAAAATCATCCAAATAATTGTAGTTTATGTACAGCCTAAACATTCCATCTCCACTTACTTTTTTTTCTACTTCTACAAAAGATAGATCTCTAGATAATCTAGGCTCTTTGTTCTGCTCTATGGATTTTTCTACAAGTGAGTGGGTATAAGAGCAAATAAGAAAGTTATCTACAAAGGATATATACAAAGTTTGGTTTCCTTTTAGCTGAACCAAAGAAAAAACTTCAGTGTCTTTGTGGGTGCGCTTAGTTACTTTATACCCCTCCATTTCTTCTATGAGCTTTATAATCAGTGATTTGGTTTTGGATATGTTTTTTAAATCTACTATAAAAAGATAATCATAATCGGTTGGTTTGTACACGTGAGCAGAAATTAGTATTTTTCTAGAACCGAAATCACCAAAAAGTTGCTCATTCTCTTTTATCATCTCGTTTAGACGGTTAGCACTTTTAGATAGTTCTTTGTAGAATGAATTATTAATCAAAAAATCCCAAGGTTCAGAATTAGAAATCTCTTTCCAATTTTGAATTGGTTCTTCTGTTTCTAACACAAAAACAGCATCTTTAGGTACAAAATTCATAGCTTCAGCACCTTTACCACTATTTTTTTGCAAAAAAGTGTACGTATAATATCCTCCAATACCTAATAAAAATAATATGAGTAGAGGAAATAAATAACGTTTTTTCATAAGAGCTCTATTTTTTTCAGCTCACGAAATTAGAAAGAATGAATCATTAGAACAACGTATTTGATTCATTTCGTATTTTATATTTAGCAATACAGATGTATCATTTTCCGTTCACAAAAAAATAAAACGTGACTAAAATCTTTTTTGAAAATTGTTTTTAACTTGTAGCTTTAAAGTATAAATTTCATATATGTTTTAGTGTGTATAGGTTGCTTAAAAAGAAAAAAGGTTTTAAAATTTTGTGCGTATCTATAAACATTAAATTGGCGTGTGCAAAAGCACCGTGCTTTACACTCCCGCTTTTTTTGCCGAAAAAGCAAAAAAGAGCTTCGTTTCAATCACTCACGCAAAATAAAGCACCCAACTTTCTATCCAATGGTGTAGTTAATTAAATGTAGGAATTAAAAATTAAGTCATTTAGCTAAGATTATGGCAAAGTATATTTTTATATAATACCTTGTAAAAACTACAAATAGATTAAAAAAATAGTAAATTCAATCCGTTACAACATTACAAGCATGAGCCTTTTCCTAGAAGCTACAGAATTATTAAAAAAACTTATCGCTACACCTTCTTTTAGTAAAGAAGAATTGGGTACATTTTCTATCTTAAATACTTTTTTTGAATCCAAAGGCATAAAAACACATAATATTAAAAACAACATTTGGGCATTTAATTTACACTTCAATCCTTTAAAGCCTACCATTTTATTAAATTCACATCATGATACCGTACAACCAAACCATGGGTATACCAACAATCCATTTGATCCAAACATTGAAAACGGAAAACTTTTTGGTTTAGGTAGCAATGATGCAGGCGGTTGCTTGGTTTCTTTGATAGCGGCATTTCTTCATTTCTATGACCATAAAGAACTAACCTATAATATATGTATGCTTTGTACCGCAGAAGAAGAAATTTCTGGTGCAAATGGTATGGAGTTGGCTATAAAACAATTGCCAAATATAGATTTTGCCCTTGTTGGAGAGCCTACACGTTTAGACGCAGCAATTGCAGAAAAAGGGTTGATAGTAGTAGATTGTTTTACAAAAGGAGTTGCAGGGCATGCAGCCAGAGAAGAGGGTGATAATGCGCTTTACAAAGCAGTAGATGATATTTCTTGGATAAAATCTTACCATTTCCCAAAGATATCAGATACACTAGGCAAAGTAAAAATGACAGCAACAGTTATACAAAGTGGAAAACAGCACAACGTATTACCAGATGTGTGCCATTTTGTGTTAGATATTCGTGTTACAGATGTATACACTAATGCCGAAATTATAGAAATCTTAGAACATAATTTACAAGCAGAAGTAAAAGCACGGTCTTTGAGACTAAGCTCATCTAGTATTTCAGAAAATCATCCAATAGTTTTGGCAGCAATAGCTACAGGCTCTAACATATATGGTTCTCCCACCTTGTCAGATCAAGCATTGCTTTCTATACCTTCTTTAAAAATGGGTCCGGGAGACTCTGCTAGATCTCATACAGCAGACGAATTCATTTATTTGCATGAAATAGAAAAAGGAATTGAAAAATACATCCTTTGCTTAAACAAAGTCATGAACATAGAATAAATATAATTATTAATAAGAGATAGTAAAAGAGAGTCTTTCTAGTACCAACTTGGTAAGACGTAAACTAAGAAAACCAATTAAATACACTTGGGTTAAAATAGGTGTGTCAGTACCAGAAGCAACTGCCTAAATTGTGACTTTATAACAAAATGAGGTCAACAAGCATTCAAAACTAATGTTTTAAAATAAATAAACAATAGTAATTTGCTTGCATTAGTAGCAGATGATTTGTTGCGTTTTTACACCCAAAGAAACTATATTCACTAAGTATTTTTCTAGTAACTTTATTTTTTTGCCTAATGTTTGCAGATAATAAAAAAAGCAAGTATTCATCTAATTTTAAAATAAAGTGTATAAATTTGATTTACAATACTTATTAGAATTAGATGAGAAAAACGAACCTTCTTTTTGTAATACATTTTTTGATGTTAACTTCATTGCTAGCCCAAATTCCACAAGTTCCGTCTAAAATGAAATTTGCTGGCATAGAACTAAGCATAGACGATAGTGCCAAAACGGAAATACAGAAAACGGTTAATAAATTGCACGCAAACCCTAGTTATTTTTCTCGAATGGTAGACATGGCAGATCTTTATTTTCCTGTAATTGAGGCAGAGTTTGCCAAAACCTCTTTCCCTGATGAAATAAAATATTTGTGTGTGCAAGAAAGTGCCTTTAGAGCAGAAGCCGTTTCTACCAGCAATGCTGTAGGATATTGGCAATTTAAAGAGGCCACTGCAATAGAGCAAGGACTGCTAGTAAATACTCAAATAGACGAACGCAAAAATATTGTTTCTAGTTCTTATGCCGCTGCAAAGTACATCAGTGCCCATAATGCATCACTAAATAATTGGGCGTATTCTGTAATTGCATACAATACAGGTTTGGGCGGTGTAAAACAATTTTATGACAGTAAATATGCTGGCGTAAATAAAATGGATGTAAGTATAAAAACGCATTGGTATTTTTTAAAACATTTAGCACACATTATAGCGTTCAAAGATTTTGTAGGTAAAAAAACTCCCCAATTGCGTCTGCAAGTCTACACACAAACTTTAGGAAAGAGCATCAAAGACTTTGCAGGCCAACACGGAATGTCAGTTTCAGACGTGGCACAATACAATTTGTGGATTTCAGAAACTAATTACATACAAGGAGGCAGAGATATTCCTGTAGTAGTCCCTTTGACTTACGGTACTACTGCATATACAGAAAGTAAAATAGAGAATAAGGAGCCTGCTAAAACTACGGTTGAAAAAAGCAATAAAAAACATCAGGCCAAAAAAGAAGACAAATTAGCATCAAACAGTTATACTAAGATTTCAGCTGCTAAAAAAGCAGAAGCCACCGCTGTAGAAATTAAAAAAGCACCTAATCAAAACTTAAGATATAAAGTAAATGGAATACCCGCTATTACTTCCATAGAAGGAGATAACCCCTCTAAACTGGCACTAAAAGGAGGTTTAGAGATAGGTAAATTTTTGAAATACAACGAAATAAAGAATTTTGAAGGGTTGATTTTAGGAGAAACGTATTTTTTAAAATCGAAGAAAAGTGCCTCACCTATATTGTACCATACAGCTCAGTTTAAAGAAAATTTATGGATGATATCTCAAAAATATGGAGTTAAGGAAAGCGCCTTAAGAAGAAAAAATAGAATGTCTAGTTATGAAACTGTCCAGCCAGGTAGAGTTATTTGGCTTAAGCAATTAAGACCAAGTGATATACCTGTAGAATATAAAGATGTTTTAGTGCCAAAAGCAAAAGAAAGCATATCTTATACAACATCTACTAAAATTGAGGTGGAAAAATCAAAAGAAGTTGCAATTAAAGAAGGGTTTCAATCCAATGAAAACATTTTTAAAACGGATACATCCACAAACATTGAGAAAAGAATTCCTGCATTTACTCACTGGGTGCAGCCCAATGAAGATATTGACATGATTGCACACCTTTACCAAGTAAATACATCTGAACTAAAAACTTGGAATGCCCTAAAAAACGATTCTCTAAGGGTAGGATCTGTTTTAAATATTTATCAATCTGAATTAAAAATAAATAGTATTAAAGATACACCAATCACCAACCTAGAAGAGGATATAAACATTTCTACCCAAAAAAACCAAAGTGCCAGTGTTTCTGAAACACCTAAGCTTTTTAAAAACAATACTAATGAGGCAAAAGGAATTTCACAATTTAAACCAGTCACTGTAGAAGCGGGTACAACACTTTATGGATTATCTAGACAATATAATGTACCGGTAGAAGAAATTCTAAAATTTAACCCTACAGCATTAAACGGATTAATTGCAGGAGCAACAGTACAAATACCAATGTATGAAATAGATAAGCCACAAACATCAAAAAGGTATACGGTTTTGCAGGGAGATACCTATTACTCTATTTCAAAAAAAATAGCTGTTACTGTAGAACAGATAAAACTTAGAAACAACAAACTAGATAATTCTTTAAAAATAGGTGAGGTTTTATTGTACTAATCTTATAATAAACTACTTTTTAGCACAGATAGCAATAATAATTATGTAAATAATTTATAAACCAAACTTAATACATTACTTTTGTGATAAAATTAAGTTTATGCCATTTGACCTACCAAAATTTGAGTTACCTTTTTTTACCAATTTATTAATATTGTTGGTAGTAGCAAAGATTTTTGGTGAAATATTTGAACGCTATAAACAACCTGCAATGATTGGAGAAATTTTAGCCGGTATTTTGCTTGGACCTACTTTATTAAATGTAATACACAGAAACGAAGAACTGAAAGTAATTTCAGACCTTGGAGTTTTCTTTTTAGTGATTATAGCAGGGTTAGAAATCAATTTCGAAGACATCACAAAATCTTTAAAAGGAAAAAATTTAATGATATCTGTTTTAGCCTTTTTTATACCTATTATTTCTGGGTTTGCTGTGGGGAGTATCTTTGGATTAGACACCATGACCAACGTATTTATAGGGCTTTGTGTTGCTATAACAGCCCTGCCTGTAAGTGTGCGTATACTTATGGATTTGGGTAAAATCAATTCTGATATAGGAAGAAAGATTATAAGCATTGCTATTTTTGATGACCTTTTAGCCCTGTCTATTTTAGGTGTTTTGCTAAACTTACAACATACAGACATGAGCGTTATGACTATCCTTTCTATTTCTAGTATGGCCGTACTGAAATTGGTACTGTTTTTAATGATTTTGTCTACAGTAAGTTTTTTAATAAAAAAATTCTCTAAAAGAGAAAATTATATAGAAGCTAAAATAAATACACTTATAGATTTTTTAAAAAGCAAACAATCTTTATATGCTTTGTTTTTTGTGTTTATTTTGGTTTTTGCCACTATAACAGAGTCATTAGGTTTTCATTTTATTATAGGGACATTCTTTGCTGCCATGCTCATAAATGAAAAATTAGTAGGTAAAACACACTTAGCCTCTTTTGAAAGTTCTATGAGTGGGTTTTCTATGGGGTTTTTAGCTCCTATATTTTTTGCAGGTATAGGATTAGAGTTCCATTTTGGTTCTATTCATAGTTTTGGACTTTTGTTAGCCGTAGTTGTTATTTCTTTTGTTTCTAAAATATCTGGTGGGTTTATAGGTGGTAAGTTTGCCGGTTTAAGTAGTAAAATATCTCTTACATTGGGTGTAGGGTTAAATGCTAGAGGAATTATGGAATTAGTTATTGCAAATATTGCCTACAAATCTGGACTCATAAGTCTAGAAATATTCTCTATACTTGTAATTATGGGTCTATTTACTACACTATTTACGCCAATTTTATTGAAAAAGACTTTTGCTATGGCAGAGAAATAGTTACATCTGTTGATTGGCTATAATTGTATAGTGGCATAAGATACTTTTAAAATGAAATTTGTTACTAAATAATTCACAGAAGTGTTTTCAAAAGTACTTATTCTTAGAATTCATAAATCTATTTTGTGAATATCCGCAATGATACCAGTACCTATTATTTTTTTTGCGAAAAGGATCGAAGCGGAGCTCTTTTTTGCTTTTTCAGCAACAAAAGCGAG
>JAYVIQ010000009.1:0-4540 GCA_043770215.1 Cytophagales bacterium | reverse complement strand
CAAATCCCTCTAAAGTTAGCTGAGTTTGACTCATATACCCCAACTTAGATGCACGTGTTTTTGAGGCTCTTGCCATATTTCCTTGCACTTATTACAATAGAAAGTTAGATATTTATCTAATATAAAACAAGTTATGGGTTTTTCAGTAGGCTCTATTTAACGTAGCAAAATTTGTAAAAATATAAAAAATGATCAAACTGAACTCTTTACATATATCAATTATTATTCTATTGTTGTTAAATTCAATAGTTTGGTCACAAGCAAATAACAATATAAGAATCAATCAATTAGGTTTTTATACAAAAGGACCAAAAGCAGCAGTAGTTATAGGGAGTAGCGCAACAAGTTTTTCAATAAAATCACCAGATAGACTAACTACTTATTTTACTGGAGCTTTGTCTGGTTCTAAATATTGGGCCCAATCTGGTGAAAATGCTAAGATTGCAGATTTCACTTTATTTCAAAGATCAGGGAAATATGTTGTAGATATTCCTGAATTAGGTTATTCATATGAGTTTCATGTTTCTAATGATGTTTATGATGGTTTAAACCACTCGCTCATAAAAGCCTATTATTACAACAGGGCTAGTACTGCACTCAGTTCCAAAACGGCAAGTGTATATGCAAGAACACTTGGGCATACTGATGATCAAGTAGTTATCTTACCTAGTGCGGCAAGTCCTGGGAGGCCGGCTGGTACAATAGTATCTTCTCCAAAAGGTTGGTATGATGCAGGAGACTACAATTGCTACATTGTAAATTCTGGAATATCAACCTATGAAATGTTAATTTCTTATGAGCATTTTAAAAATTACTATAAAGATCTGGATCTGAATATACTTGAAAGCAATAATAATTTACCTGATTTGCTGGATGAAATTAAGTGGAATTTAGATTGGATGCTTACCATGCAAGATCCTTTAGATGGTGGTGTATACAACAAAAAAACGAATGCAAACTTTGATGCTTATGTAATGCCTTCAGCAGCTAATAACATTAGATATATGGAAGCTAAAGGAACAGCCGCAGCATTTGATTTTGCAGCCGTAATGGCTACTGCTTATAGAATATATAAAGACTATAACCTTATTTATGCTAATCAGTGTTTAGAAGCTTCAAAAAAGGCCTATACGTGGGGTATAAACAATCCTAACATAGAATTCAATAACTCTAACCAATCTGGTATATTTCCAGCAATAGTTACTGGTGGATACGGAGATAATAACTTTAGCGACGAAAGAGAATGGGCATCCAATGAATTGTATATTGCTACAAAGACCAATGCGTATTATAACAATGGTTTTAAAGAAAGTAACGTGTACGGTTTGCCAAGCTGGTCAGCAGTTAGAACACTTGGCCTCATGTCATTGGTATTCCATAGAAAATCTTTAGGCAACTTAGGTCTTTCTGATACTACAGCTATGAACAATAAGCTAAGTGGTTTAGCAAATACTTATGTGAATTATCAAAAATCAAGCTCGCCTTATGGAATAGCCCAAGGACAAGGAGGTAATTTTGATTTTCCATGGGGTAGTAACTCTGTTTGTGGAAATCAAGGTGTCGTTTTGGTTAATGCATTTTTAATGTCGGGGAGAATAGATTATTTGAATGCAGCAATGGCTAATTTAGATTATCTTTTGGGTAGAAATGCGCTGGGTTATTCTTTTATTTCAGGATTCGGTACTAGAAAACCTACAATTATTCATCATAGACCTTCGCTTGCAGATGGAATTTCAGCTATACAGCCCGGTTGGGTTGTGGGAGGTCCAACAGGACCTCAAGAGGATGGCTGTGCAGCTAATTCTGAATTTTTGGCTAAAAGTTGGGTAGATCAAGATTGTTACAGCAAAACAGAAGTTACAATAAACTGGAATTCTCCAGCTGTATATCTTACCAGTTTTATGGGTTTTTATGGTAAAAAAGAACCTCAAAAACCATTTTCAAATGCCATTTCTATTCCTGGTGTTTTAGAGGCGGAGAATTTTGATAATGGGGGGCAAGGGATTAGTTATTATGATGTTGAAGGAGCAAACTTAACCGGTATTTCATACCGTTCAGAAGGTGTAGATGTAGCAAACTTAGACGCTAATAATTTTGCGGTAGGTTATATAGAAGATGGCGAATGGTTAGAATATTCTACAAATGTATCTACAGACGGGAATTACTTATTTACTTTTAGAGAGGCTTCTTTGCTAGGAGGTGGTGTAGTAAAAATTTTAGTAGATGGTCTATTGTCAGGAGCTGTAAATATGACTTCAAGTGGTAGTTGGAATACCTTTAAAGACATAAACATAAGTTTGTTTCTTCCAAAAGGGAATCACATCATAAGATTGTTATTTGATAAAGGGTCTTTTAATTTTGATAAGGTTACCACTTCTTTTATAAGTGCAGTGGGTGTAAACGAAGACTTAGAAGATGCTTTGTTTGCTTATCCAAATCCTACAGAAGGAAAAGTGTTTTTGAATGTAGATTCAGATTGGACTTTAACATCTTTAGAAGGCTATATACTTAGAAAGGGCTTTGGCAAAGAAATCAATTTAAGTTCATATCCAAATGGCGTATATGTTGTTCAAACCTTAGGGAAAACACCCTTGAAAATACAAATATTAAGGTGATTTTGCTTAAAAAAAGGAGTGTTAATTCTTCAACAAGCATTTTATTTTAATCTATGAGTTACTTATAAGCTTTACATAGAATGATAAAAATTAATGCATGCCACAAACGTAATTTGGGTAGTTACATAGTATAAATTCTATGTTGGTTTTCTTTAAGTAAAGAATTGTTATATCATAGCGGATAAAGTTTTTTAGGAATGGTAATTGATTAGAGTTTTAAAATTAATTTTACTCTACTAAAAGTATTTTTTTAATTAATGTAAATGCTCTAATCTTACTTAGCTTATTCAAAACCAAACCAAAAAGTCTATTATTTCATACTCTAGAGGCTTATTTTTCTATTTATAAAGTGATGCTTTTATCTGTCTACTTACAATGCTAATTCTATTGGCATAAATACTAAAAAACAATAAATGATTGTGTTTATCGCTTTTGTAAAAAGAATTTATTTGAAACTTTTTTCTCCAAGCATCCAATTTTTGTCAATTAATTTTGAAGAATAGAAATTTGCGTAATTATACCCTATTGAGGTTGATTAAAAAAAGTTAATTTTTTATACTTCACCTTTATTTCTATTCAAATATAGTAAATCAGCTTTAATTTTAGGTGTCATTTCATTTTGAGAGTTTCTTCTGCAAAATCTATGGTCTCTAATTTAACAACTGCTTCAGCTACTTTTATACTATTTTGCGTTTAGAAAACGCATTTAACGAATAATCTGTATCCAACCTTTAATTACATTAAGATCAGTTTTTAGTTCGTAAAAATACGTTCCGTCTGCTTGCTTGTTGCCATCCCAGGTATTGTTGTAATTTCTGTGCATGTAAACTAATGCTCCCCAACGGTCATAAATACGTAATAAGTTTGTCTCTGGTAAATTATTTATAAAGAAAACATCATTTTTCCCATCTCCATTTGGCGTAAAAATATTTGGAATATTAAACGCAGCACCTACAACCCCCTCAAGTGTAAGAATGCATTGGTTTGCATCTTTTACATATGCCTTATATGTACCATCTAATAATTTAGTGAAGCGCGTATTTATAGAGTCTGCTTTGTTATACGGTATCCATTTGTTTGTATCTAAGAAACTTACTAAATAAGGGGCAGAACCACCGTCAATAGAATTAACCCAATATGTACCCGTATTGTCTAGCTCTTTTCCATCTGGTGTTGTAATTACTTTCGCTTTTATAGAATCTGCTTTTCCTATTTCAAAAAAATCATTTTTAACTGTATTTGAGCCATAAATTAGCTTACTCTTAAATGTACATTCTTTACTAGTAACTACATTAGTTTGCTTTATATACACGCTGTATTTCTCAGGACTCAGATTTCTTATTTCTTTTTCTGGAATAAAATTTTTGTTATCCAAAGAAAATAAATATGAATATTGGGATAAATTTTGGTTGTAAATTGAATCAATTATTACTTGACCATTGGCTTTATTAAAGCATTTAGAACTTATAAAATTTATTTCTAAGAATGGATTGTTGTTATTAATTTTAACTTTAGCACTATCAAGACATGAAGATTTATCAATCTCGTCATAATAAAAAACAGTATAAGAGCCAGTATCTAATTTAGCTATATTAGTAACTTTAGAGGTGGCAGTTTTGTTTAGTCCTATTTGATAATTGCCACTACCATTCAAAAACGTTACATTTATTTCACCATTTATGTCACTACAGTCTGTATTTTTTGTTGTTACTACAGCTGATACAGTATTTTTTGGAGCTACTTGTTCTATAAATTGATATTTGCACCCTGAATTATCTCTAATAATTATCCCTTTTTTACCACTTTGCAAAGATGTGAAATTACTATCGGTCTGAGTAGGTTTTATTACTAAATTAAATACGCTGTCCAATACAGAAAATGATAAAGGTCTGTTTCCGCCAATTAAATGAGTTATGGAAATTTTT
>JAYVIQ010000008.1:0-7995 GCA_043770215.1 Cytophagales bacterium | reverse complement strand
TATAGAAAACCAACTGCTGTTTATAAAGCCTGTCTTGTCTTTTGTAGTATCCATGTCTCTTTTGATTTTGTGTTTAAAGTTTAGATTGTTTTTGTTTTAAAATTTGAAGCTTGCGCTTGCTGCTATGTTTATACCGTTTTTGTTGCTACTAAATACGTATTCATCGTTTTTAAACTTATCATACGCTTTGTTGTTTCCATTAAATCTATAGACTTGTTTTACTGTAGAATTCAAAATATTTACAAGTCTTAGAGAAGCAGAGAATCTTTTTGTAATTTCTTTGGTATATGAGAAATTAAGCGAATGAAATGGCATCTCGTAAACATCTGGAGAACCTCCAGAAACCACCAACACCAACCTAGGACCAAACACATTATAATCTACCGCTATTTTAGATTCTGAAAGTATCCAACCAAAAACACTTGATTTGAAACCCATTCCAAATTTTGTTGAGTCTGGTTCAAACTCAATGGATCCGTTTGCTAGATAAGGAGATTGACCAAACAAAGGCCTTGAGTCCTTATGATAAGTATCTGTTGCTCTTATGTTTCCTAATTCGGCTTTTTCTATAGCTATGGCAGATTGTACCAAGGTAAGGTTTCCGCTTACAGCCCAAGATTTTAGTGTAGGTGATATAATGTCTAAACGTTTTTTGAATTCAAATTCAGCTCCTACTATATCTGCTCTTGGCACTTGTCTCCATTGGAACTCGTCATTAGAAGCTTCAATATTTACTATTAATTCAATAGGGTTTGTAAATTTTTTATAAAATATTGCAGCAGAAAAAGTTTCTAATTCTCTTGGGAAGTATTCTAATTTTAAATCAAAATTATCAATCAGCGTTCTATCTAATTTGCTGTTACCAATTAGTACAAACCCTAAATCATAATCTTCAGTGGCATATGGTGCTAATTCTCTGAAATTTGGTCTAGCTAAAGTTTTGTTATATCCTGACCTCAGCTTTAAAATTCTGTTATTTGATTTAGTACTGTCATATCTGTCTTTTGTATATACTCCGTTTAATAAAGTATAGTTAAAATTGATAGACGGTAAAATATCATTTCTTTTTAATTCACCAACTGGCAATTTTTTGTCATCGCTAGTTACAGTAATCAGCGTGTGCTCATCTCTAACCCCACCTACAAAATCTAATTTGTGCGTAAGCTGTGCTTTTATTTTCAAATAACCTGCGGCAACATTAGAAAAACCAGTATAATTATTTTTTGGTAGACTTAGGTTTAATAAACCCACTTTAAACTCTCCATCTTGGAAACCAGTGTTCTGATCTGCTAAATAATCTACCATTTTGCCATTGAAATCCCCAAAATTATTGATGTCTAAACGGGTTTCTGAAAAATTCCTCATTTTAGTTAGGTTAGAAAAACCAACTTTAAATTCCAACACACGCCCAGAATCTATCTCTATTGGTAGAGTAAGATTTATTTTGTGGTCTAAATTTAACTCATCCATATATCTAAAATATCTTGCCGGAGCGTTATAAATAGATGAAAACCTAAATGTTGTATCTCCTGCGTTTACAGAAAAATCTGAGGTTACATATCTTAAATCTGGCTCAGATTGTTTAGCTAATGTATAAGCTGCAGTCCAATCCAACAAAGGAGCTTCCATCCATGGTGAAAATAACCTTTTTATACCCTTGGTAGTATCAGACGTTAATTTATGATTTGTTACATTGGCTATTGATTCTTGGCTTTTTAATTTATGTTCTCCGTAAAATTGAACGGAATTCAATGCTCTGTACAAATAACTTAACTGATCATTTCTAAAGGTAATGTCTGGGCCTTCATCTGTTAAACCTGAAGTTCTAGATGTTTCATTCTGCCCATTGTGGTTATGAATAAAATTAAATCCGATTGAATTTCTTTTGTTGGCAACATACTTTAAATTTAGCAATGATCCTATCATCACATTATCTTGAGACCTTTCCCAATCCAAATCTCTTCTAGTAGTTAAAGTATTGACTTCATCAACAGGTGATTTTAAATAAAATTTACCTCTTTTACCATTATTAAAATAGGAGTATGATCTATTGTAAGATACACCAGCAAAATAACCTATTGTACGTCTGTTTTTTAAAGAGGTACTATCATTGTTTTTAAACCATTGTTTTTTATTGCCCACAGTAAATGAAAAATTATGGTTCAATGGAACAAATATTCTTTTTATATCCATTGTTTTATTGAATGAACGTATTGCTTTTGTATATGCCTCTTGGTTTTCTGTAATTGGTAGTTTTTCTAATTTACCCAACTCATTGTTGTCTTGTAACTCTTGAATGTACGCTGGCAACTTTCTAGTACCGTCATCAAATCCTAAAAAATCTAATTTACCACCTTCGTAACTTAGCACATTGGATCTTAATGAACTCATAGTGTTAAAAGATGTTCCAAGCTTTAACTCAATGGCAGGTTTTCCTTTTTTTGTTTCAGGATATTCTTTTGTTCTAATATCTAACATACCCCCTGCCCAATCTGCAGGATATTCCGGCGAATATGTTTTATAAACAACCATACTGGATAAAAATGAAGAAGGAAACATATCTAGCTGAACTGAATTTTTGTTAGGATCCAAACCTGGTATTTCTGCTTGGTTCAATATTGTTTTGCTATACCTATCTGATAATCCTCTGATGTAAACATACTTACCACCAACTACAGAAACTCCAGTAATTTTAGAAGCTGCTTGGGTGATGTTTGGCGTGCGGGAAATTATCTCTTTATCTATTCCTGTTTTGGCTACATCACTCTTTATAACCTCTTGAGCAATAGCACCAGCATCATCTTTTACTTCTCTTTGGATGTTTATTTGTATGGTATGACCTTGGTTTACCTGCAATTGCAACATAAAATTTACAAATGTAGTATCTCCGGCTACAACAGTTATATTTGGCAACTTATCACTGAACTCTTTTGTAGGGCTTATAGCTTTTACTGTATAAGTACCTGCTGGCAAAGAAAGATTGAATCTACCTCTAGTGTTTGAATATGTTTTGTAAGCAGAACTGTCTACAAAAATTTTGGCCATCTTCATTGTATCGCCATTCATATTCATTACTAAACCAGATACTATTCCTTTTGTAGTCTGAGAAAAAACCACTGTAGAAACAAATATTAAAACTATACTAACTAAAATTTTACGCACTTTATATTAATTTTATCTAGACGCAAATTTCTTAATCCAATATTACATGTAAACTATTGAAAGGTTAAGCTTACGTTATTAATACCCTGTGCAATGGTAACATTTTGGTAACATTGATAACACCTAACTAAATTGTGGACTAGACAAAAAAAGGTATGCACTATTTTTTTGGGTTAAAACCAATTCATTTTATACTTAAAAAAGTTGTTGTAAAATCTATTAAATAATTCATGCTTAAAAAAAATTAAAAATATTCATTTTAAACTAGGCATAGACTGTCATAAAGAGACACTTATAATATAAAAGCACATACATTTAAATTTTATAATAAGAAATTTATTGAAAAAACTATACTCAAGAATTGATTTAGATTTTTCTTAACAATAAAAATAGCATTGTATATGAATAAAATAGCTGAAAAATTGGAATAGATGAATAATCATGTAATTTTGTTGAGTTAATTAAAAAACGAATAAATAATTAAGAAGGAAGTTTAGTATGGCAGTTTTAGAAGGAATAAGAAAAAAAACCGGATTGTTACTAGTATTTGTAGCGGGAGCGCTATTGTTATTTTTAGTTCAAGGATTCGCAGATGACATTTTGAAATTTTCTGGCTCTGATGAAGGGCAATACAAAGGGGAAATTGCTGGCGATAAAATCAAAAATGATTTGTTCGAAAGAAAAGCACAGCAAAAGGAAGCTTTAGCCAGATTCAATTATCAGCAAAGTGGTCAAGAGTTTCCAGAATATATGGTAAACGGCATTCAGTCTGAAGTTTGGAATGAAATGATTTACGAAAATGGTTTAAAAGGTTTATTTGAAAAAGCTGGAATTTTCTTGACTGATGATAGTGATTCAAAAGGCTCGCCAGAAATAGTAGATTTAATGCAGGGTACTACTGTTTCTGACCAAGTAAAACAAGCTTTTACTGGAGCAGATGGTGTATTTGATGTAGAGAATGTAAAACAACAATGGAGATCTATAGCTCAAATACAAGATATACAACAAAGAGAAAACCAACAATTTAGAATGAACGCTTGGGTAGCAGACTTAGCAAGACAACGTCATATGGATAAATTTGGTAGTCTATTTGAAAAATCTAATTACATAACCCTTGCAGAAGCTAAACGCCAACACTATGCAGAGAATTCAACAGTTAGCTTTGATGCTGCATACATACCTTTTGCTTCTGTGCCAGACTCTATGTTTAAAAGCACTTTGACAGATAGCGAGTTAAAAAAGCATCTAGAAGCAAATAAAAATAAATTTGAATTTAAGGATGGACGTACTGTAGAGTTTGTTGTATTTGATGTAGTGCCATCAAAATCTGATACAACAAAAGCATTTACAGCAGCAGTAAAAGCAGCAGATGGGTTTAGAAAAACAAGTAATGATACTGCCTTCTACAACATGAATTCTGACAAACCTGTACAACCGTCTTTGTTCACTTATGACCAATTACCAACACAATTAAAAGAAGATACTGGCTTTTTGGGAAAAGGATTTGTAAAAGGTCCTGTAGTAGAGTACGGTTCTTATGATGTTTACAAAATTATAGACAAAAAGAAAGTTGAATTGGCTCAGACAGCTCATATCCTTATTTCTTTCAAAGGAGCAGATTCTGCAGCAATACAAACAAAAGCGTTAGAAGTACTTGCAAAAGCAAAAGCAGGAGATGATTTTGGTATGTTGGCAGCTATGTACAGCGAGGATCCAGGGTCTAAAGACAACAAAGGAGAATATCCAGCAACTGAAAAAGGAAGCGGTTGGGTAAAAGAATTTGAGGATGCCGTTTTCAATGCAAAAAATACTGGAGTTTTACCAAACTTAGTAAAAACTCAATTTGGTTATCACATTATGAAAATTTTGAAAACTCCGTACAAAGAAGAAAAATTTGTGGTTGTTAAAATTTCTAAAGAAATAAAACCAAGTTCTGCTACCAGGGATATGAAGTTTAGAGAAGTAAATGTTTTTGCAAACGGATTAGATAATATTTCGGCTTTAAAAACTAAAGTAGAAGCAGATAAGAAATTAGAATGGGTAACTTCTCCATTACTAACAAAAAACTCAAAATCAATAGGTTCTGTGTACAATGCAGATGAAATAGTTTCATGGGCTTATAGCCAAGAAACAGATCTTGGTGATGTAAGAATATTTAATATACCTAACAGTGGAAAATATGTAATTGCTGGCCTTAAAAGTATATCTGATAAAAAAAGCCCACAAGTAGATGATGCTAGACAAGCTATAGAAAGATCATTATACAATGAGCTAAAAGCAATATACTTAAAAGAAAAGCTAGATGCTACTGCAGGTGACTTGTACCAAAGAGTTAACAAACTTAACGCAAAAAATGGCCCAGGATATGCAAAATTTAGTGCAATTAAAAATCATAAATTTTCTACTAATTATGTACAAGATATTGGTAATGAACCTAAAATGGTTGGATTAGCTATGGCAATTAGCGCTGCAAAAGCAGGTGAATGGACTAAAACAGAAATAGGAGAATCTGGCGTTTTTATTATTAAAACTATAGCTAAATCAGAAGCTACAAAACCAGCCATAGATTACAATGCAGAGAAAAAAATATTAGAAAGTAAAGTTGCTCCAAACTCTTCATTGTCTAAAGCAGTAAGTGCTATGCAAGAAAAATTAAAAGTAATTGATTACAATAATTAGAAAATTAAGTTAGTACATAAACACAAAACCCTGTTCTTTGGATAGGGTTTTGTTTTTTTAAGAAAGATTATAAAACTTGATAGTAAAAATGGTAGAATAAAACACAATATTTAACTGTTTAACTTGAGAAAACCGTGTCAGAAACCAAAAGACAAAAAATTAAATTTGAATTCAAACAAAAATAAGAATCAATAATAAAAACAAAATCCTATTTTTGTAAAATATACAGATGAAAAAACACTTAGCTCTTTACCTAATATTAATTGCAAGCGTAGGCATATTTGCCCAAAGAGAAAGCATAGAACTTCTTGGTGCAGATGAACTTGAAGGCGTGTTTTACAAAGGTGAAAAAGCAAATATGCTCAACGGAAATGTAAGAATAAAACATTCTGGCTCATTGATGTCTTGCAACAGAGCCTATTTATTTGTTGGTCAAAACAACTTTGATGCTTTTGGTAACATAAACATAAGACAAAACGATGGCCTAACTATTTATGGAGATAGTCTTTTTTACAATGGTGATACTAAAATAGCAAAACTAAGAGGAAATGTAAGAGTCATAGATAAACAAATGACGCTTACAACAAGAATATTAGACTATAATATGGGTAATAAAACAGCCATATATTATGGAGGTGGTACAATTATAGACAATGGAATCTCGCTAAAAAGCGAAAAAGGATATTTAGATTCCAAAAGTGATTTATACACATTTAGAGGAAACGTTAAAGTAATAAAAGACAAATACACCATCATTTGCGATACCCTAAAATATGCATCGATTCCTCAAAAAGCATTTTTTTATGGACCTACAAACATCTATTCAAATGACCAGAACCTTTATGCAGAATCAGGAATGTTTAACACAAAAGAAAACAAGGCTTGGTTTAATAAAAATGCATGGGTAGAAACTCCTACATACAAATTATTTGGAGACAGTTTATATTTTGATAATAACAAAAATTATGGATATGCTGTAAACCATGTAAAAATAGAAAGTTATAAAGAAAAAGCAACAATCTATGGAGATGTAGCTATTAGCGATGGTGCAAAATTTCAAAAGAAAGTATACGGTAATGCCTTGATGATAGATTACTCAGAAAAAGATACCACGTACATACAAGCTGATACACTTATTTCTATTGATGATACTATAAAAAACAATAGAAACATAAAAGCCATAAACAATGTACAGGTAGTAAAAGGTTCTCTAAGCGCCATAAGTGATTTCATGGTATATAACGATACAGACTCTAACATTATTTTTAAAAAAGACCCCATGCTCTGGAGTGGACAAAACCAAATTAAGGGTGATAGCATAAAGATTTTATTAAATAAAGGTGCAGTAGATAAAATGTATGTATATGAAAATGCATTTATTATTTCACAAAATGAAACAGACACTAGCAAATACACCCAAGTAAAAGGTAGGGAAATGTTGGCGTATTTTACAAAGGGAGAACTAAATAGGCTAGACGTAAATGGAAATGGTGAAAGTATTTATTATGCTTTTGACGAAGAAAAAACACTTATAGGGCTTAATAATGTAGTTTGTAGCAACATGAAAATGTATATTGTAGATGGAGATATGAGCATGGTAAAATTTTACGATAGACCTATTGCGTCTTTTACGCCACCACAACTCATAGATAACACCAAAACAAGATTACAAGGTTTTAAATGGGAAATGTATAAAAAACCTATTTCTGAAAACATAATTGCAAAATCTTCTTTAAGAACCACAAAAAAAGAAGTAGTTGTACAAGAAACACAAGAAACAAGTAACTCTAAAGAATCTAAAAAAGACAAAAAAACCAAAAAAGACAAGAAAAAGAAAATTGATTCAAAACAATAACTCATAATAAAAAAGCCTTTAAAATATGTTTAGCCGGTTACTTTAGAAAATATTTTAGAGCCTTTTTATAGTAAGTCATACGTTTGTTACATTTTTTTCTTTTAAGACCAAGAGCACTGTTACCAAATTTCTACGCACTAGCTCTATAAAGCGCTGATTAAAAATAAGATAGCCTTTAAAATTATTAACTTATATTAAGATAATTAGAGCCTACTGAAAAACCCATAACTTGTTTTATATTAGATAAATATCTAACTTTTTATTGTAATAAGTGCAAGGAAATATGGCAAGAGCCTCAA
>JAYVIQ010000007.1:0-21494 GCA_043770215.1 Cytophagales bacterium | reverse complement strand
TTGAGGCTCTTGCCATATTTCCTTGCACTTATTACAATAAAAAGTTAGATATTTATCTAATATAAAACAAGTTATGGGTTTTTCAGTAGGCTCTATTTACAGTTTTTCTAGCGCACTCATGTAAAAAATTACATCTTCATTAAAATCTTTTTTTAATTCTATATGTAGCCTACTTTCAACTAATCCGCTTATTTTTTGTAACTCTTGCATGTTTTTTATTTCAATTTGTGCGCAAATTGTCATTGTCCCATCTTTCTGACCTATAAGTCTTAGCCAATTGAAATTATACAAAAGAGGATTGTTTTGTGACCAAAGCATAAAGTTCTTCTCTAGTCTTTCTGAAAAAATAAAACTTACGTTTATTATGTATCTCATGCGTCTTTATTTATAAATGCAAATTTAGTGTTTTAGTTACATAAAATCATGGATTGAATTTAGTATATATCAATACACTCCAAGTATTTATAGGAAGGGAAATGTTTTTTTCTATGAAGTTTTTTTTAATTCATCTTTAAAATTTAAAAAATAAAAATTGATTTTTGTATAGAAAATGTTAGGCGTAAGTTTATTTTAGTAATTCTAGAATGCTATGGTAGTATTCATTTCTTTTAAACTCCTTTCTTTTATTTGCTAATACAACTACCTTTTTTAAACCACCCATGTAATACCTAGAAACCCACGGGTAAACACTCAAAAAAGCATCTAATAATCCATAAACTCGGCTAGTGTGTACAAATAGCACCAAAAAAGCACCAACTAAAATTACTGAATTTGCCCCTTCTTTTAGATAAGAGGCATAAGCTTGTCCGCTACCAGGAAGAAGTAAACTAAATATTTGTAGTTTACTTGGATTGAATTTTTGGTCAAGATGTGTTGCTTTTTTGAAAATTTTTGAGAGCTGTACTTGTTTATCTTCTGTGATGATTTTCTTGAAATACAGTTCGCTATTTTTAAAATCTTTATTTTGAAAATAGGCTACGGCTAAGTAGGTATTTAGTTTTTTTATTACTTCTGCCGATATAAAAATATTTTTTAGCTGCATTAATTCTGCCAATGCCTCACCATCTAGCCCGGCAGCTAGCTGTAAATTAATAATTTCAAAGCTTACATCTACCCATTTTTCAGATTCTGATGGGTAAAAATTTCTGTACTGAAACATAAAAGCTAAGGATGTGTTTATTTCTTTTTGAGCAAAATAAATTTGTGCCAATCTCTCAAAACTTTCTTTGTACAGATGCAGGGAATCAAAATAAACTACTCTTTGAAACAAAAGTTTAGAGTGTTCTAAATCATTATTTCTGTACTGAATTTCTGCTAAATCAAAGGTTTGTTTTAGGTCCTGACCGGAACAAATTGTCCCTAGAAAACAAATAAAATTAATTAAAACTAGCTTCCACCACATTTTTCACTTGTTGTTTTATGATTGACTCATGTTTTTCTCTTCTTAGTCTAATTGACTTAATTGTACCATAAATATTGCCCAAATAAAATCCTGTGCCAACACTGGCAAACATCCAGCCATAAAAGCTTTTTACTCCTTTTTTATTAAAGCCTCTATAAGATTGCCAAGCGCTCAAAGATGTATACACAAAAACGGCTAAGCCATCTTTCCATGAATTAGCATACACTTTGCCTAAGCCAGGCACCAAAGTAGACATGGCTATGGCTAAGCCTTTGCTTTTTGGATTAAAGGCATAATCTTGCGCTACAATAGTTCTTAGATTTATCATATTTTGTGATTCATCTTCTTTTTGCTGAATTAAAATATTTTGTGCGGAATCAATTTTATACTCTAAAACAAAATTAGAGGCCTTGTAAAACCAAAGATCCGAAGGGTCAAATGTAGTATTAGAATTTAAAAATACTTGAGTCCTGTATCTATACTCTGAATGAAACAAAAGGTGTAGAAAATCTTTTGCCACTAGTTTTGGGAATAAGCTGTCATTTTCATAAAATGTTTTGCCTACTGCAAGACCGTCATTTACATTTTTTGAGAATAAAAAAGAATTAAGCAATCTGCTTTGGTAATATTCATTTTTAGGTTCTAAAAAGTGAAGTCTACTATACTCATCTTTTGCCAAAAGATATTTTTTAGTATCAAACAAGTGGTTTGCATAAGCTAAGGTATTTTCATGGTTAAAGAGATTACTTTGCCCAAAAGAACCATTTAATGTAAATACCAATAAAACGATTAAAATACTTTTATTCAAGAGCATCTTCAAATCTTTTTGTAATTGGGTGTATGGTGTACTGATATGGACTGCATGAATTGCAACGGGCAAATCGATCAAAAAAATTAACTCCACCCAAAACAGCGCCTTGCTTTTTTACAGCTGACATTGCATACTCTGAGCAACTTACGTGAAAATTGCATTTAGAAGCGTCTTGCGAAGATATTGTGTGTTTGTAAAGTAAAAAGGCTCCGCTTAATACCAATTGCAATTCATTTGTATTGTTTTTTGCCATAGAATAGCTTACTTTAGAGGTATCCTGCTGGTTTAAACTAGAAAAAAAAGTCATCTCTTTGCTTAAATCTTGAGCTTTGGCAAAAAACACACCTAAGCTAAGGGTTATATAAATTGCTATTTGTTTTTTCATCTATAAGAATTTTACTCAATGAAGTTATTTTCTTGTTTTGTTTTTTTCCAAAATGAGCAATCTGCACTATTTTTTGTGGTATTTGTAAACCAGATTGTACAATATACTCTTTAAAAAAAGTTTGTGAAACCAATATTTTCTTTGCGTCATAAACCAAGAAAGCATCTAATTTCCCTGCTTTTTTTACTAAATCTACGGTGTGTTTTTGCCTTCCTTTTACTGAAATAGGAGTTTCATAATGCATGATTACTAGACCTTCTTGTTCTTCCAAAGACTTTAGTTTATAGCCATATTTAGTTATACCAAAATCATGTAAATTCCCCGATAAAATAATGTTATATATATTGTATTCAAGCAGGCCTCTGGGCGAAGGGACTTTAAAGCTAGTATCTTTTTTTTGAACAATCAGTATTGAATCTCTTAGCGTATACGATCTAGTGTCTGGAAATTTTTGGTTAAATCTTAGTGTTTTGCTTGTGTTGTCTAAATATAAATTGCCAATAGATATTTTCTGTATGTTTGAGGTATCTATTTCTTTTGTACTATATGTAGCAGTAAATCTAGTATGGTTTTGTGCATACAGTAAACAAAAAGATAAAAAAGAAAGGATAAAACAAAAAGACTTTAGCACAAAAATTTGAACTTAGTAGTAGCAACCTGAAGTACCATTAGCTAGGATAATAAAAATTGCGCTTATTCCATTTAGGCAAACATTTGCTGCTACACCTATCCAGTAAGAAGTTTTCATGTCATAGTCTGCATTATTGCTCACCGCAACAGTGAAAAAACCTACTGGGCAACAACAAAATCCCCATGCAAAGGATTTCCAATCTACATAAAACTCATTTGCTGAGGAGCCAGAAAATGGTTCAGAGGTAATAAGGTTTATAGTAGAAGTTGCCGTAATTTCATTTATTACTTTAGGGTCAAAATTAGAACTTAATACTTTCTCTTCTATTTTGTTTAGATCAGAAAAGTCTTTGTCTAAAGCTACTTCATCTAAAGTATAATTTGAAGCGTAAGTGCTTGTGCAAACTAGAACTAAAAAAAGATATATGTATTTTTTCATAAGTTTAAACATTAAAAGGTTAAATATAAAAAAAAAGAGCAGGGTAAATGCCAACTCTTTACTAAATATTAGATTTTTTTCATCCAATTCATATAATCCTGTGCTTCACCTATTTTTAGTTTAGAAAGGTAATCTTTTGCTTTGTTAGAAAATCCTCTTTCTTCTACAGGAGGCAATATCATGTCTATACCGTCTATACCAATCAAAGAAATATGAGAAATAGTAGCTGCTGTTCCTGTTCCAAAAGCATCATTTAAAGTGCCTTTTTTGTAAGCTTCTTGCAATTCTTCAATAGAAACCCTTCTTTCTTCAATGCTTATTCCCCATTTCTTGGCTAAATCTATGATGCTTTTTCTAGTTATGCCTGAAAGTATAGAGCTTGTAGTTTTTGGAGTAATTATTTTTCCGTTTATTTCAAACATTACGTTCATAGTCCCTGCCTCCTCTATGTATTTATGCTCTTTGGCATCCGTCCATAAAAGTTGGTCATACCCTTTTTTCTGTGCTTTTAATGCAGGGTATAAAGAAGCTGCATAATTGCCAGCTGTTTTGGTAAATCCTATACCACCCTCTGCCGCACGTACATATTCTTTTTCTATGACTACTTTTACAGCGCCTTCGTAATATGCACTTACAGGGCAAGTCATGATTATAAAAGTATAATTTTTACACGCAGCTACACCCAAAGCTTCATCAGTTGCAAACATCAATGGTCTAATGTACAAGCTACTGTTTTCTTTTTTTGGAATCCAGTCTTTATCTATTTCTAACAATGTATATAAACCTTGTAAAAAAAGTTCTTCTGGCAATTCTGGCATGCAAAGCCTATCTGCACTTATATTTAAACGTCTAGCGTGCTCCTCTGGTCTAAATACAAGAGTGTCTCCTTCTTTACTTTTAAATGCTTTTAATCCCTCAAAAATGGTCTGACCATAATGCAGTGCTGCCATGGAAGGGTTAAAAGATAATTTTTGAAAGGGTACTATTCTTGCATCTTTCCACTCACCTTCAGCATAATCCACAACAAACATGTGGTCTGAAAAAGATTTTCCAAACTTGAGGCTGTCAAAATCAGTTTCCTCTAATCTTGATTTTGCTACTTTCTCTACACTAATGTTTAAATTCGTTGTCATACTTTTGCTATGAAAATAAGATTATAAATTTACAACAAAAAAAACTAAGGATAAAATGAATTCTTATATCAAGATAAAAAAAATGGTTAGTTTTATTGGTGTAAATGTAGTTTTATTTGTTTTTATGGAATAATAAAAGCTCCGCAGTTTTTATTTTAGGACGGAAAAAAACAATGTGTGTATCCGAAATTTTACCCGTAGTGGAATTTGTTAGTAATTTTAGGCGAAATTCTATTGGGGTCAGGCTCTGTGCTCTTTCTTTTTTTGCTGATAAAGTAAAAAAGAGCTCCGATTCTATCTTTTTCATTAAAAAAATACTTGGAAAAGGGATCATTCAGGATAATTACAAAAGGTAATTTAGTCTATAAACCATTTTTGTATTTCATTTTTAATTTATTCCCTCACATATTTTCCCAACCAATGCTTTATTTAACTAGAAAAAAATGTAGATTGATTCTCAAATAATTTTAAGCAGAAATGAAAAAAATAATTTTATTTTTCGTCTTTTTTTTAGCCCTTTGTGAGCTTCAGGCTCAAATAGAGTATAAAAAATATCCTATGATTGTTGTAAATAATTCTGAAAATGAGGTTTCGCCATGTTTGTCTATGGACGGTAATACCCTGTTATTTGCAAGGAAAAGAGTTATGGAAGAGGATTGGATGGTTCAAATATCCAAAAAAAATGGTGGTCAATGGCAACGACCAAGCGATCTTTCTGTTTTAAACAAATTGCCAAAGCTAAGACTATTGGGTTCTTATAGCTTAAATACAAATGGTAGCGCTATATTATTTGTAAGTAAAAAAAGTGGGGGTCTGGGTAGTTATGATATATGGCTTACCAAACTGAATGGTACAAATTGGACTGAACCAGAAAACCTTGGCAATCCATTAAATTCTAAATTAGATGAACTAAGTCCTTGTTTTTCTTTAGACAACAAAATGGTATATTTTATAAGAAAAGGTCATGCAGAAGAGAATGGCAAAGTATACACCTCATTTAAAAAAGGAGATCTTTGGGCAACACCTACAGAAGTTGTTTTGCACAATACATTTGTTTCTCTTAGAATAGCTGCTGATAATGAAACTATGTATTTAACTAAAATTATTGCCGGAAAAACGCATTTGTTTTTTTCCAAAAAGAAAAATGAAACATGGTCTACTCCACAAGAAATTAAGGACTTTGATGCAAATTGTGGTAAGTTTTTCGCTTTAGACGCTCAGAGTAATCAACTCACGGTATCTTTAAAAAAAGAAACGAGTACAGATTTATATACTATTAAATTGCCTGTTCCTTTTAGTGCTAAAACAGTGAGTGTCTTAAATTATTCTAACACTGTAGATTCAAAAGTGACTATTTGTGAGAAATTATCTGGCTTAGAAGTATACAAAGGCAGAGAATTGAAAGAATTTTATTTAAAAAATGACAAAGAATATTTGCTCTTGTTTACTTTCAAAGATTTTCTGCCGCATATTATGGATGTTAATTTACTCAATAGTCCTAGTTCCAAAAAATCACTTGTTCCAAAACAAGTGAAAATAGGCGGTAATGAAACATATATCATAAAAGAGTATGATAAAGGGTACTTACCTCAAAATGATATTCTTTATTTAAAAAAATACCTAGAGCTTTTAAACCAAACGGCCATAGAAAATCCAAATGTAGTTTTTGAATTCACCGTTTTTATTTCTGACCCAATAGAAGATAGCTTAAAAACTAGTGTTTATGAGGTAAATGAAGGGTATATATTAGAAGACCTAAAAAAAAGTATGTTTGGTAAGTTGGCGAGTAATTTAAAAATAAATAAGACTTATCTAAAACCAAAAAATGCATTAAAAGAAAGAGGTTATTTTATCCGATCTGTAATTTGAGCGTTTAAAAGACTGTTCTATAAAAGCAAATTGATTTAATTTTAAGTGGACAATTTTGCTTACAATACACAAGAAGTAATGGTTTTTTGGTTATTCCTTTAATTTGTAGATTTCAATAACAACAATGTTTTAAAAGTAGTACCAAAATATTGAACCTAATATTTTACAATCAGCCATTTTTCAGTACATTACCTGTCTTTTTGGATTTTAAAAACATTAAATTATTTAGTAAAAGGATGTTTGTCTAATGGGGCTTTTGCTAATGGATGGTAATCGCCAATTAAGCCTATTGGAGTTGTGTTTCTAATGTTGTAAACAATTTCTATTGCTTGTCTTGTGGCTTCTATACCATAGCCATTACCGGCTATTATTTGCTTGTAACTTTCTGTGTGTAAGTCTGTAAAACCCTCACTAAACTCTAATTCCTCACCTTCAATTGTAATAGATCTAAAGGTTCTTTGTCCTTTTTCTACCGCTTCCTTTGGCAAAAGATTTTCATTTATAGACAAAAACCAGCGTACCCTTGCTTTATTGAATTCTAAAAAACCAGCACCTCTGTCGTGGGTGTGCAAATGCACAATATTTTGCTTTATATCTCCAAAAATCCAAGAAAGCATATCATAAAAGTGAACGCCAATATTGGTAGCAATTCCGCCAGATTTACTTACATCTCCTTTCCAAGAGGTATAATACCAATGTCCTCTGGAGGTTAAATAGGTTAGGTCCACATCATAAATTTTATCTTTTGGACCCTCGTCTATTTTCTTTTTAAGCGCTATAATACTTGCGTGTACCCTTAATTGGAGAATGTTATTGATTTTTTTTCCTGTTTCTTTTTCTAAGTTACTTAATGCATCTATATTCCAAGGATTTAAAACCAATGGTTTTTCACAAATGGCGTCTGCACCTCTTCTTAAGGCCATTCTTATATGAGCATCATGCAAATAATTTGGGGTACAAATGCTTACATAATCTAACTGAATATTTTTCTCATATTTTAATTTTTCTATATGTCTATCAAAACGTTCAAACTCCACAAAAAAATCTGTATTTGGGAAAAAGCTATCCATAATGCCTACGCCATCATAGGTATCCATGGCAGCAACCAAATTATTATTGGTTTCTTTAATTGCTTTCATGTGTTTAGGCGCTATGTAACCTGCAGCTCCCATTAATGCAAAATTTTTCATGTTTAGATATTCATAAATTTTATTTCCAAGATTTTTAAAAAACCTATTTTGGTTTTACAACTCCGTTTTGTAAAATATACACGCTTTTATCTCCAGGGCAACTAGCCTCATTATCGGGTCCAAAAACCAACTTGTATCCTTCTTGGCTCATCCACCCTTTTTGTCTTGCAGGATTCCCTACCATTAGGGCGTACGCTGGAACTTCTTTAGTGACCACTGCTCCGGCTCCTACAAAAGCATATTCGCCTATTTCGTGTCCGCAAACAATAGTGGCATTTGCCCCTATAGTAGCTCCTTTTTTAACTAATGTTTTTAAAAATTCGCCTCTTCTGTTTACTCCACTTCTAGGATTTATTATGTTAGTAAAAACCATAGATGGACCCAAAAAAACATCGTCTTGGCACTCTACTCCAGTATATACCGAGACGTTGTTTTGTATTTTGACGTTATTGCCTAAAACTACATTTGGTGAGATAACTACATTTTGTCCAATATTGCATTTATCTCCTATGATGCAATTAGTCATAATATGACAAAAATGCCAAATATTTGTTCCTTTGCCTATTTTACAATTATCATCTACATAAGAAGACTCATGCACAAAAAAATCTTTCTCTTCCATCCTCATCGTTTAACTAAATTTATTGATTTAATTAACGTATTCAAAATGTAATCTTGTATTTCTGAATTCATTTCTGTGTGCATAGGCAAGGATAAAACTTGGTTAGATAATGATTCTGTCACAGGATATTTTCCAAGCGCATGGTGGCTATATGCTTTTTGGTGATGTAATGGAATTGGATAGTATATCATGGTAGGGATACCATAATCAGCTAATTGATTTTTGATAACATCTCTCCATCCATTAGCAATTTTAATTGTGTATTGGTGGTATACATGGCTTGAAAAACTACTTTCTATGGGTGTCTCTATCCCTTCTATCTTTTTTAATTTTTGAGAATAATATGCAGCAGCAGTTTTTCTTCTTTGGTTGCAATCTTCTAATTCTAATAATTTTACTTTTAAAATTGCAGCTTGTAATGTATCTAGTCTAGAGTTGCATCCAACCAAATCATGTTGGTATTTTTTGCTTTGTCCATGGTTTGCAATCATATTTATTTTATTTGCAAGTACGTCAGAGTTTGTCATTATTGCGCCTCCATCTCCCATACAACCTAGGTTTTTAGAAGGGAAAAATGAGGTGCAACCAATGTCTCCCATTGTGCCTGCTTTTTTCTTTGTACCGTTAGAAAAAGTATATTCTGCTCCAATAGCTTGGGCGGTATCTTCTATTACAAATAAATTATTTTTTTTTGCAATGTTCAAAATAGTTTCCATGTCTGCGCATTGTCCGTACAAGTGAACGGGCACTATCACTTTTGTTTTTTCGGAAATACAAACCTGTAATTTAGTAACGTCTATATTGAATGTGCTTGCACATACATCTACAAAAACTGGAGTTAGCCTAAGCAAAGCAATAACTTCTGCTGTAGCTACATAGGTATGAACGGGTATGATTACTTCGTCACCAGGTTGCAGGTCTAAAGCCATGAGTGCTATTTGCAATGCATCTGTACCATTTGCACATGGTATAACATGAGAAACGCCACAAAATTTTGCAAGGTTTATAGCAAATGTTTGTACCTCTGGTCCGTTGATAAATTGCCCCTTTTCCAACACATCATTTATTGCAGGTTTTATTTTATGTTCTAACCTTTTGTGCAGCCCTTGCAAGTCTACCATCTGAATGTTTTTCATAACCTAATTTAGTAAAAACCTAGAAACTTAATATGTATGTCTGCTTTCTGAATTATTTATTTTTAATTTTTGGTAGACAGTTTATTATGTTTTAAAAACATTAAGGAAGGTGTTTTTAAAATGTAAATGATTTTCTTATACTGATTTTATCTTTAATTAATTATTGGTAATTCTCAGCTTTATTTTATCCCTAAGTTGTTTTAATACAAACAAAGGCGAGCGTATTGCTATTTGGAGTAAATAAAAAAGGCCCAATCCAAGTTTCTTTTGTCTAAAATTAGTCATTGAAAAAACCCAAAATATTGTGTTTCTATAAGTGTTTATAATATCACCTAATGTATCAGAGTATTTTTCTGATAAATAATCATAATGGTTTAGATATTTTTGAAATTGCAGTTTGTCTAGTTTTTTTGTGGTTACGCTACCAGTATGGATTCTATAAACTGACATATTATCTTCCAAGCAAACCGCTTTACCAGAATCCAACAAATGCAACCAAAGGCAAATGTCGCCAAATAAAATTCTTGGGTCCAACAAAAAGTTAGGGTCTACTAAATCTTTTTTTCTAAAAACAACGGATGCGGTTGGGATTATGAAGTTCTTTAAAATTTGTGTGGGTGTGTATTCACCCACTCTTAGTAAAGAGAAAACAGAATTCTCTTCCTTTTTGCCATAAATTATTTTCTCAGAGTTATGAAAGCACAAACTTACGTCTTGATTTAACTCCATAAAATCCACTTGCTTTTGGAGTTTTAAAGGGTCTGTCCAATAATCATCTCCTTCGCAAAGTGCAATGTAACTGCCAGTGGCATTTTCTACCGTTCTGACAAAATTTTTCATCATACCAAGATTTTCAGAAGAGGGTAGAAGTGTTATTTTATCTGGGTATTTGTTAGCATATTGCTCGCAAATTATTCTGGTTTCATCTCCGCCAAAATCTTCCCCTATAATGATTTCTACTTCAAATTTGGTTTGCTGTATTAAAATACCTTCAATTGCTTCAGAAATAAAATCTGCATGCCTAAAGGTAATCATGCAAACAGAAACTTTAGGGGTAGGGATCATGCGTTAAAATTTATTGTTCTTGGTTCTAAACCATTGATGGCAATATTGCTTAATAAAACAACATGTATAACAATACTTTTGGCTACAATTATACTTTGTCTAACCGTAACTTTCAAAATCAAAGATGCATTCATAGAATTTTTAAAATAGTCTTTAATTATAAGATTTCTTTTTATGAAATTTCTTTCCAAAAGTACTGCATAGGTTAATGACATTTTTAATTTAGACATTAAAATTTTGGAATAAGCATCTGTACTTTTATTTAGTGATTTACCTTTTTCATGGGCTGTATTTCTATTTGTATAAAAAGATAACACCCCTATAAGACTTTTCTTAGTTCTCTTCATAAAACAATGTAATTCTATATTCATTGTTTTCTGTGAAGTGTTTAAAGGTGCGTGCATACATTTATAGTTTGTGATTTATTTTCTTAAATCTGAAGCTCTAAACCACTTAAAAAGTACTGATTTCTGAAATATTTTTTTGAGCCTTTGATACGTTTTACAAACGTATCAAAGGCTCAAGTATTTTTTTTATTTTAGTATTCAAAATTCAATAACACAGTCCTTTTTTTAAATAGTCTTAAAGTTTAAGGTATGTTTTCCATTCCTAAAAGTAATGTTTATTAGTTGTTTAAAACGCGTAGTATTAATCTGCAAATCAAATCTATTTCCTCATTACTAATTTGCTCATACAGTGGCAAACACAGAACTCTAGTAGAAATATCTTCAGCTATTTCCATTTCTTGTCTTATCACATAATTTAATTGTGATAGAACGGGGTAAAAATATCTTCTTGCAAAAATCTCATGCTTTTTTAATTCTTCAAAAACACGCTCACAATCTTTTTCAGATTTAAATACTAATGGGTAATATGCATAGTTAAACGTACTGTTTTTGTCTAAAAATGGCTTTTTAAGGTTTAGTTTATCTAACCATTTATCATAAATGTTAGAATCGCTTTTTCTTTTGGCTAATATATGATCTGCATATTTTAAGTTGCATATTCCCATAGCAGCATGAAATTCAGAGTTTTTGCCATTAATGCCTACGCATTCAAATTTTTCTGGACCATCATGACCAAAATTACGTAAGTGGCTCATTTTCTTTAATAAAGAAGGGTCTTTTGTTACTACTGCACCACCTTCAGTGCTATGAAATAATTTTGTTGCGTGCAAACTAATTGTACTTATATCTCCGTATTCCAATACAGATTTGCCTTTATATTTTGTGCCAAAACAATGGGCCGCATCATAAATGACCTTTAGCTTGTATTTTTTTGCAATTTCGTCTATGGCATCTATATCACAAGGGTTTCCATATACGTGGGTGGCTATTATAGCTGAAGTTTTAGGCGTTATAGCAGCCTCTATCTTAAGGGGGTCTATGTTGAGTGATTCTTTACTAATATCTACAAAAATAGGGGTGCAATTTTCCCACACTATGCTAGAGGTAGTAGCAACATAAGAAAAAGGAGTTGTAATTACCTCACCTTTTAGCTCAAGCGCTTTTATAGCAATTTGTAAAGCAATTGTCCCGTTATTTAAGAAAAGCAAATGATCTAAACCCAAGTATTCTTTTAGACTTAACTCTAACTGATTTACTAATGGTCCATTATTGGTGAGCCAATTGCGCTTCCAAATCCCTTTTACCAAGGCTTCAAACTCTTCGTAGGGAGGTAAAAATGGTTGTGTAACATTAATCATCTATATAGTTTTTTTTTTTAATATGTTTAATAGATTAGCATAAAGATCAATAAAAATATACTTGCTAGCAAATATATACAATATAGAGAAAGCAATTGTTTTAAATATTAAACCTAGCCAAATAGAATGAAAATGAATAAAATGATTTACGCCAAAAACTAATAAAGGTGTGATAAATAAAGCAATTAACAAAGGGTGTAAAAAAACACTCCATTTCATTCTTAACTCCTTAATAACAAAGCCAATATTTAAAAGTAATGCCGTAAAACCAGTAAATAAACTGGCAAACAAAAAACCTTTTAATCCAAAATAAAACAAAGCTATAAATGCTAAAGAGCATATTATTTTTTTGTAAATCTCTAAACGTAAAAACTCTTTTGAGTTGCCTCTACTACTTAAAACATCGCATAATAAAGAACTCAAAGGAACAACAAAACCAGCAAAAATCATTATCTGATAATATTCTAAGCAAGGGAGCCATTTTTTTGTAAAAAGCAAAAGAATTAATTCATAAGAACTTAAATATAAATTCCCCAAAAGCATAAATGTAACGAAAACTAAAATTTGAAAAAGTTTTTTGATTACAGATTGGTAACGTGCTAAATCATTTTGTATTTTGCTTAGTAAAGGAAACAAAATACTAGCTAATGTTCCAGATGAGTAACTTATGACCATACTTTCTAAACTTTTTGCTCTTTGATAATAACCCAAAGTAGCCACTGGACTTGTTTTGCCAATGATTAAGATGTCCAATCTTTCGTAAATATTGTTTATGAAGCCAGATAAAAACATGTCAAAACCAAACCCCCATAATTGTTTAAGTGCTTTTGTAGAAAAACACAATTGTGGTTTCCAATCTGAAAAAAACCAAACGAGTATAGAAAAACATCCAGCAAGTATGTACTGCTGTATGACTAATGACCATACACCATAGCCCTTAAATGCAAAATAAACGCCTACAATACCACTAATGATTGAAGATGTGAAATTGATTTTAGATAGTTTTTTGAAATTTAAAGACCTGATTAATAAGTTGTTCTGTACTGAAGAGAAGGCTTTTAAAACAAAAATTAAAGACATCCCCTTTGTAAGGTTATATAATTCTGGTTTATCATAAAACCAACTTATAAGTGGGGCAGCACAAAATAATAAAATAGTTAGAAGGGTAGCTATAGCCATATTAAAATAAAAAACTGAGCTTAAGTGGCTGAAATGTAATTTTTTACGCTGTATAACGCTTGAAGATAGACCCAAATCACTAAAAATCATAGATAAGCCAATAAACACACTAACCATTGCTAGTAAACCATAATCTGCAGGACTTAGTAACCTAGCTAAAAAAATAGACAAGATGAAAGTGACTATTTGGTTGGATAATTTACCAATTATGGTCCATAAAAAAGCACTTATTCCAAGTTTAGCTAAATTATCCATTAAAATTGTGTTCTTTATTCAAAATAATTGAGCGTGCTAAACCCACCATCTTTTAGGTATTGGTCTTTTTTCATCAATTTAAGGTCGCTTTTCATCATGTCTTTTAACAAAGCTTGTAAATCATACTCTGGAACCCAACCCAATTCTGTTCTTGCTTTAGTGGCATCACCAATGAGCAATTCTACTTCTGTAGGCCTAAAATATCTAGGGTCTACACCTACAACTTCTTTTCCTATTTCTATTTGATATTCTGGATTAGTACACGCTTTTACAAAGGCTTTCTCGTCTACGCCAATACCTACAAACTCCAGCTCAATGCCAACTTCATTAAATGCCAAACGTACAAAATCTCTTACGTGTGTGGTAATACCAGTTGCAATTACCCAGTCCTGAGGTGTTTCGTGTTGCAAAAGCATCCACATCATGCGTACATAATCTTTGGCATGTCCCCAATCTCTTTGAGCATCTAAATTTCCTAAATATACTTTGTCTTGTAAGCCCAACGCTATTTTAGATACTGCCCTTGTTATTTTTCTAGTTACAAAAGTTTCTCCCCTAATTGGGCTTTCATGATTAAATAATATTCCGTTACAGGCATACATTCCGTACGCTTCTCTGTAATTTACTGTTATCCAGTAAGCATACATTTTGGCCACAGCGTATGGAGAACGAGGATAAAAAGGTGTTTTTTCACTTTGTGGAACTTCTTGTACCAGGCCGTATAATTCTGAAGTAGATGCTTGGTAAATTTTTGTTTTTTTCTCTAAACCTAAAATACGAATGGCTTCTAACAATCGTAAAGTTCCAATACCGTCTGCATTTGCAGTATATTCTGGAGTATCAAAACTTACATGTACATGGCTCATGGCAGCTAGATTGTAAATCTCATCTGGTTGGACCAATTGAATAATTCTAATAAGGTTGGTGCTGTCTGTCATGTCTCCATAATGGAGTGTCAAATTTTTATGTTCTACATGCGGATCTTGATATAAATGGTCTATTCTATCTGTATTAAATAATGAAGATCTTCTTTTTATTCCGTGGACTATATAATTTTTCTTTAGTAAAAACTCAGCTAAATAAGCCCCATCTTGACCTGTAATCCCTGTTATTAATGCTACTTTACTCATAATGTATATGTACTGTAATTGTTCTTGAAATCTTGGTAGGTTAGTCCAATCCCTTCGTTAAGCTCTATTTTGTGTTTCCATCCTAAGGAGTGTAATTTACTAACATCCATTAGTTTACGGGGTGTGCCATCTGGTTTGCTACTGTCCCAAACAATATTTCCTGTAAAGCCAACCTCTTCTTTTATTGTTTCGGCTAATTGTTTAATTGTTAGATCTACTCCTGTACCTATGTTTACCAATTCTTTTTCATTGTAATTTTGCATAAGATACACACAAGCTTCTGCTAAATCATCTGCAAAAAGAAACTCTCTCATAGGCGCTCCTGTACCCCAAAGAATTACTTCTTGCTCCTTTTTTTCTTTAGCTTCATGAAATTTACGCACCATAGCTGGTAGTACATGACTTTTGTTTAAGTCGTAATTATCTCCATAGCCGTACAAGTTGGTAGGCATTACAGAAATGAAGTTGTCTCCATATTGGTCTCTAAATGTCTCGCATAATTTTATCCCTGCAATTTTTGCTATGGCATAAGGTTCATTGGTTGGCTCTAGTTCAGAGGTAAGCAATGAATCTTCTTTCATGGGTTGCGCAGCTAGTTTAGGATATATGCATGAGGACCCTAAAAACTGAAGTTTCTTTACATTTACATCATGTGCTGCTTTTATGACATTTGCCTCTATCATTAAGTTGTCAAATAAAAAATCTGCCCTGTAAATATTGTTTGCAAGAATACCACCCACTTTTGCTGCAGCCAAAAAAACATATTCTGGTTTTTCATTTTCAAAAAAAGAAGAGGTGTCTGCCTGATTTCTTAAATCCAATTCTTTGGATGTCTTTGTGATTATATTTAAAAAACCATTTTTTTTTAGGTTTCTTACTATTGCACTCCCTACCATGCCTCTATGGCCAGCTACATATATTTTATCTTCTATATTCATTTATGAAATCTTTAGTTTTGACTTCAACTTATTAAACCATTTTTTTGTTGTAGTTTCGTCTTCATCAACATACCCGCTTCCGTTTCCATATCCGTAACCGTATCCGTATCCAAAACTAGATCCGTCATAACCAGATTTTAAATCGTAGTCATTTAAGAGTATGTATGTGCGTTTAAGTTTTTCTGTTTTTACAAGTCTTTCTAGATTTTCTAGCAATTTCTTTTCTGTATATGCTTGTCTTACCATAAAAAGGGTTATGTCTATGCTCTTATTTATAATAAAATAATCTGGCACAAGTCCTAGTGGAGATGTATCTATAATGACATAATCATATTTTTGTTTTAGTACTTCTATCATAGAATTAAACAATGGACTTTCTAAAAGCTCTGCTGGATTTGGGGGTATTGGTCCAGACATAATCAAACTTAAATTTTCATAAGGAGATTTTTGAATTACATCCTCTAACTCAGCATTTTTTGAAAGGTAATTGCTTAATCCAATTTTATTAATTATGTCAAATTCTTCATCTAATCTAGGTTTTCTTAGATCGGCACCTATCAGAATCACTTTTTTGCCACTAAATGCAAGGGATGCAGCGGTATTTATAGCACCAAATGTTTTCCCTTCTCTAGATATGGATGATGTAAAAGCAATAACTTGATTGGATTTTTGTACCTGGTTTAAAAACTGCAAATTTATTCTCAAGTTTCTAAATGACTCCGCTAAGCTAGATTTTGGTTTGTTGTACAAAACATGTACAGATTTTTCATTGCCTCTGTAAGAGACTATTTCTGTTAGAATTGGTAAAGAAACAATTTCTTCTATCTCTTTGCTGTTTTGTATTGTACTATTAAAAAGTTGTAAAGCGATTAAAAACAGTAAAGGCAAAAAGAGACCAATTAAAATGTTGTTTTTATATACATTGGCAGAAATTGGGGCAACACGCCTTGTAGAGTTTATTCTTGCGGGTTCTAAAATTTCGTTTTCTGGTGTATGTGTTGCTTTTGCAATACCTGTCTCGGCTCGCTTTTCTAAAAGGTAGTTATAGATATGGTTATTTAGGTCAAACTCTCTTTTTATGCCTACGAACTCTCTTTCGTTATTTGGTAGGCGTGAAAGTTTAGACTCTATCATGCCTATTCTAGATTTTATATCAGACATTCTTATATCAGATCCTTTTAAAATATTTTTTACATTTTCTACTAAAGAAAGTCTGAGGCTACTAATTTTATTATTTATTTCTCTTATTGTTGGATTGTCGTTTTCTAAGTGGTAAAGCGATGCTTTTTGAGAGTAGATGGAGTTTAGATCGGTAATTGTCTTTATAAGCAAAGGGTCGCTAACACCTATAGCAGAAGGAGCAATTATAGTTTCATTGTTGTTTTTATTTGACACATATTCCAGCAAATATTTATAGTAGTTTTCTTGTACATTTAGCTCAGCCTTTTCTTTTTCTAGGTCATCAAACTGTCCTGCAATTTTTTCTGTGCTTGTTTCAACATTAAACATGTTGTTGCTGTTTCTAAATTTCTCTAGGCTAGATTCTGCGCCAGTAAGTTTTACATACACCTCATCTAGTTGATCTTGAATAAAACGTAAAGTGTTATTTGCTTTATTGTCTTTGTCTATTAAATCTTTGTTTACAAAATCAGCAGCCAGCTGATTTAAAAAATCTACATCACGCTCTGGTACTAAGCCTGTAAGTGAAATCTGTAAAATAGTAGACTCTTCAGAAATTTGGCTTACATCTACTCTGTTTACAAATTGCTGCGCTATATCTTCTGAAGAAAATACTTTGAAAAAATAGTTTACGTTTCTGTTGTAGGCAATCAATTTATTTCTTGTAAAGATAACTTTTGCACCAGAGAAAACAAGCGTGTCTCCTATTTTTCCATTTAGCAAGCATGGAGATAACTCATCATCGTTTTGAATATTGTAAATAGCTACTTTTTTTTCGCCCTCAGATAATTTTAAATTATATTTTGCATTTAAATGATTGTGATATGAATCTAAAAACCGAACACTCACGGGTTCATTTCTGTACAATTCCAATTTTCTAACGTCACCTTCTACGAAGTATTGGACATTAAAATTGAGTGATTGTATAGATTTTAATACTAATGGGTAAGATTTAACAAAAAAGATCTCGTTATCTAAGTTCTTTAGTTCGCTAAACATTCCCATTTCACTTAATGCATTGCTCATAGAGCCTTTGGAGCTTTTGTCTCCCACTTCTACCAGTACAGAAGTGGAGTATGTGCTAGGGGTGTATTTAAGGTACAAATATGAAATGCAAATAGAAAGTAGTATGGAAACTAAAAATAGATACCAGTACCTTTTAAATAAGCCTAAAAAAAATTCTAGGGTAAGTATTTTGTTAAAATCAAACATTAATTTCGATTTGTTAAACTGAATAAGAGTAAAAGCACAGACAGAGCAGACAATGTAAACGATAATGAAGTAGAGTTAGATCTAAAAGTACTCAATCGAATAGGTTCTACATAAATCACATCGTTTGGCATTAGTTGGTACCACTCATGGTTTATCAAATTTTCTTTTGTAAAGTCTACAATTCTAATTTCTGTTTTTCCGTTTATTTTGCGTAATATTTTTACTTTATCTCTTTTAGCTACTTCTGTAAACCCACCGCACAAAGCCAGTGCTTCTATTAAATTAATGTTTTCTCTATAAATCATTTGAGTGCCACTATTTTTAATCTCCCCTAAAAAAGAAAGTCTATAACTTGCCATTTTTACATCTACGGTAGCGTATTTGAAGTACTTATTTATTCTTAGTTGTATGCTATCTTTAATTTCATTTTTTGTTTTTCCCGCAACAAAAACATCTCCTAGAACAGGTATGGAAATTTTCCCTTGGCCATCTACTACGTAACCTTTCATATAAAGAGATGATTCTGAAATAGATGACATGTTACCTCCGCCAAGACTTTTGGTAAAAATACTCATAGAAGCGGCATCTGTAGATGCTACATCTATTTCAAGTACATCATTATTTTGAATTTTATAGGGACTTACGTTTTGGCTAAATGAAGAGTCATAAGCACTTTTGTGATTGTTTAATAATATTGTATTTTTGTATCTTACACAAGAAAAAAGGCCAAAAAATAGTGCGTTAAAAATAAATAGTGTCTTTATATTTTTCATCATAAATTTAGACGTGTAATATGATTCTTTGGTTGCAAACAATCCTACGTTTATCAAAGATATTATAATTTATACCTTGATGCAAAAATTAAGGTATATTTAACACAAAGGTTTAGTTTTTATAAAAAGTTTATAGAAAGTAACTTTAGTTAGTATTTTAAAGGTAATATTTAAACGGTTTATCTTATCCTAAAGCAGGGTGTAGACCTTTTTTGTCATTTCTGCAATTATACCTCATTTAATTTATGGTGTGCTTTACTTTTTATAGGTTATTTACTATTAGTTTTTGTAAAATTTGAAAATATACTTCTTACTTTGTAAGATGAAAATTGCTGGTTTTACTTTTGTTAGAAATGCTATAAAATTTGATTATCCAATAGTTGAAGCTATTTTGTCTATAGAGCCTCTGTGTCATGAGATTATAGTGGCTGTAGGTAATTCTGATGATAATACTTTGGATTTAATAAAGAGTATTAAGTCCTCAAAAATTCGTATTGTAGAAACCGTTTGGGACGATACTCTGCGAGAGGGGGGCAGAGTATTAGCAATAGAAACAGATAAAGCCTTTGCTGAAATAAGTGAAGATATAGATTGGGCTATTTATATACAGGGAGATGAGGTGTTGCATGAACAAGACCATCAAAATTTATATGCTCAACTACTTAGATATAAGGCAGATAATAGGGTAGATGGTTTACTCTTTGATTACAAACATTTTTATGGTTCTTATGATTATTTGGGTGCCTCTACGCGTTGGTATAGAAATGAAATAAGAGCAGTAAAACCAAATATTGGAGTTAAATCTTATAGAGATGCACAAGGTTTTAGAAAGTATGGCAATAAAAAATTAACGGTTGCTAAAGCAAATGCTTCTATACATCATTATGGCTGGGTAAAATCCCCTAGAGCTCAACAGTTAAAGCAAGAAAATTTCCATAAAATGTGGCATAAAGACCAATGGGTAGAAGAGAATGTAATTAAATCAGAAACTTTTGATTATTCTGGTATAGATGCCCTTGTTCGTTTTGAGGGCACTCACCCCAAAGTGATGCAAGAAAGAATACTAAAGAGTAATTGGGTTTTCAGTCATGATTTATCTAAAAACACAGTAAAATTTAAAGATAAATTTAAGTTTTTGATAGAAAAGTTTTTTGGTTTTAGACCTGGCGAATATCAGAATTATAAAATGAAGTAGATAAAATGCTTAAGATTTCTGGAGCAAGACTTTCTTGATTGGCTTTCTCTTCTATGTCTTGTATTTGCATAATCTGATCCATAATACTTTGTTGAACCAAACTTTTATTATACACTACGCTGTATGGGATATTAGAAAAACTAACCATACTATACAGCGGCATCCATTTACTTGGGAACATTTCTTGTATTTTACCTTCTATTTTTTTCTGGAGAATAAATTTTGGTTGAGCTACTAGATCTCTCATTTCTATAAAATTATTTATAGATAATTTTGCTATTGCATCTGTATCTTCTTTTCTAGTGGCTACAAATTTTTCGAAATGGGACTCAAAACCTTCTTTTTCTATTAATTCAAAAAGCAATCTGCAATCTTCAAATCCTGTATTCATTCCTTGACCATAAAATGGAACAACCCCATGAGCTGCATCTCCTATGATGCCAATTTTTTTTCTGTCATCATACCATTTATCAACCCAAACGGTACCTAAATTAGAGCTTGGATTTTTAAAAAACTGATCTACTAAATCTGGAATTAGGTCTGATGTATCTGGAAATTTTGCAACAAAAAAATCATTTACATCCTTGGCTGTTTTTAATTCAGCAAAAGAATTTACCCCTTCTTCTGGCAAAAATAATGTGCCTGTAAATGAGCCATCTAAGTTTGGCAAGCCTATAAACATATACTCACCCCTTGGCCAAATATGAAGAGCATTCTTGTCTAGAATATGTTTGCCGTTGTTGTCTGGGAATTCTATCTCTTTGTATTGATGAGAAATTTTCTCTAATCTAAAATTGTTGTCTTTTATGTAGGTTCTACATATGGAGTTTACACCATCTGCACCAAGATAAAAATCTACTTTTGGAGAAATTACATCTTTGTTTTCTAATACAATAGTAGGTAAGTCATGATCATTTTTACAAGGCAATAGTTCAGAATTAAAGAAGTAATTGCAGTTGCCAGTTTTTTCTGCTTCATGTATCAATAATTCATTCAAAAAGTTTCTAGATACAGAATCAATAGAGTCATTGTATACAGAATAAGGTTGTAACTGTGTTTTCTCGCTTATTTTATGAACCATTCTGCCAGACATAGGAATGCATAATTTGAATACCTCTTCTAGAATACCCGCTTTTTCTAAAGCTGTTTTGCCTCTGGTGCTTAGTGCAAGGTTTATACTTCTAGATCTTCCTTTAGTGCCTTTTCTTATGTCAGGTCTTTTTTCATAGACCTCTATTTTATGGCC
>JAYVIQ010000006.1:0-9334 GCA_043770215.1 Cytophagales bacterium | reverse complement strand
CTAGTTTACTCAAAGTAACCTATTGACTTAAAATCTAGCTCGAAAAGTCCCCTTTGAGGATTTAGGACTCTACATCTTCACCACTTTCCAATCACTTAGATAATCTTTGGCGGTAATTTTTATAATGTAGGTGCCTGTAGGCATGCTAGACAAGTCTATAGTAACATCTTGGTCTTTTATGTCTGCACTATATATTTGATTTCCGTTCATATCAAACACTTTTGCTTTTTTGTCTTCTTTAGTCTGGAAGTTCTCATCTGTGTGTATAAGAAGCTTACCTAATGTAGGGTTTGGAGAAATCTCAAAGGTAAAATCTCCTTGCTTATCTACCAAAGTTTCTTCTGCACCTTTACGGGCAGGGTTTATGGTGATAGATTTACGCATGTAGCGGTTGCCTGCTGCATCATATTTAAGCTCATAGCTGCTTTGGGCGGTTAGCCCTAGGCTTGCTAATAATAACAGGGTACTTGTAAGTAGTATTTTCATTTTTTTATGTTTTTAATATGCTTTTTTAATTTAACTGTTTTTTATAAACCAATTTTATGTTTGTAGAGTAGCGTTTACATGTTTCTAACGCCAAACTTTTTTTGTTTCGCAAGAAAAATAACCTCATGAAAACTATAAGAAACAATTACAAGTAAAACTGAAAAAATACAAAACGATACAAAAAAATATTTTCTTCTTTCTTTTTTTGAGAACTTACTAAATTCTTTAAAAAAAAACAAATACCTATCTTTTTTGAATAATGTATAATAATTAAAGATATAACCAATTGTAACTAATAAAAAAACGAATAAAATCGGCAATAAAGATTTCATTATTAACAACTTGTAAATAAAAAGAAACCCAGATACACATTGTATGAAATTTAAGACAATTAACTCAATACACATAAATACACAAACCATACCCCCACCAGCCCAAATGCTATTGACGCCATATTTTTCATTGTTATAAGCATTGTTTTCTGCTGAACTTGTGAAATATGTAACCCCATGTTTATCAAAATATTTGTTCATAAACGATAGTTTCACAAACCAAAAACTTGGACTAAGAAACTTAGTCACATAGTATAACTTGCAGTAAAGTAAAAACAAACAATAATGTAACAGATTCCAGTACCAAACGATTACTTTTCCCATTATCTTATCTAAATCTAATGTTGATACATCATAACGCCCAATTCGCCGCCATAATATGAACCCCCTACACCACCAATAACTCCACCAATAATTCCACCTATAGCCCCCCCTGGTATAGCACCCGCACCAAAAAAGAAAGCACCAACAGCGCCGCCAAAACTAGCTCCAATTAAAGCGCCTGCTTCTGCCCCAGCCCAAGCGCCAACTGTAGATCCTACTGCTTTTACACCTGCTGTTTTCGTATGTGTCCCTACAGAAAAATCATCCTGTGCAAAACCTTGACCTACAGCAAGAAAACTCAATGCAACACTCACTGGCATTGCAACATTACCAATAGATTTACCAATGGCAGATACATTTTTAACAGTTGTATATTGATTCCCTGGAAAAATATAACCATTCGCTTTTTGATAATAAAATATGCCATTGCTACCATAATTAATTTTAGTGCCATATCTAACCATGCCAATAGCGCCACCTGAAGTACCATCAGCCATTAAATTTGCAAAATCAATAATATCACCAGAAGTTAAAACTACTGCATCAAAAACAGCATAATTTAACCACTCACCTCCATGAACTATCCACGTAGAACCAGAGGGTGAAATATATTCATCATCTTCTTTACCAGGAGGTGGTAAAGGTAAAGCAAAAGCACCTGAGTTAAATGAAGATAAACCACCAGAACTAAAATTAGAACTTCCTGAGATGACGCCATTAGCACCCATGCTCCATGCGGCTACAGTATTGTTAGATTGAAAACCTCCAGAACTTCCTCCAGAAACTCCTTTACCAGCTCCAGAACCACTTCCGGAAGAACCACTTCCGGAATAACCACCGCCAGCGTAACCGGCAGATCCTACACCATAAGATCCTCCTCCATTGCTTCCAGCACCTGCTGAACCACCGTATGAAATACCTGTAGAAGAAGAAGTACCTCCTCCAGATCCATAACCTCCGAAGCCTCCGCCGCCGCCGCCTCTGCCGCCGACGCCTCCGCCGTAGCCGCCACCACCACCGTAGCCGCCACCACCACCGCCCATTTCTCCAGTTGGATCTGTTAACATAACTGGATTATTACCTACATAACTATATCTATTGTAGCTTTGTGTACTTGTTGGAGTTTGTACAAAATTATCAATAGCCAACATACGCCCTAGTAATGGATCGTACATACGGTTGTTCATGTTAATTAGACCAAACTCTGGAAGCATCTCGTGTCCAGTATAGCCTCTATAAAGCCACTTCGGCTTTGGAGCTGAAATCGTGTAACTAAGATTCACTGGATTCCGTTCTCTACCCCAAGCATCATAGTTTTGCTCCGCCTCTATGTTACCTGTTTTATCAGTAACTACTCTTAAAGACCCCAAATGGTCTTTATACACATAATGCAATTCTCCAACACCATTTACAGTTACGTACATGGCACAAATGCCCTCTCCACCAGATATATAATTAACCTCGTATACTACACCATTTTCTGTTGTTTTTTCATAGTCTCCACTGTTTATTCTTGTTTTAAGTAGACTGGCATTTAAATATAATTTGGTTACTTTCCTATCGTAAGATGGACCATAAGTTATATCTAATTTATTTTGACCCTCTGTTATTGACGCAGTTCTATCAAAGGCAGTGTATTTGATATCTTGCAATGAAATAGGAATATTTGTATTGGTCACATTTGTTAATGAAATTACTGCATTAGGTTGCAATGTCCCATAACCAAATGTCCCAACATCATTTTTTGTTAAGATGTTTCCATTAGAACTATATGTCATGTTAAGTTCATTCTTAAACTGCTTTACACCTGAAGACAGATCATATGGTTTTACTTGTTTCAATCTTTCTAAGGGGTCATAAGTGTACTCTTCATAAAGTTCTTTCAGTTTATCTCCCGTTTTTGTAATCAACCCAGTTGAGGGATCAAAATCTATAGATTGCCAAAATGTATATGGGGTTTTGCGTTCAGTTATTCGTCCAAATTGATCAATAGTATTGGTAGTGGTTTTCCCATTCCCTAATCTATAACTTTTTAAATTACCAGTAGCGTTTTGGATCGGGAACTCATAAACTGTTTCATTGGCTCCTGTATTTACTTTTGAAAGATATCCTTTTGAATCAAAAGAATTCTGTATTTTAAAACCAGATGGAGAAATTTTCTCAATAATTTGATCGTATATGTTATAATTATATTTGGTAGAATAATTAATCCCCTCTATTTTTTCTATACGCTCAATTGTTCTACCCCAAGCATCATAGGTGAAATTTTCTTCTATGCCATTAAAACCTGTGATTTTACTTACATTGTTTATTGAAGCTCCACTTAGTTGATATGCGTATGTAGTAGTCCCTTCCAAGCCTGTACGAGTAAGCACTTGCCCTAAAGCATTATACGTAAGATTTGTAGTGTTATTCAATGCGTCTGTTTGGGTAGTCATTCTATCCAAAGCATCATATACATACACTGTAGTACCAGCATTTGGATCTACAAGTTTTGTTCTATTTCTTCTTATATCATATTCTAACGAGATTGTTTTTATTGAATTTAAAAAAACTTCTTTTTTTAACCCATTTGCATAATAAACGATGTCAATTTTGCCTCCAACATCTGTTGTAGAAACTAATTTATCAGATGCATCAAAGGTTTCAGAATATCTAGATCCATTTGGATTAGTAACAGTAGTTGTATAATGATTAGGTACACTTTTGGAATATTCAAATAAATAAATATGCCCACCTGATGTGCTAGATTTTTTCCTATTGTACTCATCATATGTTGTAGTTGTCAATAATACCGTTGGATCATTTACAAGAAATGGATTTGTTTTGGTTACTAGCCTAGCCAATTTATCATACTTTGTTACCACGCTAGTATACTCTTGCATGCCTTGTATGCTTGTTTTAACTTCTCTTCCAAATATATCTACCCATGTAAGGACTTCAGGAATACCATTACCATATTCTCTCTTCCTATACATTGTTTGATTAGGTAGTCTTACGTTTGAAACTCCAGTTGTAATATCCCACTTATATTCACAAAAGCGAGAAACTCCTTTAGAGTCAATTGACTCTATAACTTTACCAAAATTATCAAATTTAAAAACAGTAGTTAAACCAGATATATCCTTTGCTTCAGTTGGCAAGCAAAATTGTTCATTATATTTATATTCTGCTACTTGGTTTAATGGGTTAACTGTTTTAATTAAATTCCTGCCTCTTTCATCATAATAAAATTTATTGCTTATTGCGGGTATGCCAGTAGCAAGGGTTATAATTTCTGAAACATTACCAAATTTATTGAAGAAAAAACTGTTTGTATTACTTTTAGTTGTGCCAGCATCTGTCACAATTGACGATGTTTTTCCTTCGTTGGTATATGTATAATTTATTACTTTGGTTTCAGATGATTGACCAGTCCTATTTTCAGTAATGGTTTTAGAAGTAATGCTACTTGGTATCCATGTTCCAAATTTCCCTATTTGGTTTGTTGTTTTTTTTATTTCGGGGAAGCTTGTAATTTCTTCTGTGATAATATTACCATAAATATCATAGGTGTAATTATACGAAGATTCTAATCCTGTTATATAGCTTTTATCTACACCACTTTTTAATTTAGACCAATAGGTTTTTCCAACACCAGTATATTGATAATTAGTAGTAGATTCAGAAACTAGAGGTCCATTTGGTAACATGATTTTTTTCTTAAATAGAGTATAATCATGATAAACTGTATTCATCAAGAATTCCGAAACAATTACACTATTTAAATCATAGTTTGTTTTAGTGATCTTATCGAAACCAAGAAAGCCTTTCCCAAGACACTGCAAAGTAGCCCCTTTATAAAAATATTCAGTTGTTGTTTGCCCACCTATACCATCTGGAGCTATTACAGAGGTAACTATTGGAACAGGACTTTGAAATCTACGAAGTGGAAATGCCAGTGCAGCACCAGTGTTGTCATAATTATTAGAATTAGCTAGGGTCTGATAATTAAATGTTGTTTTTTTATTTTCCCCATCTAAAACAGAACTTAACAAACCTTCATTACTATTAAAAGAAAAATATAACACAACTGTTTCTTTATAGTCATTTCTAGAAAACATAAAATCTAAATGACCATCACCATTATAATCTCCAGAACCAACCAATCCATAAGTATGATCTAGACTTGTTGTAATTATTTTACGAGTAAATGTAAAATTTCCTTTTGATAAATAAACATCGCACAAAACTTTTTTCTGGACCAAATCATAAGAAAAGACAATGATATCTGACTTCCCATCATTATTGACGTCATTAGATAAGGAATTAAATTGATCAGTTAACTCATTAATATGAAATATTTCCCCACTATTCGGTAGATTTTTAAACTCATTTTTTGCATTAGTGGTAACAAACCTATGACTAGTTCTAAAATAACTAGCACTTCCAGTTGAAACTGCTCTACTATCAATTTGAGCCAATAATGCATCTGGATTTCCATCCCCATTAAAATCCCCAAAAACAAAATCATCAAAATATTTGCCCGCTAATTCATTCAATCCTATTTCTTTTCGAAATTTCTTAACAAGAACACCATTTTCAATAGAGTAAATAGCAGGCATTCCATTTTCTGAATCATCTGCACTAATGAAATCCATTTTCTTATCATTGTTATAATCAAATAAATTAAAAACTCTATCAGAATAATAATTATCATCTGGAACTAGAATTTCTTTTTTAACAAAATCAGATGCGAAATCTAAAATTGAATACGATAACAATTTAACAGAACCATCAATTCTTGTATTCGCAGAATTCTCTTCAAAAGTAAAAAATAAAATCTCCAAGTTACCATCTCCATCTGTATCTGCTACGTTACATTCACTACCTAATTTTAAAGCTGAAGGTAATGGGTACTGTCTAACTGAAAACCCAGTACTTCTATTTGCGAATAGAATTGTAAATCCTGTAATTTCACCAAAATATGCATCATACAAAAACACGTCATCCAAACCATCTCGGTTAAAATCATTTACTACACTTTTAAAATCATACGCAGAAGAAAACTGTGCTGTCCTCAAACTTTTACCCCAAAGATCAAAACTTCTATCTAAGGTGAAACCTGCAGTATTTACACCATTCGACTTAGTAGAACTATTTATATAATAATCGTATACATATTTAGTTGTACCGGTTGCATCACCAGGGAAAACATCCCTAAGTCTAAGTAAATCTGTTCTTCCATCACCATTAAAATCTCCATTTATGACATATTGCTCTCTTTTAGTTAACTTAAAAATTGTAGATATGTCTAATTTCTTCAGGTCATCAACAGGATCTAATTTTTTATAACTGAACCGCGTAGAGTTTAATTCATTTTGATTTAAGCCAAACTGCTTAATTTCAGTTAGATAGTCCGATACATCGCCATTTAAATAAGAAAATTGAAACTCATTTACAGTGGTACCAAGAGTTGTCAATCTTATTCTATTTAATATATACCTATCATTTATTACTCCTCCTTCAATATAGGAAGTAATTGGATTGGCTTTAAAAGAATATGAAAAATCTATGGTATTATAGGCTGCATTAGTGTTAGAGATTGTATACTCAATTTTTTTTATTCTACAGGCATTACCACTATTGTCATATGTATATGTCATGTAATTGCCAAAATTATCTGTAACACGACTTATCATCCAAGATACAACTGTAGGGTTATCTCCAGACAATAATATTGAATTGTTTGAGTTCCCAAATTCTAACAATAAACCTTCTTTAGTTTTAACTTTAAAATAAGCAGGCCCATTTCCTCTAACTCCAAAAGATGTAATTTCAGAAAAAGTTTCTAACTCCGTCTTGTATACCGTTCCGTCTGCGCCATAAAGACCTGTACTAGCATGTATCCTATTACCATTTAAAGCAAAACGGTCACTCATGTCTAGTTTTACACCACCAAAATATAAATCACTATTAATATTCTTTTGGGTTCTAGAAATAGCAGAAAATCCACTCAAATTCCAGCCTTTACCTAAAAAATCTCCAAGACTTTGACTATTATATTCTAATGATAAGGCTGGTTCCATACCATTGGTTCCTTTCGGTATTGGAATAGGAATAGAATATGTAGAAGCTCCTAATTTAGATACACCTGCACTTCCTTTAATTGAACCCACAGATAAGTTTACATTTATACTTCTATTGATTGAGTTGTCGTCTAAAGCACTTCGATAATTAACATCGAAATTATCACTTTCACTTATTCTTGCCTTTAAGCCCTTTGTATTTCCAACTTGTGGCTTATAATTATACCCTTGTTTGAATGTTATTCTTCTTGAGGCAAGATATTCCTTCTCTCCTGACTCACTTAAATTTATTAGATCAATCGACTCTTTTACAGGGGAATAGCCGTAGCCTAAATAATCATTTGATTGAGAGTATAAATTGCTGAAATTTAAAAATAACAGGCAACTTATAATAATAAAACTATTTTTCATTAGTCAGTGGTTATAATGTATATAAATGTTTTTTCAGTCTTTTTAAAGACGTCTATTATTTACTTTCTAAAGCTTCTACTCTTTTTAACATTTTAGCATTCTGTGCTTGTAGCAATGCATTTTGTTTTTGTAGCTCTATCATGTATAGCGTTAACTCTTCAATCTTCTCCATGTGCAAGGCCTGCATTTTACCCACAGACAAACCATTTTTTTCTATGTCTGCTGCGCTTGGTATACCTGGTAGGTGTTTGTTTTCTGCAATGTACTCTTCTACTTCGTTTAATTCTTTCAATTTGTAATCTTTTGCAAACACATAATCTGCCCACACCCAGTTAGATTGTGGTGTAAGGTTTAGCTCTCCGCTAGAGTATATGTTGCCACTTACATACATGGATTTTGCAAAAACAGATCCATCAAACTGAGCTAAAATAGCGCTATTTATAACAGTAGGTTTATCCCACCAAGCAATGGATTTAGAAACTACTAATGTGCTGTTTATTATTGTTCCTTGGTTGAAATCATTTGCTGTAGCAGACCTAGGGTTTAAAAGTAACCATCTATTGCCAATATCTGTAGCATCAAAATTTCGAGACATAAATGGTCTCCTACTAAAACCTGTTACTGGATTGTGATCAATATTGATTTCAGATCCATTTTGAAATAATCTACCAGCTGTTTGTAAATCATTAGAAACTTTAAGTGCTCCTGCATTAGACAAATTAAACGTCTCTACACCAGTGCTGTTGTATGCTTTAAGGCTACCATCTGTTTCTACAGCCATTCTTTTTATGTTTCGGGTCACTAAGTTTATTGAAATAACAGAACCTATGTTTAATTCGTGATCAAAGTACAAACCTTGTTTGTTATTTAATATATTTGAAGTTAGTGTAATATTACCAAGTTGAAAAGAACTATTGTTGCCAGACATAAAAATCCCATTTTGTGTAGACTTAAAAGAATATCCACCGGATCCACGTCCATTAAATCCAAAATTGCCAAATTCTAAACCTGTACCACCATACTTCAAATATGTGTCAAACCCACTTGACGTTTCAGTTCTAGAGCTTGATTTGATATCCAATAAAAGAGTATTCGTAGATGTCCCTGTAGGGTTTGTAAGCGCCTCATTCAATGATAGAAGAGGCATATTTGCATAACTAGTAAGACTCCTAGTAATTTGTAAGTTTCCACCAGTAGCTGTTGGTGCATTTGTCCCGATACCTACATTCCCTGTAGTTGGAAACGCATTTGTTATTTGAGCAAAAGAAATGGTGGCAATGCCAATGCATGCAAAGAATAAAATAAAGAGCTTTTTCATAATAAAATAAATTGTTGTTTTCTTTTTAAGATTTTTGTTTGCTTATGGTTATTGGTTTTATCTATTTCTGTATTATATCACAAAAATAAATGAGACAAATGGATAAAAAAAGACTTAATCTAATAATTAATTCATTTCATCAAAAAATACAATTGATTACTAGAATAATGCCTGAATTTGCCACAAAATCTTACCAATATGGAAAAACAAAAAAATATTAGCCCATAAAATGTAGTTTCTATAGCAAAAAAATCACCTATAAGGAATAGAAGCCATACTTTAGCAGTTTTAGAAGCTAGGACTTAAACCACAAAAAAACCCCAAGCCTAAGCAAGGGGTTTAGTACTAAATATAATTCTAGTGCTTATAATTATAGATTACTCTACAACTATTTT
>JAYVIQ010000005.1:0-9325 GCA_043770215.1 Cytophagales bacterium | reverse complement strand
CCTTTTTAGCGTTTCTCATATCCTTCTGGTATAGTAAAATTAAATCCTAATTCTTCTGTAATAAATGCATAATCAGATAACTCTATGGATATAAAAGTTTTATCTCTAATGGTATCAGATACTTTACTTATGTAGAATGTAAATTCAGTGGGTATAGAAATTGTTCCAACTGTTGTGTATGATTTATATTCAACCAACAGAGTATCAGACTTGTTTTTAGAAATAATCTTGGTTTGTTTTAATTTTAATGTGTTTTTGTTTATTTCAGAGAAAATGTTTGTGCCATTTCTTACTTGGTGATATATAATACAAGAGTCCTTGGTAGAGATTACATCTGTAAGTTCTAATTTGAGTGGGTGGTTGCCAAAGAAAATCTGTTGTAAACTTGTAAAATCCAAAGGAATATCATGTTTTTCTAGATACGGTTTCGTTGGTTCTACGATATAAAATCTATTTTCCGCTGGGAATTTATTGACATAAAAAATGGTATCATTAGTTAGTTTGGCTCTAAGAGCTTCTTTGCCAAATTTAGATAAAGACATCCAAATTGTTTTGGCATCTTGCATTCTTAGAATGAATGTGGCTGTAATTTCTTCCGTGTCTGTTTTTATGTTTATTTTTGCTTTCGACTTAAAAAAATCAAAATCATCTTGTTGTTTTTTTATATCGGGTATTTTTGTGCTGTAAGCATGCCTTTTGCATGCTATAAATACACTCAGAAAGCAGCAAAAAAATAGATTAAGGTATTTTCTTCTCATTTATTTTTTGTTCTATTAGGGTACTTGCTTCTCCTGTTTTATATGCTTTTTTCCAGTATTCTAGAGCTAAATCCAATTGGTTATTTTTGTAAGCTGTATCTCCAGTATGCTCTAGTACTATTCCTTTTCCGTTAGCAGATGCTTTTTTTAGGTATTCTAAAGCTTCAGTATATTCACCAATTTTAAACAAAATCCAACCATAAGTATCTAGAAAATTTAGATCCTTAGGAAACAATCTCACTAGATTAGACATCATTGTTTTTGCTAAATTCAAATCTCCACCGCCCTCTGCTAGATAATAGCTGTAATTATTAGTTGCAAGAGCATTATTTGGGTCATGCTCCATTACTTTTTCGTACTGTTCAAAACAGCTTTTATATTCTTTAAGAGTAAAATATACATCTCCAAGCCGTATTCTCAATTCTTTTTCTTGATCTGATTCTAGGTTTAGGTTCAATTGCATCAAACATTTTTCTAATACATCTTTGGCTTGCGAGTATTGATTTTTTTTAACTAGTGCATCTGCTAAGTAAATAGAAAAAGTAACCTCTTCAGAAAAAAAAACTAAAGCCTTTTTTGCATGTATTTCTATGCTATCGGTTTGTTGCAATTCTAAATCTAACTTTAGGACCTCCAACCAAATTTGACTTTTGTAAGTATCAAATGTTAATGCATTTACAAAAGCGTTTCTTGCATTTTCTGTTTGTGAGTTTACTAGGTAAGCATCTCCTAAAATAGAATGCGCCTGAGGAGATTTTGGATTTGAAACTACTATTTTTTTTGCCATTTCTAAAGCAGTAGATTTAGATTCTTCTGTTTTGCTTTGATTCAGCATTTGATTTACTAACTTCACTTTTTGGTCTAAATTTACTTCAGGTAAAGAAAATGTAGCATCTAGTTCATTTTTATAAAAAATGTGTTGATTGTTTCTTTTATAAAAATCTGCCAAAATAAGCCTAGCAGTTGCAGAACTAGGGTTTTCTTTAATGATTGATTTCATGAATTCAATAGATGCATCTAAATTTTGGTAATTGGCTATTATTTCGGCTTGTTTAAATTTGTAAGCTATTGCTCTAGGCATTAGTTGTATCAATTTTTGACCTTCATAAAAAGCATTCTTGTAATCACCTAAGAGCAAATACAATTGCTGCTTAGATTTTATAACGTCTTCTCTTTTACCTATTTTCTCTTCATAATTATTCATAGCCCTAATTGCCAATGAATAGTCTGTAGTAATTTTTTGTTCAGAAATCATTCTGTTTTTAATTGATTCATTGTCTGTTTTACCCAAAAATGATTGTCTCTTTTCACCTTCATTGTTTGCTAAGGTAGAATATAAATCTGCTTGAGAAAGAAAGTATTTGTACTTTTTGGTGTTGTTTATTAAAGACTGTAAACTACCTATGGCTTGTTGTAAATTATCTGTTCTTTTGTATAATTCTATTAAAAAAAGATAATATTGCTCTCCTTTGGGGTTTTTCTCTATTGCTGTGTTTGATTGTATGATGGCTTTACTTAATTCTCCTTTTCTTTCGTAACAAGTAGCTTTTTTGTAGTAAGCAGCAGCTTCTTTAGGATTTAGTTTTATTACTTCATCAAACATAATGATAGCTTTATCGTATTCTTTGGTTAGAAAAAAAGATTCGGCTTTTATGAAAGAGTATTGAGCTTTACTTTCATTATCACTAAGTTCTGATATTCCTTTTGTATTTAAATTTTTGTTTGTGTTTTCTGTTGTTTTTACTTTGTTTTTATTGCCAACACATGCTACAAGTACTAACGTTAAAATAAATAAATACGTGTATTTTATTTTAGATTTTACAATTATAAGAAACTGAAAGGCTTCTTTTTTTGTAATGATAATCTGATAGTAAAACATAGATAAAATTGGTCTTTTTAGGCTATTGCATACTTCTTTTTTTTTTACCTTTTTTGCCATGGATTGCAAAAAAAATGCAAAAGAAAATTCTTTATGGTTTACCTTATTTATTTTCATTTACAGTTTTACCTCACAAAAATCACCTATGCTCAAATCATTTGCTTTACCTACAGCTACTGCTTTATTTCCAATCATAGAATCTTTTAGTACTAGATTAGATATTTTAGTCATATCTTGTACAATACTATTTTCTATTATTGAGTGTTCAATAATTGTACCACTGCCAACAGAAGCGAAAGGTCCAACGATAGAATTAATGATTTTCACATTTTTCCCAATGTAAGAAGGTTCTATAATTATGGAATTAACTATTTCTAAATCAGTTGAAATTAGATTTTTATCTCCCAATAAATATCCTAAATATGTTTTATTTGTATCTACAGTAGATTCTTTATTTCCACAATCTAACCAATCTTCAACAGCACCTGTTTTTAGTTTTAGTCCTTTGCTTTTCATGTTTTCTAAAGCAGTAGTTAATCCAAACTCGCCTCCTTTTATCCTTACATCATTATCTATCAAGAATTGCAATTCATTTCTTAAGTTTTTTCCGTCATTAAAATAATATATTCCAATGATGGCTAAATCAGATATAAACGCTTCTGGTTTCTCTATAAAATCTGTGATTACGTTGTCTTGATCATATTTTACAACACCAAAGGCAGACGGATTACTTACTTTTTTTACCCAAACTATTCCATCTTGTGTTGTATCTAAAACAAAATCTGTTCTAAAAAGGGTATCAGCAAAAGCTACAATTATATTCCCTTGTAATGCATCTCCAGCGCACAGTACAGCATGAGCAGTACCCAATTGTTCTTTTTGATGGCAGATAGTGCCTTTGGCTCCTAATCTTGTAGCAATTTGTAATAAACTATTTTCTACTTCTGGACCAAAATCTCCTATAATAAATGCTATTTCATCTACTTTTTCTGGACAAACAGCAATTAAATCTTCAACTAAACGCTCAACAATAGGTTTGCCAGCAATGGGCAATAATGGTTTCGGAACTGTTAGTGTGTGAGGTCTTAAACGAGTCCCTCTTCCTGCCATTGGTATTATTAATTTCATCTTTTAATTTTTTCCTGTGCTACCAAAACCACTTTTACCTCTTTCAGTATCAGATAATTCGTCAACTTCTATAAAAATAGCTTGTTCATGTTTTGCAATTACTAGTTGTGCTATTCTTTCTCCATCTTCTATCAAAAAAGGGGTGTCAGATAAATTTACTAATAAAACCCCTATTTCTCCTCTATAGTCTGCATCTATTGTACCTGGAGAATTTAATACAGTAATCCCATGTTTATATGCCAAGCCGCTTCTAGGTCTAACTTGTATTTCATATCCTAAAGGCAATTCTACAAATAATCCTGTGCCAATTAATTTCCTTTCTAGAGGCTTTAAATTGATTGATTCCTTGATGTTAGCTCTTACATCCATACCTGCAGAACCTTCGGTCTCAAACTTTGGTAATGCATGTTTTGATGTGTTTATTATGTTGATTCTCATAGATTATCTAAATTTACATTTTGTCTTTGTGAATAACAAAAAATTAAGATTTTAAAACCTTTCTAAATTCAAATTTATATAAGAAAAACACACAACCAATCATCAACATTAGTTTGTAAACAAAAGCATAAGGGATAGGCTCTATAAGATAAATAGATCCATAAATTACACTGATGCTACTAAGAAAATAAAATCCTATTTTTTTTATGTTGTAAGGAACAGGATAGTATTTTTGGCCTAAGAAATAAGATAAAAGCATCATGCTAGCATAGCATATTAAAGTAGCATAAGCACATGCCATAAATCCTAAATAAGGAATAAATAGGTAATTTATAATTAATGTAAGTATAGCTCCGAAAATACCAATTAGGGTTCCATAGATCGTTTTATCAGTGAGTTTATACCAGGCACTCAAGTTATAATATATGCCAACGCACACATTGGCTAAAAGTAAAATAGGCACAACATCTATTCCTAACCTAAAGATTTTGTTTCTAAGGATAATTAGACCTATTTCTTGTCTGAAAACACTAATAAATGTTGCCGATAAAAGTAAAATTAATGAAAAAACTGTCATTAGTTTGGCAAATGTTTCTTTTGAATTTTTATCTTTTTGGGTTTTGAAGAAAAAAGGCTCGGCAGCATACCTATACGCCTGTATGGCTAAAGTAATGAATATAGCAAATTTATAATTGGCAGAATAAATACCCATGGCTTCTACAGGACTTACATGTATGTCTTTATAAAAATTAGAAGGTAAAATCTCTTTTAGCATAAGTCTATCAATCAATTCATTAATTAATCCCGCAAGTCCAAGAATCATAACGGGATATGCGTATTTAATGGCAGGTTTGAAATATTTTTTATTCCAATATTTTCCTATTGAGCTAAGATCTTTGGCAAAAAAGAAAAGGAAAATGGAGTTTGCCAGAAGATTTGCCCATAAAATACAAGACACTTGATCTGTTAAGTCAAAACTTAAGTTTCCAACTACAAGTTCTTTCATTCCTAGTTTTATAGGTAAAAACCAAACAAAAAGTATGTTTAAAGAAACATTCAACAAGATACTAGTTACTTTTATGAAAATAAATTTAAGGCTCGAATTTTTGTTTCTAAGTCTAGCAAATGGCAACGCAGATACAGCATCTAAAAACAAAATTCCAGCCAGCAATTTTATGTAGTTTTCATCTCCAGTAGCTCCTAAAAGTGTATTTATTTGTGGTGAAAAAGCTATTAAACCAATGCAAAACAAAAAAGATAAGCAAAGTACATAAAGCAATAGTTGGCTAAAAACTTTAGGTTCTTCTTCTTTATCTTGAGAATACCTAAAATAAGTAGTTTCCATACCAAAAGTAAGTACCACTATTAAAAATGCAATATAAACCATGTACTCGGATAGAATGCCAAAAGAGTGAGCACTCATGTAGTAGGTATAAAAAGGGACTAATAAAAAATTTATTGCTCTAGCTAAAATAGAACTTAAACCATATACCGCCGTTTGGCCCGCTAATTTCTTTATTGATGACAAATTTTTTTACTTATTTATACTGCTAAAGTACAAAATTCTTGTCATTTAAAAGTCTTTTTTTTAAAGCTTAATTATGCACTAGTAGATTTTTTAATCAATTTCTAGTGCACATTAAGTTTAAAGTCTTTGAAAAAAATCTTCACTTTTTATTGTTGTTAGAAAGTTATGAGGCTAAACTATATTTCATTAAAGTTTACTTAAGATTAACCAAATGTTTTCAAAGCAGTTGTGCATTATTGTTTTGTTATCTTGTTTATGTGTGTTCCATCCACATCAGAATAACTCACAATATATATTCCTTTTGAGAGTTCTTTAGTATTTATTGTTTGGTCTCTTCCGCTATATACTAGTTCACCAGATGAACTCCTGATAGAAATTAAGTTATTACTGTCATTGGTTATATAAAGTTCATTTTGAAACGGATTGGGATAAGAAAATTCATTCCTCATTGATAATACATCATCTAATCCTGTAATAGGGGAAAGTGTACCGTAAATTTCTATTTCAAATAATGAAAATCCCCATGAGGTAGCTCTGGTGTTTAGTTTTAAACGCACATATCTACCATTTCCTTGTAAGTTTTTGTGAATTTCTGTTCCTCCTAAGCCATTATTGGTAGCGTATAAATTTTGCCATACTTGTTGGTTATTAGAAATCTGAATTTCATAATTTTTGGCAAAAGCATTTTCCCATTTTAGTACCATGTTTTCTACTGAGTATGATTTTTGTAAGTCTATAATTATAAATTGATTGTCTAAATATTGGCTAGACCATCTTGAAGATGCATTACCATCAGTTGTATTTCCAGAAATATTTGTAGAATTAGTTTGGGTAGAAGAAGCAGATGTTGTTTTTCCAAGGGCTATATTTGTGCCAAAATTAAATGATGGCGCTACAGGACCAAAAGTTAAGTTAGAGGTGTAATTATTGTATAAAAAACTAAGCCCATTTTTAGATTCAGGCAAACCACCAAATCCGTCATGGTTGGTATATGTCCAGCTCAGAGCCCCAACATATCCTCTGTTATAAATTTGTTTGTAGCATTCTTCAGAAGTCATAGTAAAGTTTGTACTATATCCTTTTGCTCCAAACTCGGCTACAAATACGGGTTTGTCCATTTTCCAATACGCTGCGTCATGATGGAAAGGAGAATGTTGTGTGCCAGGAGCACCTTCATTGTCATAATAATGCACCTGATAAAAATCTAAAAAACCATCTGAATCACCTCCAGCATTTTTAAGTTCAATATCTGTATAAAAATTTTTACCAATAGTAGGAGATAGGAAGAAAAAACTTTTTGATCCATTGGATACTAAAACTTTAGGCACAGCTCTATGAATTGCTCCTGCTGCTCTATTTACAAAACGTTGTATGTCGTACATGGAAATTCTTTCGTTTGTCCAGCCACCATCTGGAAGCATGCCTTCAGGCTCATTAAATATTTCCCAGCAGTTGATGCCTGAATGTGCCCCTATGGCTGTAACCAAAGGGACTATACATTTGCTCACACATGCATTTACACCAGCATCTGTAGTGAGCATTTGTTTATTGTTGTAAGCATTTACTCCATATTGAGTAGTTTGCAATAAATCGAAAGAGAAAAGGCATAATACAACAGTCATTTTTCTTTGTGAAGCTAAATCTAATACTTTTTTAATGTTTAATATAGATTGAGTACCCAAGCCAGAAACAAGACCGTTTGTAAATTTTGGGGCAGTGGATGCATTTGTAAATAACCACCATCTTACTGTGTTTCCACCAGCACTTTTGACATCATCTAATAGTTTTTTAAAATGATTGGTGTCTATTGGGGTATCTCCAACATCATTTCCAAAGTTATTCCAAGCAATATTCATACCGCTACAAAATGCTTTTCGTCCATCAGGTAATGCTAGCTTACTTCCTTGGCTCCAAGAATTTAAATAAAGAAAACAAAAGATTGAGAGTAATGTAATTTTTTTCATTTTTTCATTTTTAGATTTGAACTATATTAAAATTATATATTATGATAGAAAATGATGTTTGATATTCGTTTTAAGATGTTTGATTTTATTTCAAATCCAGTTTTTTGAGTATTTCAACTGGTTTTAACAAAAAATAGAATGAATAAAAGTAACCTACTTTAAAACCAAGACATGTTTTATCATTAGGTGTTTGTGTTTTATTTTTTGATTTAGTGTAAAGTTATATTTTGTAAAAATTAATTGGTTTTCTAATTTGAATCTAAGTCAGAAAATAAGCTTTTATTGAAACCCAAAAAAACAAGTGGTACATAGACTACCAATAAAACAAAAGAGTGTTTTCCTTTTTATTAATTTACTTAATTTGTAAGGATATAACTCTTGCAAGTTGAATATTAGTCAAATACTTGGTAAATTTCCATTATTAAATAAATGTTAATATAAAACAAATGATGTTTTTGATTCTTTGAATTGTTTTTGGGTAGAATAAGCAAAATTTATAATATGTCAGATAAAAAAATAGTAATCATAGGACTAGGGTATGTAGGACTTCCCTTGGCTGTGGAATTTGCTAAAAAATACAATACAATCGGTTTTGATATAAATCAATCCAGAATAGAACAACTAAACAAAGGAGTAGACAAAACCTTAGAAATTGCACCAGATGAGTTAAAATCTGTCTTGAAAGTAATAAATGATGAACAAATAGGTCTTTTTTGTACTAAAGATAGTTTAGAAATACAAAAAGCAAATGTGTACATAGTTACTGTACCTACTCCAATTGATAAAAATAATAAGCCAGATTTAACTCCATTACTAAAGGCTTCTGCTACAGTAGGTAAGGTTTTAAAAAAAGGCGATATTGTTATCTATGAATCAACCGTTTACCCAGGCGCCACAGAAGAGGAATGTGTACCTATTTTAGAAAAAGAATCTGGTTTAGTTTTTAATATCGACTTTTTTTGTGGGTATTCTCCAGAAAGAATTAATCCAGGAGATAAAGAACATACAGTAGCTAAAATTTTGAAAGTAACGTCTGGTTCTACACCTGAAAAAGCTACCGAAATAGATGATTTATATGCCTCAATTATAACAGCGGGTACATTTAAAGCAAGTTCTATAAAAGTTGCAGAGGCCGCAAAAGTCATAGAAAACTCGCAAAGGGATATAAACATTGCATTTATAAATGAGTTGTCTAAAATATTTACTTTGTTAGGGATAAGTACACAGGATGTATTAGCTGCGGCAGGTACTAAATGGAATTTTTTACCTTTTAAACCAGGATTAGTTGGTGGGCATTGCATAGGAGTAGATCCGTATTACTTAGCACAAAAAGCGCAAGAGGTAGGTTATCATCCAGAAATAATTTTAGCAGGTAGAAGATTAAACGATAGTATGGGGGCTTATGTAGCTTCTCAAGCAATTAAATTAATTATTAACAGAGATTTTAAAGTAAAAGAAGCTAGAGTGCTTATTTTAGGACTTACTTTTAAAGAAAACTGCCCAGACATAAGAAACACAAGGATTATAGACATCTATAAAGAACTTATTTCTTATGGACTAAAAGTTAGCGTTTATGATCCTTGGGCAGATGCTCAGGAGGTAAAAAAAGAGTTCGGATTTGAGCTAATTT
>JAYVIQ010000004.1:0-2240 GCA_043770215.1 Cytophagales bacterium | reverse complement strand
TAAAAGAATTAATAAATTCTGATTTTGTTTCACATACAGGAATATTAAATTCTAAGGCTACATTATCTTCTTGGACCATAAAGCCAGAAGTGTACCCCTTAAGTTGTAAGGGCTTCTCTTTTGTACCACCAATCTTACCACACAGTGCAACATGATGACCGTCTTTCATCATTCCAAATACTTCCATATCACTACCAATAGTTTTAAGCATTTTTATTCCTTTCTATTTAAAAATAATAATTATTAACAAGATAATAATTAACCATCGTTGATAAACATTAACATCAAAAAACATAATCAATCCCCAATCTTTTAATTAAATCATTAAGCCATATAACAAATGGGTCATCAGGAGTAGACCACTCTGGATGTGGTTGAATTCCCAGACTTTTTGTTTCAGGCCACCATACAACTTCTGCTGTATTCTTAATTTCTTCTGTGTGTTCATCATCATGCCATATCTTTACATGGCTAGGGTTCCAACCATAGACAATAAATTTACCAGATGGGTTCATTACTTGATGATGGCCTGCCCGCACATTATCAAATAAGATACCATCTAAGGTTAATATAGAGTGATTTTGAGTTTTTGGTACACTATGTTGATACAATGTGCCACCATTAATAGCACAAAGTAATTGTGCGCCACGACAAACACCAATAATTGGCTGTTCCTTTTTAACAGCCAATCTAATGTAATGTTCTTCTTTCATGTCACGAACAACATCAGGGTTTTGTGCATACTTACTTCGTGGTTTATTGTATAAGGAACTATTAATATCAGTACCACCCCATAATACTAAAGGTATTTTCATTCTGGTTTTTCCTTTCCTTTGATTGGTAGAGGCCATTGTTGTGCTGGTCTTTCTGGAGGTGTATCCATTATTTTAGGAATTAGTCCTGTATCTCCTTCTTCATCTATAATACTACCACAAAAAGAACACCAGTACACATAGCCTAATGTATTCTCCCCCACTATCTGCATAGTGTCTCGCTTGCAGCAAAAGCATTCTGGTGTACTCATATTGATTATTCCTTATGTTTTGTGCCACAAACAGTACATGTATGTGTAGGAGGCTTTTTAATATCTGTTGTGGAAATTCTAATACCAATTCCATATATACTATCTTGAAATTTAGCCCCCTGCTCATTTCCTTTACCATCATGTTTACAACTACATTTAATTTTTTTCATTTTATACCCCTATTGATTTAGATATTTCTACATACTGTATTTTAGATAATGGTTTTCCTTCCTTATGGAAAACATGACCGTCCCGTATTAATACACGAGCATGGTTCTTCCACCCATTACCTATAAATACATCATAAAGATGTGTCTTTTTTACACGTTTGATAATCATATTAATTAACCTTTAAATTATTCCATATAGGTAGAGATTGACCAACCTCTTTTATATAACCTTCATTACCAGTCTTAATAACAGACCTTACTGCCGCTTCAAATGATTTAAATGGGGTGCTTCTTGTTGCTCTTACTGAAAAATTATCTGTATATGAAATTGGCACAAAGTGCATGGCTTGGTACATAATTATTTACTCCCTTGACTATTGTATGCGTTTGCGAATGCTGGTGCCATTGATTCATCGTACAGCTTCTCTGCTGGTGCCATTGATTCATTGTACAACTTCAATGCTGCTGATATTGATTCATTGTACAACTTCAATGCTGCTGATCTTGATTCATTGTACAACTTCCTTTGTCTTTCATCAAGCAAGTTATCACTAGCCCAATCCCAGTCAAATTTATCAGCTACAGACAAGAATAGAGATTCCGTGATAATGACCGACTCTCCAAACATGGTCTTGAATAACTTTACTTGTTCTGAACAAGCATTCTTTTCTATCAGTTGTTGCAGTGTTAAGGTTTTCATATTATCTATTCCAATCATCAATAAAAAACTCACGAAAATCCCTGCTTAATATTAATAATATAGCAAGGGTAAAGAAGAAAGCAGAGCTTATAATTCCAAAAACAATAAAAAAGAGTACTATATTTTCAATCATTTATCTTCTCCTCTGTAATTGTGTTATGAATAGCATTATATATAAAGAATGAAAGAATCAATATAAATAATATTGGGGTTAGAACACATATGAATATAGTTTTTAAGATAGGCATAATATTCTTCTTAACTATTGTATGCGTTTGCGAATGCTGGTGCCATTGATTCATCGTACAGCTTCTCTGCTGGTGCCATTGATTCATTGTACAACTTC
>JAYVIQ010000003.1:0-2251 GCA_043770215.1 Cytophagales bacterium | reverse complement strand
GTACAGTAGAGTACAGTAGAGTACAATAGAGTCGACTTTGTATGTCCTCGACTACTGAGTGAGGGGAGCTATTCTACCACAAAACTGACTGGCTCACTGACTACTTCTGAAAGGGCAAATAAATCACAAATTGGGCTGATTTGAAATCAGTCTAGTGTTTGTGTATGTGTCTTCCTTTAGATCAAATAACAGCTTGTTAAAATCAAATCACTACACAAGTAAATTAGAATTCTATTTTCATCTATCACATCCTTTGATTTCAAGATTATGAGTATTATTTAGAGATCAGAATACTTATCTTTGTATGAAAACTGTTTTGTTGATCTTGTGATTGTTAGTATAGAACTTATGACAGCAATAGATTGACTTTCTGATTTATGAATTGCTTACACAAAGTTTTGTGCACATTTGTGTTTTTATGATGGAATCAATGATTTTATAAAGTACAACTCTGATTTATTCATTTTGTAGAAATATCATTCAGTTTATTTATTTATTTATTGTTTTAGTGCTCCAGGGAATTGTGGTAATTAGAATGATCACATTGAATTTGTTGTGACATTTGTGGATTTCCTCCTTGTCTAGTCTAGTCTTGTCTTGTCTTGTTTTAGTTTTTGCTTTTGCTTTTGTTTTTGTTTTTGTTTTCTCACCTGCCACTTCATGTTGTCTATGCTTCTCCTGACCACTCTTGGCTTATTCCTTGTCCACTTGCTGTATGTTTGCTTCTCAAAGTCTATTCCTTTCTCATTACTAGTGCTGATTTTGTTGTTCCTATAGTCCTGTGGAGGCTTGAATATCTTGTTGATTGATCAATCTTTGCCCCTTCCTTTTCACATTCTCAGATGTCTTTGTCCCTACTCATTTGCATTGAGCAGATTCTGTAGTGGATGCTAGTGTCAGAGTATTGACTTACCTGTGATATACCTTTGAGTATATCCTATTAGCTAACTTCAACAAAAGACAATGGCTGTAGTAATCCTTGACTCTACTTTATTGTATTGAATTGAATTGTGAGCCTTTTGCTCATTTCACTATTGTTGGATCATTCCCTCAAACAATTCAACTCCACTTATTCAATATTTCACTAGACAAGTAATTCACCCATTTTCTAATACCTGCATATGCCAATTATTTTGAATACTCATCATTGGGTTATTCCTGCTCATATGCATTGTTACACCTGCTTGTGCATATCTGTACACACATAGAGGAATTGAAATAGCTATGCAGTCAGCAGGGGCGCAACATATATATTTCAATCTACATAACTCCTTTCCATTGGTGATCTTATTTGTGTTTTCAATCTTGTCCAATAATTGATATTGCAGTCCCATGATGAATGGGCTTAGTTCACAACAAGGAATGTTCATGACCCATAACTAAACAATTGACAGGAACACAAGACAGACAATCTAAACCAGATGTATGACTTGCACAAGTCTAACACTGGATGCTAGATCTTAACATGCTAGAGCTGCTTGCTTTGCCTATGTTCCGTTTTTCTTTGCTTCAAACTGCCTGCCTGCCTGACCCCCTGACATTATCCCTGTGTTTGAGATATTGATGATTTCATTTTGTCCATCCTGAACACCTCTTCAATATCATCAGGATGCATTACACCATTGTCATCTCTTCATTACCAGAGCCTTCTATGAGCTCTATCCTTGCTTTCCAAAAACCCTGATATCATTCATCTGTGTGTTCTCTACAACATCAAATCCTTTTACAAAACAAAAAATGAATGTTCAGCCAATCATTCAAGTGCATTCCTTGTGGATTCCTTGTGCATTCCTTGTGGATTCCTTGTGCATTCCTTGTGTATTCAGACTTTTCAAACTTCTTCATCCATTTTTTGAATGTGAAGTCTTCTTTCATCTGTGTAACCTCTTTCTGCTTCTATTTATTCTGAAACTCATACTCTTTGTTATCACTGTCAGAAGAGCTCTCAGCATACTTTGTTGAAGCACTTCCAAATCCTTTCATGATGACCACATCCTCATACTCAATACCATTGTCTGCATCTTTGCTGCTGGATCTATCACATGGCTCATAAACCTGTGTTGTGTTGTTTCTCCTGGCTCCTAGAAACACCACATCTTCATCTTCATGTTAATGTTCATGATCCAGCCTTCCCTCCTTTCAGATGTGTTGTGATTACTAGTAGTCACTGTATCACAATATTTGGCATGAGAGTTGCACTGGTAGCTTGCTATGACAGCCATGGTATCCAAGGCACAAAGGTATCACTGGA
>JAYVIQ010000002.1:0-17657 GCA_043770215.1 Cytophagales bacterium | reverse complement strand
CATATTATTTTTTTTGCGAAAAGGATCGAAGCGGAGCTCTTTTTTGCTTTTTCAGCAAAAAAAGCGAGAGCGTAGAGCCTGACCCGATAGGGTTTCGCCAAAAATCACAAATTAATTCCACTACTGGTATAATAACGGATATTCACATGTACTTTTTCTAAATTAACTAAATTTTACTAATAATCAAAAATTAATATTCGAAATCACCTTTCTAAAATGTGTTCAATACTTTTAAAAATCAGGTTTCTTGGTTCTTAGGGGTATGTTTAAATAATTTGTAAAAATTACTCTGGTGTTTATTTAATATTTCTAATGCATTTCTCTACTTGTCCGTAGAATGACGGAATAAATATTATAAAAACTTAGCTTAGAATTCTTCCTTACGCATCATGTTTTATAGCAACACTGAAGAGGTTTTGGGTGTTTAATATTAAATAAATTAGAAAGTATATTTGAAACACCTATAAAGATGTTTAACAAGAAAGTTGAATTAGCAGGTTTAATTTGCCATTAAAATGAATTGTTATTAAGGATATTGCATATTCTTACTAAATATTTCACTAATCAAAAGCCAACTATATGATGTTTCAAATTGTAGTTTGGGTAGATGTTTTTATAGGCCAAATACAGAGATGTTATTTCTTAGGTTTTTGATCAGTGTAGGTAGATAAGAGAAAGATTTATTGCTAAGAGTGTGTAGTTATGATCAATTATGAATATGTGATTCTAAGACCACTAGAAATAGGTGAGGCAAAAAAAAACAGTAGTAAACTATTGCTTACTACTGTTTAAATAAATTTAATTGGTTTATGAATAAATCCTAAATTATTAATAGGGCTATGCAATGAAATAGCTAAAACAACTACAGTAGTTGCCTAATGTATTATTTAGGTTTAACCATTAAAGATTCTGTAGCTTTAGGTGCTGTGCCAGAAGAAGGTGTAGTAACGGGTTCTTTAATACTCAATTTTGCCATAACAGCTTTAGTTATGTTATCACTTTCGTTTTTTGAATATACGACTACAAAACCACCTGAGTTGTTTTCAGATAAGACATAATCAAATCCTTTTTCTTTAGAAACTTCTCCAATAGCTACTTTAAGTTTTTCGTAAACCGGCTTCATAAATTCTACTTGTGCAGCAGACATTTTTTCTTCAGCTTGGTAGGCAAACTCTTGAATTTCTTGTTGTAAATTTTGGTATCTTCTTATTTTAGAGTTTTTTATTGTCTCGTCTATAGTAGGAGTGTTTTGTAAAAGGCCTTCTATATCAGACATTTCTTTCTTCATAGATTCTATACTAGTTTCATACCCTTTTTGTTTTTCTTCTAATTTGGCTTTTATACTAGTAATTTCTGGCATCAAAGATAATACATAGTCATATTGAACATATCCAATTTTAGATTGTCCAAATGCAGTAGAAACACTTGCTAGTACCGTTAGGAATGGGATTAGGAATATTTTTTTCATTTTTTTGTTTTGTTTACTTTTTATTTTGGGTTGTCTATTGTATCTATTTTGTCTCCAAAGCCTAGTTCTTCGAGTACAAAGTCTGTATAATCATGAGTAGCATCTGCATATAAGATGTTCAAATCACTGGCTTTGTCAAAGACTACTTGTAGTTTGTGTTTGCGTGCTACTTTTTCTACTGCAGTATATACTTTTTCTTGTACAGGTGCTATTAATTCCTGTCTTTTTAGAAAAATTTTACCCTCAAAGCCAAAAATCTTATTTTGGTATTCATACACTTCTTTTTCTTGCGCTTTTATTTCAGTTTCTTTTTTTTGTTTCATCTCCTCGGTATACAAGATTACTTCATTATTAAATACTTTTTTTAAAGAATCAAGGCTTTTGTGTTTGCTTTCTATTTCTATTTGGTATTTGATAGAAAGTTTATCAATTTCTTTTTGGGCATCTTTGTATTCAGGTACTTTTTTTAAGATATACTCTGTATTTACGTATCCAAATTTTTGTGCATTGGCGTTTAAAACAAATGCTAAAACAAATAAAGAGAATGCAATTACTTTTTTCATGTTTATTTTCTTTTAGTGCTAATGCAAAGTGAATGCCAAATTTTTAACTTGCATAATATTATCTGATAGTAGATCCAATAGCAAACAAAAATTGACCTTTGTTAGTAACGGAGCCATCTGGCGCTGTTGGTGTTTTGTCAAATCCGTACCCATACCCAAAGCTTATGTTTCCTATACCATTCATAAACAAACTTGCTCCTGCGCCAGCAGATCTTTTTAAGTCTAGTGGATTAAATTTTTTATAAGAGCCCCAGTTGTTCCCAGCCTCAAAGAATCCAAATGCATAGATAGTAGCTACGCCTTCTGTAACAATTGGATACCTTAATTCAGTAACAAGCTTGTCATAAATAATTCCTCCAACATTATCTGGGAACAAAGCATCTTGTGTATAACCCCTTAAACTTACTATTTCTGTACCAAGTATAAAATTAAATCCGTTTATGCCTGTACCTCCAAGTCTAAATCTTTCAAAAGGACTTATGCCCATTTCTTTGTTGTACTTGCCTATTACTCCAAAATGGAACCTTGTATGCAAAACAAGCGGACGTTCTTTTTTAGTTTCTCCTACAGCCAGAGATTCTTGTCTTCTTTTGCCAGAAATTTTAAAGAATGAACTAAAGTCAAACATCAGCTTATTGTATTCTACAAGCCTAAAGCGTAATTCATCTGTATAACTTTCTAGTTTTTTATCAAAGATAGAATAGGGTGGGGTTAGGGCAAGGCTCAAGCTTATGTCTGATCCTTTTGTAGGGAATTGTAAATTTGGACCTGAGGTAGAGCGTGATAATGTTGTATTTAGATTCAAGTTGTTGGCTTGGCAATCATCGCACAAAGAATTTCCGCCAAGTGCATAGTTATTTATGTCATAAAAGAAATAAGATAAGGCATGTGATAATGATAAATTACGATCTATGCCTGTTAGCCTTCTCCCAAAAGAAACAGTGGCTCCGGTAATGGTCATTTTTTCAGTTTTACTTCGTCCGTATCTAGAATGATTCACTGATACAGTAAAGTTATTTGGCTTTTTGCCTCCTAACCAAGGTTCTGTAAATGACATAGAATAGTTTTGGAAGAATATACCACTAGATTGTGCATTTATGGATAATCTTTGTCCATCTCCAGAGGGTAGTGGGTCCCAGCCTTTTACTTTGCCTATGTTTCTTAAAGAGAAATTGCTAAAAACTACACCCAAGGTACCTACAAAACCAAAGCCATTTCCACCGCCCCAGCCACCAGAGAGTTGGAGCTGATCAGATGGTTTTTCTACCACTGTATATTCTATGTCTACTGTTCCGTTGCTTGGGTTTGGTATAGGCAGTATTCCTATTTGTTCAGGATCAAAATAACCTAGTCTTGCAATTATTTGTTGTGAGTTTATTAAATCTGATCTGCTAAATTTATTTCCTGGCAAGGTGTAAAGTTCTCTTGTAATAACATGTTCACTGGTTTTTGTGTTGCCATAGATTGTTACTTTTCCTATTGTAGCTTGTTGCCCTTCATATATTCTCATCTCTAAGTCTATAGAATCATTGTCTACTCTAAGTTCGTTTGGAGTTACGCTAAAAAACAAATACCCGTCATCTAAATACAATGAACTAATATCTACACCAGTAGGGTTAAAATTTAATTTAGAATCTAACTCAGTTCTATTGTAAACGTCTCCTTTTTTAATGTTTAAAATATCATTTAGTTGCTTATCTGTGTACTTGCTATTTCCTACCCAAGAGATGTCTCCAAAATAATATTTGGCTCCTTCTTCTATTTTTAAATGCAAATTTAGTTTTTTGTTGTCTATAGCATAAATAGAATCTAACTTTATAGTCATGTCTCTTCTGCCCAAGGTGTTGTAATAATCTAATACTCTACCTTTATCAGTATCAAATTCTTCTTGCAAAAATTTAGATCTGCTGTAAAACCTCCACCAACGCATTTCTTTGGTTTTTTTAAGTTTGCGCTCTATAAATTTCTCAGAAATGGAATTGTTGCCTTCAATGATAATTTCTTTGATTCTAAGTTTTTTGCCTTTTTTTACTTTGTAGGTCAATATATCATGATTGTCTATTGCAGTATCAGCGCTTATTGTTGGGCTAGACACAGAGATAGTATAAAAGCCTTTCTCCTTAAAGAATTTCTCTATTTTAAATTTTATATTTTTCTTAAGTGGCTCAGAAAGTATTTGTGAGGTGACAAGATCAAAGCTTTCATTCAAATCTTTCTCTTCTTTTTTTGAAATGCCTTCTATTTCTACATAAGAAAGTCTTTTATTTTCTTCTATTTTTATTTCTAAACTTATTTGGTCTCCAGTGATTTCTATAATGTGTATACTCGCATTGCTTACTAGGTTTTCTTTCCAGATGTTTTTTACTGCTTTGCTTATTTCTGTGCCAGGTACAGCTATTTGATCTCCTATTTTGAGACCAGAAACTGAAATAATGGTTTTTGGGCTCAGTTTTACTGCCCCAGCTACACGAATGTTTTCTATTGTATATACTTTTGCTGATTGAGCATAAGAAAATATTGGCAATACTACCAAAAAGAATATGTGTATTTTTTTAACGAACTTGCTCACTTGTTTTTCCAAATCTTCTTTCTCTTGACTGATAACTTTGTATTGCTTGTAATAAATCTATTTTTCTAAAATCTGGCCACAAGATTTCTGTAATGTATATTTCTGTGTAGGCTAGTTGCCACAATAAAAAGTTGCTGATTCTCATTTCGCCACTAGTCCTGATCATAAGTTCTGGATCTGGTATTTCTTTTGTAGACAAGTATTTTGCAAACTTATCTTCATTTAACGCAGAAATGTCTAGGCTATTGTTTTTAGAATCTAAAACTATTTTTTTTACGGCTTCTAATATATCCCATCTACCGCTATAGCTTAGGGCTAAAGTAAGTGTTAGTTCTTTATTTTTAGAGGTTTGTTCTAGTGCTTTGTTAAGAGTGTCTACACAATTATTTGGTAAAGAAGCTAAGTTGCCAATGGCGTTTAGCTTTATACCATTTTGCATTAATGTGGGCATTTCGTTTGCTATACTGTGTACTAGTATAGACATTAGTGCATCTATTTCTTCTTTTGGCCTATTCCAGTTTTCTGTAGAAAAAGCATAAAGTGTAAGGTATTGTATGCCGTATTCTACGCACGCCTCTACGGCATCTCGCACAGATTTCACTCCGTGTTCATGCCCAAATGACCTAAACTCTCCTTGTTGTTTTGCCCACCTTCCATTGCCATCCATAATTATGGCTATGTGTTTTGGTACATTTGTTTTATCTATAGTAGGTAAATTGTTCAATTCTTATAAAATATCTTACAAAGGTAGGAATTTTTCTTAATGCTAAAATTGTTTATTTTTGTTTTATGTTTTTAGACACATCTTTTGCGCATACTAAATTATAAAATGTGTAGCTTAGATTTACTCCTAGTTGATAATGCCAATCTGTTAAAATTCCAGCTCCTAGTAAGGCTTCATTTTCTTGCCCATCTATTAAATCTGTAAAATTTTTACTGGCTCCAAGTTCTGCTCCTATATTCCATCCTGTATGGAGTCTAAATTTTATTCCTGCCCCAAAAGGAATGCCCGCAAAAGTTATTGTATTATCGCTAATAAATGTGTTTAGTGATAAACCACCAAACAAGTATGGGCTCATGTAATATCTATTATTTATATCTCTAAAATCAAAAAAATCATATTCATACAACTGAGCAAGCTCTATTAATGAACCACTAAAATTTAACCCTCTTGCATTTCTAAGAGGCTCATTACTTTTGCGCTCATCTACACCTAGTTTACCTAATCTAAAGTTTGTTCTAAATACAGATACTTCATTTCTAGAATTATGTCTATAAAAGAAATTAATTTGAGGGTTTGTATTTTTTAATTTTATGTATTCTGATAAATCTCCGGTGTAGTTTAGTACACCAAGCCCAAAACCTACTTCATGTACCCTTTCAAATTGCTTGTGTTGTGCCGTTAGGCAGAAAAAAGAAAATATAAATAGTATTGCAAAGTTATTTTTCATGATGCCATTAACGAATTGTTAGAAGAAATATTGTTTGTACTATATAATTTATGTTCTTCATATAAAAATAGTATAAGTGCCAGTTTTTTTGCTTTAAAACACATGTGACCAAACAAAATAATTTAGAGATTAGAACTTAGTCTAAACACTGAACAGTCTTTTTTTTTTGCTGATAGCTTACCTAAAATTATATCTGAATATGTTGACAACGCTTTTTAATTGATTTATGTAGTAATGTCAAATATCTAAATAATTTAGTATTTCATTTATTCTCTGAGAGTTGTCTGTATCGTTTAGATTTTTACCAAATCTGAGGTTTATAGCATAGCCATAACGCTCCATTGTTGCAAAAGCAACAGTCAAATCATAGGTATTTACTTTTAAGATTACTTCTACCATCAAAGGATTTTCTGGTACAGTTATGAGCTCTACACTTATGATTTTATATCCGTTAGATTCTAAAATTCTAGAAAATTCTGCCAATGAATAATCATTTTGGCTTACGATGATGCTAAAAACGCCTCCATTGCTTCTTATGGACGAGATTTCTGCAAATGTTTTGAAGATGCTATGCGTAGTTATAGTGCCTAAGTAAGTATCATCTACATCTAAAACTGCTAACGAACTAAGCTGGTGATTGGCAAGTTTTTTTAAACTTGCGTACAAAGACTCATTGTCAGTAGTAAATACTTTTTCACCGGCTAGTGCAAGGTTACCTACTAAATCTACGCTAGTGTTTAAGAGTATTTCTTCAGAAACATAACCTAAATATTCGTTTCCGTCCACTACGGGTAGGTGGTAAAGCTTGTGTTCATCTAGTAAATCTAGTGCCTGATTTATAGAATCATCTAGCCTAAGGGCAGGAACACTGTGGTCTATATTTAAAGAAGGTATCATAAATGATTAAGCATTTAAAAACTCTTCGCACATTTGATTAAATGTTTTTGGGTGCTCCATCATGGGTGCATGGCCACATTTATCAATAAAAGTAAGTTTAGATCCTTTTATTAATCTATTAAATTCATGAGCTACATGTGGTGGAGTTATTGTGTCATTTAAGCCCCAAACCAATAAGGTAGGTAGCTCTAACTTTGTTACCTCATCTGCCATGTTGTGCTTTTGCGCAGATCTGGCAATGGAGATCATTCTTAGGCATTTTTGATTGTCATTTGTTACTTCAAAGACAGTATCTACCAAATCATTGGTAGCTATTTTAGGGTCAAAAAAGGTATATGCTACACGTTCTTTTACATAATTGTAGTCTCCTCTTCTAGGAAAAGATCCTCCCATTCCGTCTTCAAACAAGCCAGAACTTCCTGTAAGAATAAGTCTTTTTACTTTATTTTTATTTTCTAGACAGTACACAAGGCCTACATGGCCACCTAAGCTGTTGCCCACTAAATTGAAATCATGAAGCTGCAGTGCTAAAATAAACTCAGCAACAAATACATTTAATCCAGGGATACCAGCCTTTTTTAGTGGCATAGTATATATAGGAAGCATAGGAATAACTATTCTATATTTATGAGCAAATCCATCTATAACACCATCCCAATTGCTCAATGAACCAAATAAACCATGAAGGAAAAGTATGGTTTCCCCTTGGCCTTCGTCTATGTATTGAAACTCTCCGCTCTCTTTTATTTTGTATTTCGACATTAACCTAAGCTATTAAATCTCTGCAAATTACTACATTCCTTTGTAAATACCTGCCAAAATTAGCCAATTGTGTAATATTTTAAGTCCATATTCTGTTAAAATGCTTTCTGGGTGGTATTGTATGCCATAAATACACTTGTTTTTGTGCTTAATAATCATAGGGCAATTGTCTTCTGAACTGCCTAATACGTCTAGTTCAGGTGCTAAACTGTTTATTTTTAATGAGTGGTAGCGCACTATTTTGAATTCTTTTGGCAAAGACAAAAAAAGTGAATCTTCTTTTGATTGTATAAAAGTGCTTACCTTTCCGTGCATGGGTTTTGGGCATTTGTTAAGTGTGCCACCAAAATGCATATTTATGGCTTGATGCCCAAGGCAAATGCCTAGAATAGGTAATTTGTCTTGGCATATATTTATATAGTCCATTAAATAATTTGCTTTTTCTGGTGTTTCTGGCCCAGGGGATAAAATTAATGCTTTGTATGTATCCCAGTTTATTTTGGATGGATGAACATCATTTCTTATGACTTTAACCGCTAGGTTTAGCTGTTTGAAATAATCAACCAAATTATAGGTAAAGGAATCGAAATTATCTAAAACTAAAATCAATTAACTGGCTTTATATGGACCAAATTTTTTATAGATGCTACCAATTCTTTGGCATAGGGGATAAGCATAGAAACCCATTCTATAAGCATAGGGCCATAGGCTACAAAATATGGAAAAACCATAGACTCGTTTACTGTTTTTTCTGGAAAACTAAGGCTTGCACTTTGCATAAGCCAAAGCAGGGTAGAAAACCCAAAAGCCCACTTTAAAGCACCTACTATGGCTCCTGCTAAATTATCAAAGGATCCCAAAAGCACAATATCTATCATGGCTTTGGCTGCTTTGCCTACAAACAACACCAGAATCATAACCAAAACAAAAACTACTACAAAACTTAATAAGGGCAATATGTTTTCGTTTTTTCCAATATACGGACTTAAAACCACCATGGCTTGCTCCATAAGCTTAAAAGCCAAAACAGTAGCTAAAATAAATGCTGCTAAAGTAACTAGCTCCATCAATAGCCCTTTTTGAAACCCTTTGAATGCCCCAAATGCCATTGGGATTAGGATAATTAAATCTAAAAAATTCATATTAAGCAAGTAACTTTTTTACTGTTTCACTGACCAATTTTCCGTCTGCCTTTCCTTGAAATTCTTTTACTGCTACACCCATCACTTTGCCTAAATCTTGCATAGAACTAGCACCCAATAGGGTTATAATTTCTTTTACTTTTGCCTCTATTTCTTCTGTAGATAACATAGCAGGAAGGTAGGTAAGTATTACATCTAACTCAATTTTCTCTACTTCAGCAAGGTCTTCTCTGTTTTGTTGCTTATAAATTTCAAGAGATTCTTTACGTTGTTTAGAAGCTTTATTTAAAATAGTAAACTCTTGTGCTTGGCTAAGATCACCTTCTTGCCCTTTTTCTGATTCTGCCAACAAAATCATAGATTTGATAGATCGTAAAGCAATAAGCTTTTCTTTTTCTTTTGCCAACATTGCAGATTTTATATCCTGATTTATTCTTTCTTTTAAACTCATCTACGTAACTTTAAATACTTTTGCTAAAGTAAGGTTAAATTAAGAAAATAATGACAAAATTAAGTGTGAATATTAATAAAATTGCCACGATAAGAAATGCAAGAGGGGGCAATAATCCAGATTTAATTCAGGTAGCCATAGACTGCGAAACCTTTGGTGCTCAGGGAATAACCGTGCATCCAAGGCCAGATGAACGCCACATTAGGTATAAAGATGCGTATGCATTGAAACAAGTTGTAAAATCAGAGTTGAATATAGAGGGCAATTCTTGTGAGGCTTTTGATGCTATGGTGTTAGAGATAAAACCAGATCAAGTAACCTTAGTGCCAGATGCTCCAGATGCAATCACTTCAAATGCAGGTTGGGACACACGAACACATTTAGATTTTTTAAAAGACAAAGTTGCCCTTTTTAAAGAAGCGGGCATACGTGTATCTATTTTTTTAGACCCAAATCCTGCAATGGTAGAAAGTGCTATTTTTACAGGCGCAGATAGGATAGAATTGTACACAGAACCTTATGCTCAAAACTACCACAAGAACAAAGAACACGCTATAACAAAGTATATAGAAACGGCAATTCTTGCCACTCAGGGTGGTTTAGAGATTAATGCTGGGCATGATTTGGATTTAAATAACTTGGCGTATTTCTATAAAAACATACCCAACTTAGCAGAGGTGTCTATAGGTCATGCGCTTATCTGTGATGCATTGTATTTAGGATTGCATAACACAATACAAATGTATTTAAGGCAATTGAAGTAGAGATTAAATTCTAAAGAAAACAGTAATTAATGTGGTTTAATAGGTAGGGCAATTACAAAATTTGATTGAAAAGTTATATTTCTGAAATGAATTTTCATCTAATGATTTTGCTGAATTGGGTACTTCTACGCATTTTAAGTTGGGAATAGGGGAGTACTCTGATATAGATAAATTAATATTTTCTCGATTGCTAAATATCTATAGAATCACCACCTACTAAAAACCCATTTAATACAAAAAATACAATTACTGGCTCTTCGCCAAATCTAGTCACCAAGTAAAATAGCTGAGCATAAATAGTGTGTTGAGTGTCTGTTAGATGCTTTTATTCGACAAAAAAAGCTCCTCTAAAATGCGCTATCATAACAAGAAAAGCAGCCAAAAACCGTATTAAATCAATCAGTAGTAGTGTTTTTTTTCAGTCATAGCAATCTAAATTTTATACCCTAGAAGAAGATTCTATTTTAGTAAAGGTATGTTTTCTTTTAATAAAATAGGATTCGAAATAGGTATAGGAGAGATAAGAAACCAGAAGGGTGGAGGCTATAAGCGTTGTAAACAGGGTGCCGTACCCCGTAAAATTGTTTTCTAATTTCAAAAAAAGTACATGTTTAAAAATTAAAGACAAACCAACAATTACAGCACTGTGGTAAACATATATTCCGTACGATATTCTGCCAATAAAATCAAAAATTTTATTTTCTAAAGCAATTAGAGTTTTAGGATTAGCACTAACATTAAGAATAATGATTAAGTAAAAAACAGCATGTATTTCGTTGTCCAGGAAAGAAAAAACATGCACAGGGCTGTAGAAAACATCAATTGCCAAAATACTCCAAGAAATAATTTGACTAATAGGGTGAAATAAAAGTGCGAGGGATTTGCTTTTTATATGAATTAAATATGCACCTATTCCGCCAATAGCCATACAATCAAAACAACTGATATGTACTATTGTATACACGGTTTTAGAGGCTAAAAATTTACATGAGATTTTTAAGGCTAAGTATGCGAAAATAAATAAAAGCAGCGTTTTTAATATATTTTTAGATTTTTCAATTAAAATTGGCCAAAAAACATAAAATTGTTCTTCTACTCCTACTGACCATAAGGGAGTTATGATTAAAAATGTTAAGCTCATACCATAGCCTATATTGGAAATTAAAAAAGTATATAGTGCAAATGTTTTAAAAATCTCAATCTCATTAAGTTTTGTTAGTGAAGGCATGGAGAAATAAAACAAAAGTCCTACAATAATTATCAAATAATAGATTGGCCATATTCTTAATATTCTTCGCACATAAAATTTAGGCAAATCAATTTTAGAAAATGTATCTTTTTCTACTAACAATAATCTGGTGATTAAATACCCGCTTAATACAAAAAAAAGAACCACTGCAAGGCTTGCGCTTCCGCTTCCAAAAATAGTTAAAGAACTCAAACCATAAAAATGAGAAGCGTGGTTTATGTGTGCACACAAAACAATTAATGAGGCTATAGCCCGTATTCCATTTAAGCCTTTGTAATGTATTATTTTATTACTCATTTTGTGAAAGAATAGTTGTAATTTTTTTTAACACTTCTTCTGCCCTATCACTATAAGAATATCCAGAATGTATAGATCTTTGGTATGCACTTTTTCTTATTTCATTGGCTTTATCAAAAGTTAAATCTAAAATAAGGGTACATTTTTTTATCAACTCTTCATCATTTTCATAAAAAAAAGCCTCTGTACATTCTACAAATAATTCACTATGCTCATGGCTTACAGGTGCAAGCATTATACAGCCAAGTGCGGGCATCTCAAAGGTGCGCATGTTATGACTTCCCAAATTATGTGGGCGAAACACGTTTAATTGCACTCTATATTTCTGAGCAGTTTCTACAAACGTTTCAGAATATACTGGTGGGTGTGTTTTAATATAGCTGTTATTGGCAAATAAATTATCCCAGCCATTTCCATATACATCTACAGCTATTTTATTTTGTAGGAGTGTGTTTATTACTTTTTCTCTATTGCTGTCTGGGTTTCCAATAAAACAAACTTTATTAATTTCTTCATTCTCTTTTAGTGCTGGTTTTTTAGCGTTTGTAAACCCAAAAGGAAGCCAAGAACTAGAGATAGAATATTCGGTTTTTATTCTTTTTACAATAGATTGGGAGTAAGAAAAATGATGGTGATAGTGTTTTATTCCATCAAAAACATTTTTGTTGCCAGTACCTTTAGAGAAATACATAAACGGATGATCTGCATTGTAATTCACCAATTTAACGCCACTTTCTTTTATTTTTTTTAGGGTCGATGGATAAATTTCCATTCCTTTAAAGACCCAAATCACATCAAACGTATTTTGACTCAAAAAATGCAATAGAGCATTGTTTATTTTAGGGAAAATTCTAGATATGCCTAATCTAAAAATGAGTTTATTTATACTATTTTTTTGATAATAGTTAAGAAAAACATCGTGAGAATCGAACAATTCAACATCTATGTCTTTAGATAAATTATCTATATAGGATTTTTCTAGAGCATAAGGCTCTTTAGAACCTACAATTAATAATCGCATTTTTTTTGCGGTACTCATACTTTAGAATGCAATTTTTTAAAAGTTTCATGCAATAATTTGGCTTGTACGCCTACGCTATATTTTGAGTGGGCTCTGTTAAGCGCTTTCTCCTTTAAAACAGCAAAGGTATTTGGCTCAGAAATTAGCTTGCTCAATACATTTTTAAGTTCTAGAGCATTATTTTCTTCTACTAATATACCAGCATCTGCAATAATTTCTGGCAAAGCACCTACATTAGAGGCTACAACTATCTTTCCACATGCCATTGCCTCTGGGGCTACTCTTCCGTATTGCTCTACCCATTTTGGTACGCTTATAGAAGGCACAATAACTACATCGGCAGCATTCATGTAGTTTGCAATTTCTGCGTGTGGTGCATCAAAATAGAGTACGTTGTCTGTAAGTTTATAGGCTTCTATTAATGAAATAATCTCTTCTTGATAACTCGTTTTTGTTGCCGAAAATTTATCTAAAATAAATACCCAATTGCCTTTCTCTAGAAGAGATAAGCTTTTAAGCAAGACATGTACTCCTTTTTCATAAACAGTTCTACCTATGTATGCAAAGACAAGGGTGCGTTCATTTATTCCCAATTCTGCTCTTTTATTGGTTCTTTCAACAAGATTTGGATAAAATATTTTAGGATCGAAACCTAGCGGAGTAAGCGAAACAGACTTAAAACCCAAAGATTTGTAAATCTCTAAACCTGACTTATTTATTGCAAAAACATGGCTTACATTACTTCTGCTAAACCAAAGCAACAGTGTTTTAAAAACTGAAAATAATATTCCTTTTGCACCAACTCTTTTAAAACTGCTTACCAAATCAAATTTTAGGTTTTCGCAGGTTAAACATACTAGGCTAGATTTATTTTTCATAGCCCAATTGCCAAGATTTATTGCTTGAATGCTTATTGGGTCATTGTCTAAATAAATCATCTTTGGTTTTAATTCATTGAGCAGAGCTATTGTGCCTTTAAACCCGTAAGTTCTAGGGTTTGCTCCTTTTAATTCTCTAAAAATAACTTCAGTGTCATTTTCTAATACTGCATCAGTTTCAAGTATTTTCCCGCCTTGAACAAGGGAGGTAGGGGCCAAAATACAAATTTTAAGTCCGTATTCTTTACTTAATATATTGTAAATCAATCTATTTACTCTTCTAAAAGAGGCATGTGAAATGACTAATATATCTATCATTTCTTAAATTTATTTAAACAATATGTCAATAAACCTTTTATTTCTAATTCGTAATTTTCATTCAATACAAATCCTGTTTCTTTCAGTTTAGTATTATCTATTGAGTATGAAGGGGGTTCGTTTATCTCTTGAGAAAGTAATTCAATAGTTGGTAAACAAATGCCTAACTCTTGGCATTGCTGTTTAATTTTAGTTGCCATTTCTAAGATGGTCATACTTTTGGCACTGCTTATGTTGTAGATGCCTTCTTCAATTTCTTTATTTTTAATAAAATGCTCTATTGCTCTGCAAACATCTTGTATAGGTATAAAATCTCTTGTGGTTTTTGGGTTAGAATGCAAAGGGATTTTATTTGTGAGTACAGCTTTTTTACACAAATCTGGTACTAGTAAATTCCATTGAGACATTTCTGATTCTGGGTAGCCCATAGAATTAGATAATCTAAATATTTGACTTTTAAAACCATGTTTTTTGCTATAATATAGCACATAGTCTTCGGCACATTTGTGAGTGATGGCGTAAGGATGAACAGGCTTGGTTGCAGTATTCTCACTTATATTGCCGATGAGTGAGTTTCCGTATACATGGATAGTAGAAAAATATATAAAATGGTAAACTTTAGATTTTGCGCTAGCTTCTAGCCATTTTACGGTATCTTTTATGTTTACATCTATTGCTTCTTCAGGAAATAGATCACTATTTTTTGCATCTAATGCTGCTAAATGTATGACTACATCTATTGATTCTAAAACAATCTCTAAATTATCTGAAGCTGTATTTACAGAAATTAATTGTACTTGCTTATTTTCTAAAGGTAAATTATTTCTACTAGTTACAAAAACAGAAAAGTAATCTATTTGAGATAAGAAATTTGTAATTCTTGTTCCTAAATAGCCTTTTCCGCCAGTGATTAGTATGTTTTTTTTAAGCTCCAAAATCAAATTTTATGTCAGATACGGAAACATCTTGAACCAATCCTTCTGTAGGGTCATGTTCTATACTAGCAATATTCATTACCAGATTTATTTCTTTGCCAATGCCTTGAAAAGCCATCCAAATGCCTGGTTGTACGGTTAACCGTTTGTAATTTTTTAGCGATAAATAACATTCAAAAAACTCACCTTTTGTTTGGCTATTTTCCCTGTCGTCATAAAATACAAATCTCACTTCACCTACAGGGACTATCAATGTAGAAACCATACGAGTATGTTTTTTCCATCCCTTTACTTGATTACATTCTATGGTGGAAAAATAAGACTCACCAAAACCAGAAAAACTGCTGTCTGAACTTTTTAAGGCGTGCATTACATTTCCTTTTGCTATTTCAATAATTTTTAAAGGTGTAAGCGTAATTCCGTCCATCAAATCTGTCATAAAGCCCAATTGTTGTTTCTTAGTTTTGCAAGTTCAGTATATTTGGTAATCTGCTCATTTGTAAATTGTAGCATGTCTAGGTCAGTCTGATTATAAAAATTATTGTACCAAGTAGCTGTAAATTCTACTGTTTCATCAAAATGCATAGTAGGTTTCCAATTGAAATGTTGCAAAGCTCTATCGCAATTTAATTTTAAAAGACCTGCTTCATGCAAATTCAAATCTGGCTCTATACTGTACATTTTTGTAGCATCTTTGCTGCCCCAGTATTTGCTTATTTCTTCTAATAACTGCAATACTGTTTTGTTTTGGTCTGAGTTTGGACCAAAATTATAGGCAAAGCCATTGTATTTTTGGTCATTGTACAACGCTTCTCCGCACCTTAAATATCCGCTCAAGGGCTCTAGAACATGTTGCCAAGGTCTAGTAGAATATGGGCTTCTTATGGTTACAATTTCATTTTCAGACCAAGATCTAAACATATCTGGCACCAATCTGCTTGCCGCCCAGTCTGCTCCTCCAATTACATTGCCTGCACGTACAGAACAAATCCTAACCTTGGAATCTACCGATTTAAAATAACTTTCGTAATAGCTTTTTATAACAATTTCTGCAGCTCCTTTAGATGCGCTGTATGGGTCTTTACCGCCTAAAGCGTCTGTTTCTTTATAGCCCCATTCCCATTCTACATTGTCATAACATTTGTCGCTTGTAATCATTATGGCAGTGCATTTAAAATCAGAAACTCGTAAAGCCTCTAAAATATTTGCTGTACCCATAATGTTAGATGACATAGTGTCTATTGGTTCTGAATAAGACAATTTTACAATAGGTTGTGCTGCTAAATGAAATACAAAATCTGGTGTAATTTCTTGAATAATACGCACCATATCATCTAAATCTCTAATGTCTGCAAACACATGATTTATCTGCGACTCTAAATTTGCAATTTCAAAAAGCGATGGTGTACTAGGAATATCTTTTGAAATCCCATATACATCTGCGCCTAATTGTTTTAACCAAAGGCTCAGCCAAGCGCCTTTGAAGCCTGTATTGCCAGTAACAAGCACTTTTTTATTTTTATATATATCTCCAAACATAATTTTTTCAATTAATCACCAACTTCTCCAAGGAGCTTTGTTTTTGTCCCAAAGTTCGTTTAAATAATTTTTATCCCTTAATGTATCCATGCATTGCCAAAAGCCATAATGTTTAAAGGTAAATAATTCGCCATTTTTGGCTAAGTTTTCTAATGGCTCTTTTTCAAAAACGGTAGCGTCATTATCTATAAAGTCTAAAACCTGAGGTTCGCAAACAAAAAAACCTCCATTTATCCAATTCCCGTCTCCATTTGGCTTTTCTATAAACGATTTTACACTATTGTCTTCCGCTATTTCTAATGCTCCAAACCTACCAGCGGGCTGTACAGAAGTCATAGTAATTGCTTTTTTGTTTGTTTTATGAAATGCTATAGCATCATTTATGTTTACATCAGATACGCCATCTCCATAAGTCAAAAGAAATGTTTCATTGCCTATGTATTTTGCAGCCCTTTTTATTCTGCCACCAGTCATAGAGTTTTCTCCTGTGTCTATTAAAGTTACTTTCCAAGGTTCTGAAGAGTTGTTATGAATTACCATTTTGTTGGTAGTCATATCAAAAGTCACATCACTCTGGTGCAAGAAATAATTGGCAAAATATTCTTTAATTACATAGCCTTTATAACCCAAAAGTATCACAAAATCATTTAGTCCGTGATTAGAATACATTTTCATTATATGCCATAAGATGGGTTTACCACCTATTTCTATCATGGGTTTTGGCTTTAAGTCTGTTTCTTCGCTAATTCTTGAGCCAAAGCCACCTGCTAATATTAATGTTTTCATGTGTTTATTTATTCATGTTTATATTCATTATTATTTCTAGATTTTTATGATACCTATTGCCATAATCATCCCAAGAAAAATCATTATTCACTCTCTTTTTCGCTTTTTCACCCATTTCTTTACAAATTGTGGGGTTATTATACAAATAAAGCAATTTTTCTTTTAATGCTTCTACATTTCTATTAGGAATAACAAAATCTTCTTCTCCATCTTTAGAGTTTAAATCTTCTTCCTTTTTATTGCGTATTATAGGAAGACTTCATGCTATAGCTTGTGGTTGTGCCATTCCAAAACCATCTTTTAAAGATGGTAATAGAAAAAAACAGAACCTTGTGAATAGTTTTTGTTAAGTTCGTTTTGTGGTTTTGAACCAAGGTATACAATATTATTATTTGAATACTTTTTTGCAATGGACTCCATTTCTTGGCTTATAGTTCCAATATGACAAAGTTCTGTATTTGGTAGATTTATATATAGTTCAATAATTAATTTCACAAACGGTTAATAATTCTTGGTTTGGTTTCTGAAAGTGCGAGAACATTTTCCAGAAGCAATTTTTTCTTTCTT
>JAYVIQ010000001.1:0-18626 GCA_043770215.1 Cytophagales bacterium | reverse complement strand
ATTTTTTTTGCGAAAAGGATCGAAGCGGAGCTCTTTGTTGCTTTTTCAGCAACAAAAGCGAGAGCGTAGAGCCTGACCCGATAGGGTTTCGCCCAAAATGACTAATCAATTCCGCTACTGGTACAATAACGGATATTCACAATTTAGAAACTATATAACGTGTGGTTTTATTTCAATTTTTATCTTTTTAACTAAGTTCTAAAAAATATCTTCCAATAACTTTCTTTCTTCTAATTTGTTTTATACATTAGTTTTAAGAATAGAATATCTGACTTATTAATATTTTAAATAGTATAAGTGTATGAATACAAATGTTTTAGTTCTTAATCAGGATTACTCCCCACTAAGTATATGCTCTACCTACAGGGCGTTTATATTGGTATTTTTGAACAAAGCAGATTTGATACATGAGTACGAAGACGAACCATTTTTATCCATTACAGACGCCTTTGCTAGGCCATCTGTAATAAAGGTTAGAAAATACGTTTCAGTTCCGTATAGGAGTGTAACTCTAAACAGACTAAATGTTTTTAAAAGAGATAATTTTGAATGTGCCTATTGCGGATCTCTAAAAGATCTGACGTTAGACCATATTATCCCAAGATCCAAAGGAGGTAAAACTACATGGAAAAATGTTATAACGGCATGCCAAATATGCAATATCAAAAAAGGAGATAAAGATTTAGAATTTTCTGGGATGGACTTAAAAATTCAACCGTTTAAACCGTCTCCATTTTTGTATTTAGCAGATAAAAATGGTAGAGTTAGAGAAGAGTGGAAAAACTATCTGTAACATTAGTATTCATTTTTATAAACCAAAACTGTGGCGTAGGCTGCTACCCCTTCTCCAGAACCTACAAAACCTAGTTTTTCTGTTGTAGTTGCTTTAATGGATATGTCCTCTGTCTCTATGTCCATCACTTTGGCTAAACATTGTTTTATGCTATCTACTACAGGATTTACTTTTGGCATTTCTAAGCATACTGTGCAATCAATATTTCCAATTTCATATCCTTTGTTTCTCAACAAAGTCATTACCTCTTTTAACAATATTTTACTATCAATGCCTTTGTATTTTGGGTCTGTGTCAGAAAAGTGAAATCCTATGTCACGTAAATTAGCAGCACCTAAAAGAGCATCACAGATGACATGAATAAGAACGTCTGCATCCGAATGCCCTACAGCACCAAAAGTAGACTCTAGTTTTATACCCCCAAGCCAAAAGTCATATCCTTCTTTTAATTGGTGCACATCATAGCCAAAGCCAACCCTTATTTTTTTCATGGTTTATAAATTAGATTCGTCTTTATTTTCAGTATTTGGTATTGTATCATAATACAATACAGAGCAATTGTTCTCTTTTAAAATTTTGATTGCTTGAGTTTTTATGTCTTCTGCAGTTACATTTAATATTAGATCTAACTCTTTGTTTACTAAGTCGGTATCGCCTAGCAAGTCAGCGTATGCAATAGAAATACATCTTTCTAATACTTCTGTTCTGTCAAAAATAATGCTTGCTTCGGCTTGGTTTTTCACTTTTTGAAGCTCTAAAGTAGGAGTTTCAATAGTTTGGATTTCACAAATGACTTTATTTATTGCTTTTTCAACCTCCTCAAAAGTATGTCCATCATTTACTCTGCCACTTATTACAAACAAACCTGGCAAAAAAGACCCAGTCAGAGAAGCAGATATACTAGTCATCAATTGTTTTTCTAATACCAAACTTTTATACAATCTAGAAGAGTTTCCTCTGCCTAAAACATCAGACAATAAATCTATGGCGTAATAATCTCGATGCATTCTGTCTGGCATATGATACACCATATAAATGGCTTTTTGCGGAACATCTGCAGCTATAGTTAGGGTTTTCTTTTCTGTTTGTGTTGGTATTGTTCCGTAATTACGAATAATGTCTTGGCTAGATCTTATTTGGCCAAAATATTTATTTGCAAATTCTAATGCTTTTTCTTCGCTTATGTTGCCACCCAAAACCAGTGTTGCATTATTGGGCGAGTAATATTTTTTGTGAAAAGCAGCCACATCATCTAAAGTGGCATCTTCTATTTGTTTAATTTCTTTGCCTATTGTTGCCCAAGAATAGGAGTGAGTGCCATAAACTAGAGGCCTTAACTTTAGCCAAACGTCTCCATAGGGTTGGTTTAAATAGCGTTGCTTAAATTCTTCAATAACAACTTTTATTTGTACTTCTAAAGATTTTTTATTTAATAGTAGATTTTCCATCCTATCTGACTCTAACCAAAACGCAGTTTCTATATTGCTTGCAGGTACAGTCATGTAATAATTGGTAACATCTGTAGAAGTAAATGCATTGTTCTCGCCTCCAACATTCTGTAACTCACTATCAAAATCTAAGCAATGAGTAGATCCGCCAAACATTAGATGTTCAAAAAGGTGTGCAAAACCAGTTTTATCAGCTGTTTCGTCTTTTGAGCCAACGTTGTAAATAATATTTAAAACTGCAATTTGCACACTCAAGTCTTGGTGTACAATCACAGTTAATCCATTTTCTAATTTGTGCTTGGAGTATTTGATCATAAAGTATAGCAAGATACATAGGATATTAGAATTATGAAATTGAAACTAGCCTTTTTCCAAAATCAAAGGTATGATATTTTTAGAAGTAGATTGTTTGATCAATTTTGATAAGTAAATACCAAAGAAATAGGTTGTAACAGTAGTTAGGTCTTGATTCTGAAAGGTATAAGCGTAATGATACATTTTAATGCATAGTTACGATGGTAGGCTAAACTAAACAGGGAGCAAACAACTCATTTATAAATAAGGCGCAATCATACAATAATATTGAAATGCATAAGCGCAAAAGCTGTCTAAAACAATCTTTTTGTTATTTTAGCAAAAAAAATGCTGTGAATTTACAACTACACCCCAAAAGCATAGTCATTACAGGCCCTACAGCAAGCGGAAAAACTGCACTAGCCATAAAATTAGCTCAAAATCTAACTGGTGAAATAATAAGTGTTGATTCAAGGCAGTTTTATAAGGGGATGAATATAGGAACAGGCAAAGATTTAGAAGAATTTGGATCGGTAAAACACCATCTTATAGATATAGCCTCTGCTGGTGATCAACTAAACATAAGTCAGTTTAAAAAATATTTTTTTGAAGCGCATAAAGAGATTATCAATAAAGGAAAGCAACCAATATTATGTGGAGGTACAGCAAATTATCTACTTTCTATTTTTAAAAAAAGTAAGTATACAGAGGTGCCCGTAAATGATTTTTTAAGGGTACAGTTAGAGTTGTTAGAACACCAAGAACTTATAGATGTTGTTGCCACATATACTATCCCTAAAGAGTACACAATAGATACAAGCACAAAAAAAAGATGCATTAGAATAATTGAAGTACTTACGTATTTGGCTTCCAATGCGCTTTTAGAAGATGATACCTGTACTATAAATCCATTTATTTTTGGGCTTAATCCGCCCAATGAACTTAGAAGGCAACGCATTACTGATAGATTAAATTATAGGCTACAAAATGGTTTGATAGAAGAAGTACAAATGCTTAGGGAAAAAATATCTGATGAGCAGTTAGTATATTATGGGCTAGAGTATAAATACATGTGTTTCTATTTAAACAATACACTCTCTAAACAAGAAGCTTTTTCTAAATTAGAAACAGAAATACATAGATACGCAAAAAGGCAAATGACTTTTTTAAGGAAAATAGAAAAAGAAGGGTTTTTAATTCATTGGATTCCCTTTGACTTATCAACAGAATCTAAGATTGAATTTATTTTAGAGAATCTACATAAAAATAAAATTGACTGTTTTCCAAAAATCCAATGAGATTATGGCAAACAGTCAATTTATGACGTTTTTGGCTAAATAGAATACAACTAAGCCAAAACTTCTTTTACTCTATCTGCTGCTTCTTTTAATAAAATTGCAGGAATCACATTTAAACCACTTTCTGTAATAATTTTTGCGCCTTCTTCTGCATTAGTACCTTGTAAACGTACAATAATAGGTACAGGAATTTCTCCAATAGCTTTGTATGCTTCTACAACGCCATTTGCAACTCTATCGCAACGCACAATGCCACCAAAAATATTGATTAGAATAGCTTTTACATTAGGGTCTTTAAGTATAATTCTAAAACCAGCTTCTACCGTTGTAGCATTTGCTCCCCCACCTACATCTAAAAAGTTAGCGGGTTCACCACCAGCTAATTTAATCATATCCATAGTAGCCATAGCCAATCCTGCGCCATTTACCATACAGCCAACGTTACCGTCTAGCTTAACGTAGTTAAGGTCAAACTTAGATGCTTCCACTTCTAATGGATCTTCTTCGTTCTCATCTCTTAACAATGCATAGTCCTTGTGTCTATACATAGCATTATCATCTATGTTTACTTTAGCATCCAAAGCCATTATTTGGTTGTCAGATGTTTTAAGTACAGGGTTTATTTCAAACATAGAAGAGTCTGAACTTTCATAAGCTTTGTATAAAGCAAAGATAAACTTCACCATGTCTTTGAAGGCATCGCCTTCTAAGCCTAATTTAAATGCAATTTTTCTGGCTTGAAACGCTTGTAGTCCAACACCTGGGTCTACCCACTCTTTGATGATTTTTTCTGGGTGAGCTTCTGCTACCTCCTCAATTTCCATACCGCCCTCAGTTGAGGCCATAATGATGTTTTGACTTGTAGTTCTGTCTAACAAAACGCTCATGTAAAACTCCTTAGGGGTACTTACGCCTGGGTAGAATACGTTTTGGGCAATGAGTAATTTGCGTACTAATTTGCCTTCTGGTCCTGTTTGAGGTGTAATCAAAGTCATTCCTAAAATTTGACTAGCGTAAGTACGCACATCATCCATAGACTTTGCAATTTTTACTCCACCACCTTTTCCTCTTCCACCTGCATGAATTTGAGCTTTTACAGCAAAATATTCACTTCCAGTTTCTGCATTTATTTTTATTGCAGCAGCAACAGCTTCTTCTACTGTGTCTACCGCTATTTCCATCGGAACTTTTACGCCAAATCCTTTTAAAATTTCTTTGGCTTGATATTCGTGTATATTCATTGATTTCTATAATTAAGGTTGGCTAAAGTAACAGATTTCTTGCATACATACAAGTAGAAATACCTAGTTTTAACCAAATTATTAGAATATAAATTTAAAATTTTCTTTTTGCTTGATAAATTTTTGAATCTAAGCCTTAAATTAGCACAGTGGAAATACTTAGAGCAAATAAAATTAGTAAGAAATACAAAGATTTAGAAGTACTTAAAGGCTTAGATTTAAGCATAACATCTAAAGAAATTGTGAGTATCGTTGGGTCTTCTGGTGCAGGAAAATCTACACTTTTACATATTTTGGGTACTTTAGATAAGCCAGACAAAGGTTCTGTTTTTATTCAGGGTCTAAATCCGTTTGAGTTAAGTAATAATAAGTTGGCGCTATTTAGAAACACCACTATTGGTTTTGTGTTTCAGTTTCATAATTTATTGCCTGAGTTAAGTGCTTTAGAAAATGCTATGCTGCCAGGTATAATTGCTGGTCATTCAAAAGCTAAGTGCCAAGAAAGAGCAAAACATGTATTGGATAGGCTTGGTTTAAGCAACCGATTGAATAATAAGCCTTTTCAATTGTCAGGTGGTGAGCAGCAACGTGTGTCTGTAGCTAGGTCTATACACAATAATCCCGCTCTAGTTATGGCAGATGAACCAAGCGGTAATTTAGATTCTGCTAATGCAAAAGCTTTACATGAGATGTTTTTTGAATTGAGGGAAGAATTAGGTCTTACTTTTATTATAGTTACTCATAATCAAGATCTCGCAAAAATATCAGACAGAACCATTATTATGAAAGATGGTTTGGTGGTTGATTAGTTTTTCGGTTTTGTTTTGTGTTTGGGATATTTTAAAACCCCAAACCAACAAAACTGAATTCAAATCATAGAATCAATAAGAAAAAAGGTTTCTCTTTTCTTATTATGTAAATACGAGTAGAGCTATCATACATTAAATGTATTTAAATTCTTGGCCATCTTCTAGTTGAATAAGGAACTGATACATCAACTCTATTACTGCATCTATATCGTTTTTGTGTGCCGTTTCTACAGTTGTATGCATGTATTTTAGAGGTAAAGAAATTAATGCAGAGGCAACGCCTTCATTAGAGTAGGCAAATGCATCAGTATCTGTGCCTGTGGATCTAGAAGCCGCAGAGAGTTGAACAGGGATATTGTTTTTTTCTGCTACATCTCTAATCATACCAACTACATTGTTATGTACAGCAGCACCATAAGTAAGTACAGGTCCTTTGCCGCAGGTTAGGTCTCCATCTGTAATTTTATTGTACATTGGTGATTGAGTGTCATGCGTTACATCTGTTACAATAGCCAAATTTGGCTTTATTTTGTGGGCAATCATGTGCGCACCATGTAAGCCTATTTCCTCTTGTACAGCATTTACTATATATAATCCAAAAGGGAGCTTTTCTTTACGTTCAGATAATTTTCTTGCTACTTCGGCAATCATGTATCCCCCCATTCTATTGTCTAATGCTCTACCTACGTAGTATTTTTCATTCAGTACCATAAGTTCATCATTAAACGTAATGACATTACCTACTTCTACCCCCATTGCAGCAACTTCTTCAGCATTTTCTGCACCTATATCTATAAAAATATTATCTAAAGCTGGAGATTTTTCGTTTGCGGCTTTGCGCACATGTATGGCTGGCCACCCAAAGACACCTTGTACTATTCCATTTTTACGAGTGAAAATGCTCACTCTTTTTGATGGTGCAATTTGATGGTCTGAACCTCCATTTCTTACTACATAAATATAGCCATCTTTTGTGATGTAGTTCACAAACCAACTAATCTCATCTGCGTGTGCTTCTATAACTACTTTATATTTTGCTTCAGGATTTATAACGCCTACAGCAGTACCATAAGTATCTGTAAATGTTTCATCTACAAAATCATTTATATACTTTAGCCATATTTTTTGTCCAGAAGATTCAAAACCAGTTGGCGAAGGATTATCTAGGTATTCTTTTAAGAATTTTTCGTTTTTATTTGTCATTATTGTCGGATTTCTGAAATACAAGTTTAAATTTACATCTGATTATTAGAATATACAAACAATTTGGTTTCTCCAGGTAATTTTGCAGCAGTAGATTTAGGGTCTAATACCTTTCATTTAGTCATCTTCAGAGATGGTGGTTCAGAGCCACAAATTATTTTTAAAATGCGCAAAGCAGTAGGTATTGGTAAAAAAGGGCTTGAAAGAAAAAAAATCACTAAAAAAGCATTGCAAAGAGGGTTAGAGGCTCTCTCGGAATTCAAAAAATACATAGATGAGCACAGCTGCAAGCGAGTAGAGATTACTGCTACTAGTGCCTTCAGAACGGCAGAAAACAAAGAAGAAGTACTCCAAGAAATAAAAGCCAAAACAGGCTTTGAAATAAAGGTAATTAGTGGAGAACAAGAGGCTAATCTTATTTTTGAAGGTGTAAAACGTGCGGTACATTTAACCCATGAGAACGCACTCATAATGGATATTGGAGGCGGTAGCGTAGAGTTTATAATTTGTAACCAACAAGATTTGGTTTGGAAACAAAGTTTTGAAATAGGAGGTATAAGACTTATGGAAAGATTTCATACCACAGATCCACTCTCAAAGGATAGTATAATTGAGCTAAAAAATTATTTATTTGTTCAATTGAAATTATTAATAGATGCGTGTAACGCCCTAAAACCAACATACCTTATTGGAGCATCAGGGACTTTTGACACACTATGCGATATTAGAAACGAAAAAGTAAAAACAGATGCGTCTTTACATTTAGATTTAAAAGAATTTGATTCAATTGCCTTTGAAATAATTTCAAAAAGCTATGAACAAAGGCTTGAGATACCAGGAATGATAGCCATGAGGGCGGAAATGATTTCCGTTGCCTGCGTACTTATAGAACTTGTGATTGAAGTCTGTAACTTGCGCTATATAGAGTGTAGTCCATATGCGCTAAAAGAAGGGTTGATGTTTAGGATGCTAAACGATCAAAAAATAATCTGATTTTTTTATAAGAAACTCAGTTATTTTGCCCAAATTGTGATAAATAATGATTAAAGAATGATTTGGATAATATTTATTGCATTTATTTTAGTTTTACTTTTATTAGATTTAGGTGTATTTCACAAAGGAAATCATGTTATTAGTACCAAAGAAGCAACAATTTGGACTTTTATATGGATAGCTTTATCTATGTGTTTTAATGTATTGATTTATTTTGGTTACAAATATCACTGGTTTGGTTTGGGAGAAACTATTGGTCATGTAGTCACTACTGAAGCGCAAGCTAGAGGTGTTGCATTAGATTTTTTTACAGGATATTTGTTAGAAAAGTCATTAAGTGTGGATAATATTTTTGTAATCGCTTTGATATTTACTTATTTCAAAATACAAACAAGATACCAGCATAGGATATTGTTTTGGGGTATAATTGGGGCGTTGGTATTTAGAAGTTTGATGATTGTAGCAGGAGTGGCTTTAATAGAGAAGTTTAGTTGGATGATTATTTTACTAGGGTTGTTCTTACTTTACTCTGGTTACAAAATGATTTTTGGTGGTGAAGAAGAAGAAAATATAGAAGAAAGCTTTGCTGTTAGAATGCTAAAAAAAGTGGTTTCTGTAAACATGGATGCTCCTCAGCAACTTATGTTTTACAGAAAAGAAGGTAAGTTATTTATAACCGCTTCCTTGTTAGCTTTAATGGTTGTAGAAATTACAGATTTGTTGTTTGCTCTAGACTCTATCCCTGCCATTATATCCATAACAAATGATGAGTTTATAGTATTCACCAGCAATATTATGGCTATTTTAGGTCTAAGGTCTTTGTATTTTGTTTTAGCATCGTCCCTTGCTGATTTCAAATATTTAAAAACAAGTTTAGCTGTTATCTTAGCGTTTGTAGGTCTTAAAATGATTTTACATTTCTTTCATTTAGATATTCCAACTCCAGTTTCTCTTGGATTTATTGTATTGGCTTTGACGGCTGGTGTATATTTTTCTGTAGTTCACAACAAAAAAGAAGCGTCTAAAAATTAATTGTACAAGATTAAAAATTACAAAAACTCTATTTATTTACTATGAATAGAGTTTTTTGCGTTTTAGACTGTTAGAATCTACCAATTCTTTTTTTGGTTAATCGTCTAATTTAAGTAATCTTAAACATAGAATGTGCTTTTGCTTTAAAAGTAGACTTATTTTTAAGTTTATTTTAAGCATTAGTCTAGAAAATAGGACTAATTATTGCTATTTGCTCAGGCAATTTATCCTTAACATAAAAACTATAAAATATTTGGCACCTAATAATTGCGTAGAAGTCAAAAAATGCGTTTATTTGCAACGGCAAGTCGATACGACCAGCTCCTGCTTAATCCTCCAGGTTCTGACGAAAGCAAAGGTCAGTGGTTGAGCGGTGCGATGTTGGCTTGCTATTTTTAGTTCTATTTTTAACCATTACCCAAATTCTTAATTCTATCCAAACATAAATTGTGTGTATAGTAATTTCTACCAACCAACAACAGATGTTTTATTTCTTCTTTTATTCGGTTTTTAGTTTTGTGAAAAATCAACGTACTTATAAAACCGAAAGATTTTTTTAAGTGCAATTTCCTAACTGAACGTATCAGAAAATCGTTTACGGTTTGGTTGTATTCTAACAACACTTTTTTTAGTATATTTGAAATAAATGATGGTGAGATGGACAATATTTGGTTTTTTGAAGAGGTAGATTTTTATAAAATTTTTTGTCCCCACAAGTACAAAGAGCTAAGCAAAACACAAACACATTTTTTTTTACATTTCAAAAAAATCAATTTATTTATCAAGAAGAAGCTAAGGACCAGAAAGTATATCTTATAAAAGAAGGTAAGGTTAAAATTGGGCAGATAACCGAAGATGGAAAAGAGATAACTAAAGCGGTACTTTCAAGAGGAGATATTTTTGGAGAGATGGCAATTATGGGGGAATACCCTAGAAATGATTTTGCCCAGGCTTTAGATAAATTTACAACCATTTGCCCTTTAACATTAACTCAAATGGAAGATATGATGAGACAGAATCAGTCATTTAGCCTTAAAGTAAGGTGCTTGATTGGTTTAAGACTACAAAAAGCTGAGAGAATGGTTACGAGTTTGTTGTTTAAAAGTTCAAGAACTAGGGTTTTAGAGTATTTGATATATTTGGCAGAAGAACGAGGTAAGCGTGTGGGCATTGAAACTTTAGTGCAGGATTTTTACAGTCATAAAATTATTGCTAACCTTACAGCCACTTCTAGACAAACAGTTACTACTGTGTTAAATGAGCTTAGAACCATGAATCTTATCACATTTAACAGGCAAAGATTACTCATCAGAGATTTAGATAAATTGAAATTAGTACTCTTAGGCATTTTGTAATAATTGCTATTTTTGTAAGCAAAAGTTTTTTATTAATTCTATATTTGTAGTTAAAAAATATAGCAGTGTACAAAGTAATAGTAAGAAATATTTTATTTTTATTCGATCCTGAAAAAGTGCATTATTTTTCTTTTTTTTGGATAAAAAAAATAAACCAAGTTCGGTTTTTGAATGCTTTAATTAAACATTTTTATGCTTTTGAGCATCCCAAATTGGAGCGTACTGTCTTTGGGTTAACATTCAAAAATCCTGTGGGTCTTGCTGCCGGGTTTGATAAAGATGCCGTATTAGTAGATGAGCTAGCAAATTTTGGTTTTGGTTTTACTGAAATAGGTACGCTTACTCCAAAGCCTCAAGATGGTAACCCAAAAAAAAGACTCTTTAGATTAGTTAAAGATCAGGCAATCATAAACCGAATGGGGTTTAATAACAAAGGAGTAATCCAAGCAATAGAACAGCTTAAGACCAGAAAATCAAATATAATTGTTGGTGGAAATATAGGTAAAAATAAGGCAACAGAAAACGAAGATGCCTTATCAGATTACTCTTTTTGTTTTCAGGCATTGTACCCATACGTAGATTATTTTGCGGTAAATGTAAGCTCTCCTAATACGCCTAATCTTAGAGATTTGCAAGAGAAAGCGCCTCTTACGCACTTGCTAAGTGAGCTTATGAAACTAAATAATGCACAACCTATACCAAAACCAATACTTCTAAAAATTGCTCCAGACCTAAGCCAACACCAATTAGATGATATTATTGATATAATAAATTCAACTAAAATTGCAGGAGTTATAGCTACAAACACTACCATAGAAAGAGGAAACTTACTTACGGATACTAATAAAGTTACAGAAATTGGTAATGGTGGTGTAAGTGGCAAACCACTAAAAGACAAAAGTACTGAGGTAATTAAATATTTACACAAAAAATCCAATGGCGCTTTTCCAATTATAGGTGTAGGAGGAATATCTAGTCCAGAAGATGCTATAGAAAAGTTAGAGGCAGGTGCAAGTTTGGTGCAGATATACACAGGGTTTATTTATGAAGGGCCTGGTTTTGTGAAAAGAATTAATAAAGCAATTTTAAGCAATGGTAAATAAAATTTACTAATATATTGTGGCAGAAAATCAATATTTATCCCCTCCATCTTTAGAGACAATAAAGAAAGAAAAGAAGAAGAAAGATTCCAAAGAGTCTCATTCAAAAAAAGCAAAGAGCTCTTTAAAACTCCCAGAGTTTTTAAAAGATCCTAGGTTTAAATTTAGTGTAGGAGCACTTTTTATGGTGGTTTCTGCAAGTATGTTGTTTGCATTTACCTCTCATTTTTTTTCTGGTAAAGAAGATTTTGATTTGATGTATGATTTAAGCCAAAATACCGCTGAATTAGGTAAACAAACTAAAAATAACATTGGCTACTCAGGATCAATTTTGAGTCATTATTTTATTAATCAATGGTTTGGTATAGGTTCTTTTTGTATAGTTCCTATTTTGTTTTTGTTTGGATTAAGTTTAATTACGGGCAAAAAAATAGAAAACCAAGTAAAATTTACCAAAGCATCTGTATTTTCAGGACTTTGGATAAGTGTAATGCTGGGTTTTATCTTAAATAAAATAGAAGACCCAAACGCTATCATTTATTATAGCGGAGGTACTGGGTTTTATATCGCTCAGTTTTTAAACGGAATTATAGGTTGGGGCACTTTTTTGTTATTGGGTTTTGTTTTGTTATTGTTCATGATTTATTTCTTTGATTTTGGTGTCCTTTTTGGCATAGTTCCTACCGTAAATAAAGAAAAAGCTATTTTACAAGATACAGTAGATAGCAAATCTGTTTTAGAAGAAGAAGAAGAAGAAGAAGAAGAAGAAGAAGAAGAAGAAGAAGAACTTTTAGAAAGCGAACTTTCTGATACAACTCTATTAAATCAAGAAGATGAAGAGTTTGAATTAGTGGAGAAAATACAACCTGTAGTTTCAACACCCGATTTTGAAATAGAAAACACCACAAATTCTACCTTTAGCCAAGGCCATGATGAGCTAGATCAAGAGGATGAAGTAGAATTGGAAATAGCTGAAAATGAAACTGATGATGATTTTATAGATTTTTCTGGAGAATTAGACCTAGGTACTTATGACCCCACTTTAGATCTTTCATATTATAAATATCCAACAGCTGACTTACTTGCAGACGCCCCTGAAAGCAAAGTAAAAGTTTCTATGGAAGAGCTTAGTGCCAACAAAAATAAAATTGTAGAAACACTAGGGAACTACAAAATAGGTATTTCTAGCATAAAGGCCACAATTGGGCCTACAGTTACTTTGTATGAAATTATTCCAGAAGCGGGTATAAAAATAAGTAAAATAAAAAACTTAGAAGACGATATTGCACTGAGTTTAGCAGCGCTAGGGATACGGATTATAGCGCCAATACCAGGAAAAGGTACAATAGGTATAGAAGTACCCAATAAAGAAAGAGAGCTTGTCTCCTTTAAATCTTTGCTTACTTCTGAGAAGTTTATGAATTCTAAAATGGCATTGCCAGTTGTTTTAGGCAAAACCATAACCAATGAGATTTTTATGATAGACCTCACCAAAATGCCTCACATGCTTATGGCAGGTGCTACTGGGCAAGGTAAGTCTGTGGGTCTAAACATTATTTTGGCTTCTTTATTGTACAAAAAACACCCCGCACAATTAAAATTTGTACTCGTAGACCCCAAAAAAGTAGAACTTTCTATTTTCTCTAAAATAGAGCGTCATTTTCTAGCCAAATTGCCAGGCGAGCAAGAAGCAATTATTACAGATACCTCTAAGGTAATAAATACATTAAACTCACTTTGTATAGAAATGGACAGCAGGTATGACTTGCTAAAACTAGCAGGCTGTAGAAATTTAGGGGAGTATAACAAAAAATTTATAGAGCGTAGACTAAATCCTGAAAAAGGACATAAGTTTATGCCATACATTGTACTTGTAATAGATGAATTAGCAGACTTGATGATGACAGCAGGCAAAGAAGTGGAAACGCCTATTGCCAGACTTGCTCAACTTGCTAGAGCTATAGGTATACATTTAGTTGTTGCTACTCAAAGACCATCTGTAAATGTAATTACCGGTATTATTAAAGCAAACTTCCCCGCTCGAATATCCTTTAAAGTTACTTCTAAAATAGATTCAAGAACCATATTGGATACAGGAGGTGCAGATCAATTGATTGGCATGGGAGATATGCTTATCTCTCAAGGATCTGAAATTATAAGGGTGCAATGTGGTTTTGTAGATACCCATGAAATAGATGCAATTGTAGATTTTATTGGTAGTCAACAAGGTTATAGCACTGCTTTTCATTTGCCAGAATACGTAGGAGAAGGTGCAGAAGATCAAAAATCTGGAGTGGATTTATCAGACAGAGACTCAATGTTTGATGAAGCTGCCAGAATAATTGTTTCTTCCCAACAAGGCAGTACGTCTCTTATCCAGAGAAAATTAAAACTTGGCTACAATAGAGCTGGAAGAATTGTAGACCAAATGGAAGCCGCAGGTATAGTTGGTCCCTTTCAAGGTGCCAAAGCTAGAGATGTGTACATTCAAGATGAAAATACTTTGGAACAATTATTGAAAGAACTTGATAAAAGATAAACTTTCTATTTGAATTGAAGTTTTATTTCTAAAGGTTTTAATGTACCCAACAAATTTGAAAACAATAATAAAATGAAAAAAACAATCGTAATCTTAGGCTTAATTTTATCAGTAACACAATCAATGGTAGCGCAGTTAGATCCGGCAGCAAAAAAAATGTTGGATGCAATTAATGCTAAATATAAGGCTTATACATCTTTTCAAGCAAACATTACGTACAAATTAGAAGTAACTGCTAACCCAAGCATGAACGAAAGTTTTACCGCAGATGCTAAAGTAAAAGGAAATAAATTTCATCTAAAAAAATCTGATGGCGAAGAGTTTTACTCAAATGGAATTTATATTTGGAATGTGGTAGCAAAAGACAAAGAAGCCTATGTTTCTGACTTTGATGCAGAAGACAAAATTGTAGACATGAGTAAAGTATTGGATGCATACAAAATAGGCTATAAGTATTTAAAAGGATTGGATGAAACAATAGATGGAGTAAAGTGCACTACAATTGAGTTGAATCCAGACAAAGCAAACCTAAAAGCAGAGTTTTTTAAGATTAAACTTTTGGTAAATCCACTCAATAATGAAGTAAAGCAGTGGATTGTTTTTGAAAAAAATGGGAATAGACATAAGTTTAAGCTAAATACATTCAAACCAAACGTGGTTTTTGCAGAAAGTATTTTTACCTACGATTATAAAAAACACCCAGAAATAAGTGTAGAAGACCTTACCAATGCTGGAACTTTCTCAAAATAATGATGACTAGAGCTACTCTATTTGAACAAATAAAAACCAAACAGTCATACTTGTGTATTGGTTTAGATACAGATTTGAAGAAAATCCCGAAGCACTTACTAAATCTTGAAGATCCCATAGCGGCATTTAATACCCAGATAATAGATGCAACTAAAGATTTATGTGTGGCATACAAACCAAACATAGCGTTTTATGAAGGTTTAGGTACAAATGGTTGGCAGAGTTTAGAAAAAACGATGTCTGTTATACCTGATTCTATTTTTACAATTTCAGATGCCAAAAGAGGAGATATAGGCAATACATCTAGTTTGTACGCAAGAGCTTACTTTGAACAAATGAATTTTGATTCTGTAACTGTTGCTCCTTACATGGGAAAAGATTCTGTACAACCTTTTTTAGAATATGAAAATAAATGGGTTATACTTTTGGGCCTTACTAGTAACCAAGGAAGTGCAGATTTTCAGGATTTAGAATTGAAAAACGGAAAAAAGCTATACCAAGAAGTCATAGAAAAAAGTCAGGAATGGGGTACGCCAGAGAATTTAATGTATGTCATAGGAGCTACCAAAGCAGAATCTTTTATAGAAATAAGGAAAATGGCCCAAGACTATTTTTTCTTGGTTCCGGGCGTAGGTACACAAGGTGGTGATTTGCAAACACTTTCTAAATATGGTATGAATGATCATTGCGGGCTTTTAGTAAACTCATCTAGAGCAATAATTTACGCCTCTAGCGGAGAAGATTTTGCAGAAAAAGCAAGAGCAGAAGCATTAAAAATTCAGCTAGAGATGTCTCAATTGCTAGATACTTATATAAAATAGGCAATGATTACCGAGAAGTTGATACAGTTTATTTGGCAACATAAATTGTTTGATGCTACAGAGTTAAAAACCGTTCATCATGAGCCAATTGTTCTAATTAAGCAAGGATTTTTAAATCAATACGATGGGCCAGACTTTTCTGATGCTCGAATAAAAATAGGTGAATTAGAGTGGGCTGGTACCGTAGAGATTCATGTAAAAGACATAGACTGGCTCAAACATGGGCACCAGTTCAATGATAAATATAAAAACGTGATTTTACACGTGGTTTGGTCTGTAGAAAACCATGAAACAGTACCAAAAGGAATACCTTGTTTAATTTTAAAAAACCATGTTTCAACTACTCTGTTGCTACATTATCAGTCTCTTTTAGAGAGTTCTACCTTGTTTTCTTGCACAAATTATCTAGAGAAAATAAAAGAAATAGATAAACAGTATACTTTAAGCCAACACGCTTTTCTGCGTTTAACCAGAAAAGCAAATGAACACTACCAGACCCTTGAGTCTTTTGGATTTGATTGGAAACAAATGTTGTTTTACCTCTTTGCTCTTGCTTTGGGTAAAAAAGTCAATAAAGAAGTTATGGGTAAGCTAGGTAAGCATCTAGAGATAAAGCATTTGCTTAAATATAGTGACCAAGAAAAAACCATTGAGGCCTTTGTTTTTGGAACGGCTGGCTTATTGAATAACTCAAATGTGAGTTATGAAAAAGAATTGTACAACGAGTATCTTTTTTTAAAACAAAAGCATAGTTTACAAGAACTTAATTCTACTGAATGGAATTTCTCAAAAGTAAGGGGTGCTTCAAAACCGCATGTGAGCTTGGCTGTGTTGGTTGGCTTGGTTAAGCCAATTTCTGAATTAGAAGAAATTGAATCTATTGGCAACTCATTTTTAAATACGATAGACCTACCTACATATTGGCAAGAACACTATCAGTTTGATAAAAAAACCACTAAAAAACACACAATAAGTCAAGATCTTAAAAATCACTTTAAAATAAATACTTTGGTGCCCTATCTTAGTTTGCTAAGTAAATATTATGGAGATGAAAGCTACTTATTTAAAGCCCAAGCTATTTTGGAAGAGTTGAAATCTGAGAAAAATTCTATAACAAATTCCTTTACTTCTTATGGCTTTGTTATAGATGATGCTTTTTTGTCTCAAGGGGCTATTGAATTGTACAACCAATCTTGCAAGCATAAAAAATGTCTTGATTGTCATACTGGAAAAACTATTTTAGGGTGGGTATGATTTGGATTTCTACATTTTTTTGTTGGTTTTTTTTAATGGCTTATTCATTCAAAAATTGGCTAGAACAAGATAAGTACTTTAGAACTTTGACTGTTTTAAGATTAGCTAGCGCTTTAGTTTTTGTGTTTGTTTACCAAAATATATACATTGGTGACCTAACAGATTATTTGAAACTTACATCTTTTTGGGAGAAAAAACCAATGTTAGAAGTCTTGTTCACTGATAAACATGTACCTAGTCAAATCTCTAATGAATATAGACGTATTTTCTTTGCCAAATTTTTTCATTTCATCCATGCTATCAACTTTTCTTGTTTGTATTTAGATGCTATTATAGTTGCCCTCATTGGCAATATTTTTCTCTATAAAACCTATAAAATCATAAATTACAGGTTGGAATATAAAAACATTACTTTTTGTATTGCTTTAGGATTTCCTAGTATTTTATTTTGGTCATCAGGCATTTGTAAAGAGGCACTTGCTTTTCCAGCCTTACTTTTTTTGAGTGCATATTTTTGGTCTAAATTTAGTTACACAGAAAGAAAATTTGATAAATGGAAAATTAAAAATTGGAAGGTAAAGTCTATTTCTATTTTGTTTTTTTCAATTTTGATACTTTTAGAACTCAGATTTTTTTATCTTGTTTTTGTGCTTTTTGTAGCCTATTTATTTGTTTTGTTTAAATATTACAACAGACCTTGGTTTTGGATAGCTAGTGTCTTTTTGTGCGTATGTTATTTTTTTGGGCAATACCTGCTTATGCCTCAGTTGCAGTTTGAAGTTATATTAGAGCTTGCAAAACTAAATTACTATCAAATGATAGATTTAAGCAATGGATCTAATTTTATACAATTAAATTTTCAGGAAAATAGCAATTGGAACATTTATCTAGCATTTTTAGAGTCCTATAAAGGTGTGTTTTTTGTAAGTACAACCAACCTATTTGTGAGTTTCATAAGCTTAGAAAATAGTTTGGTTTTTTTATTGTTGTTTTTTGGATTGCTTTATTTTAAAAAAGTTGAAATGAGAAAAGAGTTTTATGTCATGTTACTTTTTACTTTGGTTTGTGCAGGATTTTTTTGTTTGGTTTCGCCAAATTATGGGTGTTTGTCTAGGTATAGAATTGTGTTTTGGTTTTTTTGGGTTTGGTTTGGTCTTGAACAATTAAAAAGCCTTCCAAAAATTAGAAGGCTTTTAGAGAAAGATTAAAATCTTTTTGGTTCTGGCAAAGAAGCAAATTCTTTTTTGAAATCTTCTAAATCCACATCCAAGTCTTTCCTTGCTTGGTTTATCCATTTAAGTTCAGCCAATTCTACATTTCCTTTGTTGTTCATCCAACTATCTGTAATGTACTCTAGGTCCAATTCTTCCTCTGAGTTGCTTAGGTTAGCAAGCTGCCACATATAAGCAAGGGCACGATTTTTTTTATCGTACTCTTCATTTTTTAATACAGCTATGCAATTTTTGTATACTCTTTCAAAGCTGTTTATTTCATCGTATTTAGACTTAAAAATGTCTATTTCTGTTGTAGTTATGCCTTCATTTAAAATCATATTAATTCTAGAATCTACCTCAGATCTATGTAATTCTCCATCAGACCAAGCAACAATTGTTGTTAAGCCCAATAATGCCTCATGGTAAGTAAATTTGTCAATCATAATCAAATAAAATTTTTTGTAGTATTTTATATTCTGTAC